>JAGVBT010000031.1 GCA_020059605.1 Deltaproteobacteria bacterium
TGAGCCTGTCGAAGCATGAACGGCAGGATACCACACCCTTCGACAAGCTCAGGGTGAACGGTAAGGGATATGTCTTTCCAATTATGGACTCCTTAGTAAGATGACACATTGTAAGCCAAACGGTTAAAAGAAGTATTTTAGAAAATCCCCCAATTTGGGTTATAATAAATCGGCCTGAGACATGGGCGATTGGTAAGATGGCTATCAAGAATATATTAACGGTGGATGTCGAAGACTGGTACCATATCTGCGATATCGAATCGATCCTCCCCCGTTCTTCCTGGGATCGATGTGAAAGCCGGGTTCTCTCCAACCTGGAGAAGATCCTCGGCCTTTTTTCCCGGTTTAAGGTGCGCGGCACTTTCTTTGTCCTCGGGTATGCCGCGGAAAGAACGCCGGGAACCGTGAAAATGATCCATCAGGAAGGCCATGAGGTCGCTTCCCACGGGTACGGTCATCTTCAAGTCTATAAACAGGCAAAGGAAGAATTTTGCGAGGATCTTTTACGGTCGAAGAGCCTGCTGGAAAGAATGACAGGAGAAAAGGTCATCGGCTATCGTGCGCCCGAGTGGTCAATCTGTGGAGCCCTGGAACAGGCGGAACCCGCCGAAGCACGCTTTATTGCGAAGGCAGGCAAGGGAGCGAGAAACTCCACCTGGGCGCTCGACCTTTTGGCCCGGAGTGGATTCCTTTACGATTCGAGCGTTGCCCCGCTCCGTTTCATCGGGATTCCGGACGCTCCGACCCAGCCTTACGTCATTACCACTCCCTACGGCAAGATCAAGGAATTTCCGCCGCTGGTGATGCCGTCTTTCCTCGGGAATCTTCCCATCGGAGGCGGATGGGGATTGAGAATTTTTCCCTACCGAAGCATCCGGAAGACGATCATCGAGCGCAACCGCCTTGGCTATCCTGCTCTTCTCTTCTGCCATCCTTCCGACTTCGATCCATCTCCTCCCCCCCTTCCCCTTCCCCTGATCAAAAAGTTCGTCTGTTATGGGAAAATCAAAACCACGGAGGAACGGATGGTCCGGCTCCTTGACGAATTTGAGTTTGCCCCATTGAGAGAGGTTTTTTTTGGAGAAGATCTGCATTCTCATTCCTGCGTATAATGCCGAAAGCATGATCGGCTATGTTCTCGAAAAGGCGGGATCCCTCATGATTGATGTGTTCGTGGTGAACGATGGATCCACGGATGGGACACGCAACATCGCAATGGCCTATGGAGCCCGTGTCCTGGAGCACCCCCGCAATCTTGGAAAAGGAGCGGCCCTTCGAACCGGGTTCGCCTATCTCCTGCGAAGACATTACTCCTTGGTCATCACGCTTGATGCGGATGGGCAACATGACCCCTCCGAGATTCCATTCCTCCTCGAAGCGTTTGAGAGCGTTCAGCCCGACATTCTCATTGCCTCTCGGGCAGGGGAATTCGATCGAATGACCTTCCTCCGGCGGTTCTGGAACCGCCTCGGAGTCAGGGCGGTTAGCCGCCTCTGCCATTGCGATATCACCGATAGCCAGTCCGGATTCCGGTTGATCCGGGCCAATGTCCTGAGGGAGGTTTCCCTATCGACCACCGGATTTGAGATGGAACTGGAACTCCTGATCAAAGCTTGCAAAAGGGGGTTCCGTGTGTTATCTGTTCCTATTAAGATCACGTGGGTGGATGGTACGGTTTCCAGTCATTTCAGGCCTGTGACCGATACCTGGCTGGTCTGCAAACTCTTTCTTCGAAGTCTTCACCGGTGAAAAAGATGGATTTTTATCAGAAGGCGAAATATTACTCCATCGAAAAATTTACGACTTCGGCCTTTTCCCTCCTTGCCAATGCTTCAAAAGAAAATTTGATCCGTCTCACCTACCTCGCTGAGAAGATTCCCAAGAAAGAATCCTACCGCGAAAAGATCCGATGGATTCGCACCCTGTTCCAGATTGATCATCCGGCCCTGACCATTGCAAGAAGGGTTCTCAAGGAGACTCACCCTCACCACCGGAAGAAAATGATCAACAACTTCATCATCAACCAGCTTTTGGTGGGGACCAACCGCAGAAAGGCCTTTGAAGAACAGAGAGGGTTTAAACCACCCAATGCGATGTTGATCAGTCCCACGATGCGATGCAATCTGAACTGCTTTGGCTGTTACTCGGGCTCCTATTCGATCCAAGACGAGCTTCCTTTTGAGGTGATTGACCGCCTGGTGGGGGAATGCAAAGAGATGGGCATCTACCTGGTGATCATTACCGGCGGAGAACCTTTTTTGAGAAAGGATCTCCTTGATCTCTTCGAGAAACATCAGGACACCATTTTCCAGGTCTATACGAATGGCACCCTGATCAATGAGAAAATGGTCGAGCGCTTCGTAGAATTGGGCAATGTCGTCCCGGCAATCAGCCTCGAAGGTCTCAGAGAAGAGACCGATATCAGGAGGGGAAAAGGACGGTTTGACCATGTCGTTCACGTGATGGACTTGCTCAAGAAAGCAGGCATCTTCTTCGCCATCTCAACCACCCAGACCATACGAAATTCGGAGACGATCGGAAGCGATGCCTTCATCGATTATCTTGTAGAGAAGGGATGCATTTTCCTATGGAACTTTCACTATATCCCGATCGGTCGCAATGCAGATCTCAGCCTTATGGCAAGTCCTGAACAGAGGGCATGGATACGGGAGCGGTTTGCCCATTTCAGGGCGACGAAGCCAATTCTGATGGTGGACTTCTGGAATGACGGGTGCCTTACCGAGGGATGCATTGCCGGGGGGAGAAAATACTTCCATGTCAATGCCCGGGGCGATCTGGAACCCTGTGTCTTTTGCCACTTCGCTTATGACAACATCAAGGAGAAACCTCTGATGGAGGCCCTTAACTCCCCTCTTTTCCGGGAGATCCGTTCCAGACAGCCTTTTTCGGAAAACCTTTTCATCAACTGTCCACTGATCGATCATCCCGAGCACGGGAAAGAGTTTGCCCTTAAATTTGCCAAATACTTTACCCATGAGGGAGCAGAAGGATTTTTTACGGAATTGTCTCCGGCTATTGATGCCTATTCAAAAACCTACCGGAAGATGGCTGAAGAGGCGTGGAAGGAGAAGATTGAAAATAGTATCGATCAATCTCCCCCAAAAGAGAAAAAGGCTGCAGGTTCGCCCCGTTGCTGAATGGATATCCGTTAGATATGGATTCTTCATCGATCAGAAAGGTTTTAAAACTTCAAAGGTAGAGATTTCATGCATCTACGGGGTTAACATGGATGAAGGTCACTTTCCCCCATCTGGGTACGATGCATATCTTCTGCAAGACGATTGCAGAGACCTCCGGAATTCCTTTTGTCGTTCCTCCTGAGACCAGCCGGAAAACACTGACCCTGGGTGTTCAACACTCGAACGAATGCCTCTGCCTTCCTTTTAAGATCATCCTTGGTAATTTCATTGAAGCCCTGCAGAGGGGAGCCGATACGATCGTCATGGTCGGAAGCGGTCCTCCCTGCCGCCTGGGGCTCTATGACCTCGTTCAGAAGGTGATTCTCGAAGATATGGGCCTCCATTACCGATGGCTGACGATCCCGCCCCGGTTGACCTGGCGGGCGATCTGGAAGAATTACGAGGAGACAAAGGAATTGAAGAAGGAGCTGACCTGGAAGAATATCCTTCTCTTTCCTTACGGACTCCGCATGGGATGGAAAAAGATGATGGCCTGCGAGTCGCTGGAAAAACTGGCGATGAAAGTCAGGCCGAGAGAGGTGAAAAGAGGGGAGACCCAGAAGCGGTTAAAGAAGGCGCTGGCCTGGGTGGATGAAGCCCGAAGCCTGCGAACGCTTGCTGAGGCATTGCAAAGGGGAACGCTCTCGCTTCAGGAAACGGAACAGGATGTGTCCCGGGCCCCTTTTAAGGTCGCGATCGTGGGAGAACTCTATACGGTGATGGATCCCCATATCAACCGGGGAGTGGAACAGAAATTGGGCGAGCTGGGAGCAGAAGTGACCCGTAGCTCATGGTTCTCGACCCATATTCTGAGAAGCCTCCGAAAGAACAAGGCTGGTCAGGCCTCGGAAAGGATGCGGTTCTTCGAGGCATCGAAGGCCTACTTAGGTTATGATGTGGGTGCGGAGTGCAACCTCTCCGTCGGCGAAGCCATCCTCCGATCCCGGGAAGGGTTCGATGGAGTGGTCCATCTCATGCCTTTTGCTTGTATGCCTGAGACCACTGCCTCGGGCGTTTTAACGCGGGTGAGTAAGGATCGGGACATTCCCATCCTGACCCTTGTCCTGGATGAACAGGAGATCGAAGGCCGTGTCCAGACCCTGCTCGAGGCCTTCGTTGAGATGTTACAATGGAAGAGAAAGGCCGCATCGGTATTCCCAAAGCCCTGATGTATTATCGTTATTTCCCACTCTGGAAAGTTTTTTTCGAAGAGCTGGGCTGGAGGGTGATCGTTTCCGGCGGATTGGGAAGGAGAGGGGAGCTTCGCTATCTCGAAGACAGTTGCCTTCCCATGAAGCTTCTTCTCACCCATTGCATGGATCTGAAAGACAGGGCGGATCACCTTTTTGTCCCGAGGCTGGTCAGCCTTCATCGGTCTTTTATCATGTGTCCAAAATTCAGGGGGGCTCCGGATATTGTCCGCTTGGCCATGGAGGAAAGTGTTTCCATCCTCGATGAGACGATCGATCTCCGGGTGAGGGAACATTCGATGCTTCGATCCTTTCTGAGGAGCGGCCAACGGCTGGGCGCTACGGAAAAGGAAGGAAAAAGGGCTTTTCAAAGGGCGGAAAAATGCTTTGTGAGTTTTCAACAAGGATGGGAAGATCGAGTCAACCGGCTTCCCTCGGAACAAGTTTTTCATCTCGCCCCCCCCCCTGAGCCAACGGAGACCCCAAAGAAACCCTTCCGGGTGGCCTTTGTCGGCCACCCATACAATCTGTTCGATACGGATGTGAATAAGGATATTCTTTCATTTGCCAAAAACCTGGGGATGAGGATCATCACCCCGGAGGGTCTTTCCGAGAAAGAGATTGATGCACAGGTTTCGGATTTATCAAAGGAAATTTACTGGTCCTCGGGGAGGGAGATTGTGGGCTCCCTGTTTTATTTCCTCTCCGGAGGAGTGGATGGGGTGGTTTTTCTCACCTCTTTTAAGTGTGGGATCGATGCCCTTCTTCAGGAGTTTGTCAGGAGGAGGTTGAAGTTGAGAGGGGGAACCCCGATCCCCTTTCTCATCCTCTCTCTCGATGAACATTCGGGAAGGGAGGGTCTGACCACAAGGCTGGAAGCCTTTAAAGATGTCTTGGAGCAAAGAAAATATTAGTTCGGAGTAGGGAGTTCGGAGAAAATTTGGTTGGAAGTGACAGAAACTTTTCACTCACTTTAGCTCACTTTCAACTTTAGTTCACTTTAGTCACTGTTTAAAAATTATGGGAAACTATTTAGGCATTGATGTCGGTTCCATCACCACAAAGATGGTTGTAATCGATGGAAAGAATGAAATCCTCGCCGACACCTATATTCGAAACAACGGCCGCCCTCTCGAGGCGATCCAGCAGGGACTGGAAATCATCTCCTCTCGATTAAGCAGAGGATCCTACATCGGTGGAGTGGCGACGACCGGCAGCGCCAGGCATCTTGCCGCTTACCTTGTGGGAGCGGATGTGGTCAAGAATGAGATCACGGCGCATTCGATCGCTGTGATCGACCAGTTTCCCGAAGCCAGGACCATCTTCGAAATCGGGGGGCAGGACTCCAAGGTGATCCTCTTGAGGGCCGGAGTGGTTGTTGATTTCGCCATGAATACGGTCTGTGCCGCAGGGACAGGCTCCTTTTTGGACCAGCAGGCCGCACGCCTCGGGATTTCCATCGAAGAGTTCGGAACGCTTTCCCTGATGGCGAAACACCCGGTCCGGGTTGCCGGACGCTGCACGGTCTTTGCAGAAACGGACATGATTCATAAACAACAGGTTGGCCATTCGATTGAGGATATCGTGGGAGGCCTCTGTAACTCTCTGGTCAAAAATTACCTGAACAATGTCTGTCGCGGAAAAGAATTGCTTCCCCCGGTTGTCTTTCAAGGAGGAGTGGCTGCCAATCAGGGAATACGAAAGGCTTTCGAGGAAGAACTGGAAACCGGTCTGATCATTCCGGAACATTTCCGCCTGATGGGCGCGGTGGGCGCGGCCAAACTGGTGAAGAGAGCCGGACCCATCAGGACTCAATTTAAAGGATTTGAGCTATCCCAAAAACCCTGTTCCACCCGGGGATTTGAATGCAGTGAATGCGGAAACCAATGCGAGGTCATCGAGCTCCTGATCGATCAACGGGTGGAGGCCTGCTGGGGCGACCTCTGTGAAAAGTACCGAAAGTCTTCCGGTCCCGGAGTCGGAAAGCCGTAGGGTCGACCGGGGTTAAAAATGGATGAACGTCATCATCGGAGCCTCAATCGATTCATATACCTTTTTCTATTTCAGTTCTTTTCAACGCTCATCCCAAGATCGGCCCAGAGGTTTTTCAGCGTTGTTATAGGAGACCTCTTTTGCCTTCTCATGCCGAAGAGAAGGGGATATGTGCGAAGCAATATCGAAGGAGTGAGCCAGGGGAGATGGTCTAAAGAAAAGATCAGACTTCTCACCAGGAAAACTTTTCAGAATTATGGCCAGTACCTTCTTGACTACATGGTGATGCACCGCGTTGGACCTGCAAATAAAAAGAGATGGGTGGAAGAGGAGATTGGAGGAAACCACATCATCGAAGCCCTTCAGGAAGGGAAGGGGGTGATCTGCATCACGCCCCACCTCGGGAATTGGGAACTGGGCGGTCTTCTCTTCGCTTTTAAAGGGGGCAAGCTCAATGTCCTTACCCTTGATGAAAGGGACCGGGATATTAAATCATTTCGGGAGGAGATGAGGAGGAGAAGGGGGATCAGGAACATCTATATTGACCCGAAGAACGATTCTCCGTTAGCCGTGATTGGCGCGGTCAATGCGTTAAGGCAGAATGAGATTGTGGCCATGCTGGGAGACCGGATCGAATCTCAAAAGACGATGCTTTTTGACTTCTTCGGGAAAAAGACCTCCTTTCCCATCGGCGTGGCCCTTCTTGCCATGGCGACCGGCGCACTGGTGCTCCCTGTATTCGTTGTTATGGAAAAAAGCCGGAAATATCGGGGCATCATCGAATCTCCGATCCGCTTCGATCCGGTCCTGAGAGAGGACCGGGAGGGAGCCATCCGAAAAGGGATGGAAGCGTTAATTAAGAAATTTGAAGAGTATATCGAAAAATACCCAGATCAATGGTATAATTTTTATTCTTTCTGGGAAAGATAGTTTCGTGTTTCGGGTTTCGAGTTACTCTTTTTAACCTGAAACCCGCAACCCGGAACAGAACTTATCCGAAACGAGTTAAGAGAGAGGAGAAGCATGGCAGAGGTGAACAGCGAACTGATCGAGAAACTCAAGCAACTCATTATCACAAGGCTGAAGCTGGTTGATTTGACCCCTGAAATGATCGAGAACGACGCTCCCCTCTTTGGCGAAGGACTTGGCCTGGATTCGATCGATGCCCTTGAATTGGTCCTGGGTCTGGAGAAGGAGTTCGGTGTCATCATTCCGGATGCGGAGGTGGGGAAAAAAGTGTTTCAATCCGTCAGGACGATGGCTCAATATGTCCTGGATCAACAAAGGACCCTCTGATGGGGAAAACGGCGTTTTGTTTCCCCGGCCAGCTGCAGGAAAGGCCGATCTTCAACGAAGGCCATTCTTTGAACCGGGATCCGCGCTTTGCAGAATGGCTGGAGAATGTTTCTCGCCAAACCGATTTCGACCTGATCCATTTTTGTTTCAAAAGAGAAGAGGCGGGGGTAAACCTGAAGCTGCAGATGGCAACCTATCTCCTTTCCATGTTCCACTTCTTTCGACTACAGGCGGAAGGGTGGGTCCCCGATATCCTGGCGGAACACAGCATGGGGGTTTACGCCGCGCTGGCGGCCGCTGAAGCGATCCGTTTTGAGGAGGGCCTATTTCTCACCGAATCGATTGGAAGGCTACTTGAGAGGGAAAGCGCTTCTTCCCGTGAAACCATGGGAAGCATTATCGGGTTGACCTATGAAGAAATCGCAACAGTCTGCCAGGAACTTGAGGATCATTCTATTTCGATTGCCAATTATAACGGCTCGAAGCATTTCGTCATCTCGGGCGATGAGGTCGGAGTGGAGAAAGCCATTGCCTCTGCCCTTTCAAAAAAGGCCATCTCCGCTAGCCGGCTTAGCTTCAACGTCGCCCTCCATTCTCCACGCCTCTCGGGATTGCGTCAGGAGATCGACGGTCTTGTGAATGACATAGAGATTCGATCGCCTAAATATCCTCTCCTCAATCACTGGACGGTCGGGCTGCTGAAAACCGAGGAGATTAAGGGTTTCCTATCGCAGGAAATCGGGCAGCCGGTTTATTGGGATCGATGTGTGGAGAGGCTCATCCGGGAGGGGGTGGGCCGGTTCGTCGAAGTCGGACAGGGAAGCACACTTTCGAAACTGATCCGCTGGATCAACCGGGATGTGGAAACCTTTTCTGCGGGGGATTGGTTTTAGGGAAAATATTTTTGGTTCAGAGCTGCATAGAAATAGAAAAAAGGACAAAATGAAATACCATGAGACCATTTTGCGAGTTCGATTCCATGAAGTCGATGCTTACAGCATGGTGTGGCATGGTCATTACGTTGGTTGGTTTGAGGTCGGCCGCAATGAGCTGACCGAAACGTTTCAGATCGGCCCCGTTCAACTGAAGGAGAAAAATCTCCTTGCGCCGGTTGTGGAGTTAACCTGTCACTATAAACTCCCGGCCGCTTTTGGAGAGTTGCTCATCATTCAGACGACGATGGAAAGAACGGAAGTCGCCAAACTGATCTTTCATTATCGGATTCTTTCTCAAAAAAGCGGAAGCGTGCTGGCCACAGGCTCAACAACCCATGTGCTCACCGACTTTAAAGGAAATCTCCTCTATCGTGTGCCCCCGGAGGTGTTTGAAAGAATCGAAGAGATGAGGAAGTATTTGGAGGTATAGTAGCGTTGGCATTTATTGCCGACGCAGACCTGCGCCCTCAATAAATGAGGGCGCTACAGCAATGGAAATAAAAGATAGAGTAAAATATAAAACATGGGGAAAAAGCCGTTCAACCAGGCTTTACAGCTATGATTACTCAAAAGACCGGCCTGTCCATGTAACCATTTGTACGTATAATAAAGAAAAATATTTTGATTCAGAGTCTAATGGAAAATTAGTGATCGATGAACTCTTGAAGACAATAAAAGACCTTAATTTTAAAATCCTATGCTATTGCTTAATGCCTGATCACCTTCATGTAGTCATATCTCCAGGCGAATCGAATCTTTCCCTATCTAATTTTTTAATACTTTTAAAGGGAGAACAACCACCATTTTTAGAAAAATGAAAGGTTTTGAGAAAGTATGGCAACGGTCTGCTTTTGACCATATCATTAGAGCAGAGGAAGGGTTAAAAGCGGTTATTGAGTATATTATAAATAATCCTGTAAGAAAGGGTCTTATAGAAAGAGCGGAAGATTACCCATTTAGTAAATGGTTTGAAGCCGAGATAAAGAGATATATCTAAATCCTCCTCCATTTCATAGATAAGGTAGCGTTCCGACATTGTTGGAACGAAAATCTGCGCCCCCAATAAATGGGGGCGCTACAGAAAGCTACAGAAAGATAATGTAGCGTCGGCATTTAGTGCTCACGGAGACTTTAGACGCCCCCAGTAAATGGGGACGCTACAGAAAAACATGAAGGTTCTTCTGATTGATCCTCCTCACAGGCTCTTTCCGGGACTCCGGATGTGGGCGCCCTCTTTTGGACTTCTCCAGTTAGCGGCTTATCTCGAGAGGGAGGGCGTGGAAGTGAAGGTCGTCGATGCCACCACGCTTCAACATCCCTGGAGAGACCTGGCCTCCCTCGTTTCCGCATCGAAGGCCGAGATCATCGGCATTACCTGTTCCGCCACGAGTCTTTCTCCCGAGGCGATTCAAACCCTCTATCTCTGCCGGAGGCTTTCTCCTCAATCCGTTATTGTAGCAGGAGGAAGTCATTTTACATTAATGGCGGAAACCATCCTTCAGGAAGTGAAGGAGCTGGACTACATCGTTTTAGGAGAAGGCGAAATCGTCTTTTCCCGACTTCTGAAAAAATTGTGGAGCGGAGAAGATGGAAAGGATGCTCAAGGGGTTGCTTACAGGGACAACGGAAAAATCATCCGGAATGGAAGAGGGCCGACCATTTCAAGCTTAGACTCTCTTCCCCTTCCCGCCTATCATCTCATCAACATGGAGAGCGAGGCCTATTACTGGCACGGGATGGGAAGGAGGGCCTTCGGTCTGTCTACCAGCCGGGGCTGTGGGGACCGCTGTGCTTACTGCTCGGAGACCAGGTTCTGGGAAGGGATCTGGAGAGGGAGAGGCGGCAAGAAGGTCGTGGAAGAGATTTCTTTTCTCTATCATCAACACGGAAAGAGCCTCTTTGTCTTTAATGAGAATACCTTCAACTGGAGCCGGAGAAGAATGGAAGAATTTCTCGATGAGTTGGGAAAGTCGGGACTTCGCATCCATTTCTGGTTCCAATCCCGAATCAAGGACATCCTCCGGGATGAAGACCTCATTCCGGAGATGAAACGTCTCGGTCTCTACGAGGTGATGCTCGGGATAGAAAGCATCCACCCGAATGTGCTCGACCGGTATGAGAAACGGCAGTCGAGGGAGATGGCCCAGAAGGCGATTGATATCCTCAGAAAGAATGATATCATGGTGATGGCCAATATTATGTTCGGAGACTGGGAGGACTCGGAGGAAACCCTGAAAGAGGTCTTCCGGTTTGTGAAAAGACAGAGCGATTTCCTCGTCCTCACCATGACCACGCCTCTTCCAGGGACGAGATACTTTGAGGAGGCAGAGCGACTCGGACGGATACGGGAACAGGATTTTGGAAAATATGACTTTATGCACCCCGTGATGGATACGAAGTTCTTATCCTCAGAGGAGGTTCATCGCCTTCAGCAGAGCTATCTCAAGAAGTACTACACGCAACCCAAAATTCTACTGGGCGGCTTCTTCAACCCGAATCCTTTTAAACGAATGGCGTATAGGCTCATCCTTCGATATGTCTGGGAGAACGCAACGAAGAGGCCTTGGAAGCAACCGAATCTTGATGATCGGTTCGGAGTAACGAGTTCGGAGTTTAATATCCTAACCAAAGAGATTTGAAGTTTCCAAGACCTGCCATCCTGAACCTTGTTCTGAACTTGTTTCAGTATTGTTTCAGGATCTCACTCACAGGATAAAACGAGATGCTGAACTTGGTTCAGCATGACAATTCTTTTGTTCTTTGGATGTTATACATAGCGACATAATAAATTTCGCATAACCTTTGAGAAATGTTCGAAATGAAGGATTTATCAGCTATCAGGATGGGCAGAAATGAATGACGTCATGTATAGAAGGAAATTCTCAGATTTCATAGTTTAGAATCTAAAAAAGAAAACAGAAGGCAGTCATCCAGAAAGTGACATGCAAAAGGGAATATACAGAAATTTAAGTTCTTTACTCCGGGCCCCGAACTCCGAACTCCGAACTCGGCCATCGAAAAAGGTTCTCCTCATCTTCCCCAGGGAAAAAGGGATCAAGTTTTCGAATGACACGCGCTACCCCTTTCCCGTGTTAGGGCTAACCCTCCTGGCCGCCCTTTTTCCGAAAACCTATGAGGTAAAAATTGTGAATGAGGCGGTTGAGAAGATCGATTTCGATGCGGAGGCCGATCTCGTGGGGATCACGGGGCTGACCTGTGTGATCCAAAGGGCGTATGAGGTGGCCGACCGTTTTCGGAAAAGAGGGGTGAAGGTGATTCTTGGAGGAGCCCATCCCAGCCTCCTGCCTGAGGAGGCCAGGGACCATGCAGATTCTGTCTTTATCGGAGAGGCCGAGGGGGTGCTCGATCAGGTCATCGAGGACTTCGAAACCGGACAGCTTAAACCCTTTTATAAGAACCGGGAGTGGTCCCATTTAAGGGGGATGCCTCTTCCGAGGAGAGACCTTTTAAGTAAACGGCACCCCCCTTTTTTCAAAGTGATCGAAACCACCCGCGGCTGTCCCAACCGCTGTGAATTCTGCTCGGTGCCTACGATCAATGGGCATCGATACCGCCTCCGCCCTCTTGAAGAAATCGACCGGGAGCTTTCCTCCATCATCAGGAAAAAAGGGGAATATCTTTTTCTTGCCGATGATAACGTGACCGCGAGAAAAGACCATGCCCTCGGCCTCTTCGAAATCTTCAAACGCCATCAGGTGAGGTGGATGGGATTTACGACGGTTCAGATCGCCGAGCATGAAGACCTTCTTCGAAAGGCTCAGGAGAGCGGTTGTGTCTCGCTCTTCATCGGCTTTGAGTCTTTGAACCAGGAGAATTTAGACGGGGTTTCGAAGCGCTTTGTGGATGCGGGAGAACTGTCGAAGAGGGTGAAGACCATCCAGGACCACGGGATCGGCATCCATGGGTCATTTATTTTCGGGTTTGACGGAGATGATCGAAGCGCTTTCAAGAAAACGGTCAATTTTGTTCAGGGGAACAATATCGAACTTCCCACCTTCTCCATCCTCACTCCCTTTCCGGGGACACCCCTTGAGAAACGGCTGGAGAAAGAGGGGCGAATCTTCGATCGAGACTGGTCCCATTACGATATGAGTCATGTGGTCTTCGAACCGAAGGGGATGAGCGTTCAGGAACTTCAGGACGGATACCTCTGGGCGCAGAAATATATTTGCGCTCCCAGGTCGATCCTGAAACGGCTCCTCTGGGGCCCGAAGAATCATTTTTTTTACTTTTTGATGTCCAATTTCGTCCTTCGCGGGGCTCAAATGGATGTAATCCGGAGGATCAAAAATAGTCAACCCAGAACAATAACCAATAGCCAAATTTCAATAACCCAATAATCACCAATCACCAAGATGCCGATAACCAAAAGAGTTTTGAGTGTATTTGTTGATTGGTTATTGGGGATTGGCGATTTGCAGGAAATAAATTAAATTCCCCATGAAAATTCTTCTGATCTCAGTCAATCGTGAACGGATGCCCTTTCCAGTCTTTCCTCTGGGGTTAGCCTATCTCGCCGGGAGATTGAGGGGAAAGGGGTTCCCGGTTGAAGTGATCGACCTCTGTTTTTCTCAGGATGTGGGGGTCGATTTAAAACATGTTCTTCAACGGTTTGAACCGGACCTGATCGGCGTCTCCCTTCGAAACTTAGATAACCTGACTTATCCAGCATCCATCTCTTATCTCAAAGAAGTGGAAGAGGTGATTTCCATCTGTCGCCAGCTTTCATCATCAAGGCTGGTGATTGGAGGATCGGGTTTTTCGTTAGCTCCGAACGAGCTTCTGGGGCATCTGAACGTCGATTTCGGAATTGTAGGAGAAGGGGAGGAAGCGCTGTTCCGATTGGTGAATTCTCTCGAAAAAAATCTCCCCACCCCCCCTGCCTACCGGTCAGGCAGGTCATCCCCCCATCTCCTCGTCAAAGGCCATTCTCCTCCTCGTATGGTCAAGGGGGCTCGGGTATCCACCCTCTCCACTCCGGATCGCTCCCTTTTTCAGACACAGCGTTACCTAAAGGAGGGAGGGATGCTCAACCTTCAGACCAAAAGAGGCTGTCCGTTCTCTTGTATCTACTGCACCTATCCCCTCTTAGAAGGTAAAAAGGTCAGGCTTCGAGAAGTGAATGAGGTGATCGAAGAGATTCGCCATCTTATTCAAGAGCAGGGAGCGGATTATATTTATTTTGTTGATGATATTTTCAATTACCCGCCTTCCTATGCGGAGGTGTTATGCCGTGAGATGGTTCGGAGAAAGGTGACGGTCAAATGGAGCGCCTTTGTCAATCCCGGGTTTTTGTCGGAAGGCCTTTTAACGTGGATGAAGGAGGCAGGGTGTGTCGGAGTTGAATTCGGGACAGATTCAGGGTCCGATCGAATGCTCAAGAGTTATAAAAAATCTTTCACGATCGAAGAGGTGGCCCAGGCCTCGCAACTTTGCTCCAAACTCGATGTGAACCACTGCCACTACATCCTCATCGGCGGTCCCGGTGAAAATGAAGAGACCATTGAAGAATCTTTCCAGTTGATGGATCAACTCAATCCGACCGCGGTCATCGCCATGTTAGGCATCCGTATCTATCCGGGAACAGAGTTGGAGCAGGTCGCCCTTTCCCAGGGGATCATTGAAAAGAATACGAATCTGATCTATCCTTATTTTTACATTTCGCCTGCATTAAAGGGGAGAGTGGAGGCCTTCCTCAAGGAAAAAGCGCTGGAAAGAAAGCAGTGGATTGTCCCGGGACTTGAAATTAACATCACGCAAAACCTGATGGAACAGATCAGGAGGTTTCACGTTCGTGGCCCCCTGTGGGAGCTGGTGGGAAGGATGAAGAAACCAAGGATCAAACCCTTAAAAGTGAGCTAAAGTGACTAAAAAATAGTGACTAAAGTGACAAGTGCCTAAAGTGTCTAAAGTTTGATTTAATCAATTTAGGATCTTTCCAACTTTAGTTCACCTGACACTTTAGATCACTTTAGTCACTTCATCGGAGGATGAACATGCTACTAAAAGACAGAGTGGCTATTGTTACCGGCGGGACAAAGGGGATCGGGAGAGCCATCTCACTTCTCCTGGCCGAAGAGGGAGCCAGGGTTGTGGCGAACTTCTCGAGGGACGTGGAAACCGCCGAAGACCTGTTGAATGAAGCCAAATCCAGAAGGCTGAACCTGGGTCTCTTTAAAACAGATGTGACTCAGTTTGAGCAGGTCAAGGAGATGGTGGAGGGAGTCTTTGCTAAATACGGAAGAATCGATATCCTGGTCAATAATGCGGGGCTTATCCGGGATAACTTCCTGATGCTGATGAGCGATGAGGACTGGGATTCCTTAATGAAGACGAATCTAACCGGTCTCTTCCATTGTTGCAAGGCAGTGATCCGTAAAATGATCCCGGAAAAAAGAGGGAAGATCATCAATATCTCCTCGGTCAGCGGCATTCTTGGAACGGCCGGGCAGACCAATTATGCGGCGACCAAGGGAGGAGTGATCAGCTTTACGAAATCTCTTGCCCGGGAGCTGGGTTCTTTCAATATTCATGTGAATGCGGTGGCTCCGGGTTTAATCGAATCGGAAGTGATTTCTAAGATGCCGAAGGAGAAAATCGAAGCGATCATCAGATCCTCCAGCCTTGGAAGGATGGGAAAACCGGAGGAAGTGGCACGCGCCGTCCTCTTTCTATCGTCCGAACACTCAGACTATATCACCGGCCAAACGCTTGTCGTGGATGGAGGAATCGTTTAAACCCCCTCAGTCCAAAAGCCAAGAGCAGACTTGACCCTTCGCAAAAATATCGGGACTCACCATTTTTCCCGATATGAATGTCCCATTGAGGCCTGATCCCTCAGCTTTTACATGGAGATGACTCCGTTACCGTTTCAAAGAGAGGGGCCCTCTCTGGAAGTCAGCCCTTCGGGCCATGAAATCCTTCCGTCCTGTTTTGAAACCCGATCCCTCCGGAGGGGTCACTCTGAGTGTCGAGCCTTCCGGGGCGGCAAAAGGCGGTTTGGGACTCCTTGAGGAGACGATGGGTTCCTATTTCGGGCTATCGAAGAAGACCTTTAAGTTGAACCTGTCCCCAATTCCTCTTTTGATCATAAAGATTGCTATCATGCAAATTGAAATTATGGGTATTGTAACACTTTAGGGCAACCTGGCAATGGTTGCCTGCCGAGAGGGAAAAGAAGCCCTCCTGAGTAAGGTTAGTCAGCCGCTCAGTAGCGTAATGACTGAA
>JAGVBT010000074.1 GCA_020059605.1 Deltaproteobacteria bacterium
AGAAGCGAATGGAGGAAAGGGAGATTAACTTTCTCCGCCTGGTCCGAAAGGGGATTTTCGGCTATCCCAAAAGTCCTTATCTCCCCCTGCTGAAGTTGGTCCATTGCGAGATGGGCGATATCGAAAACATGGTCAGGGACAAAGGGCTGGAAAATACACTTCGAACGTTAAAAGAGTCTGGCGTCTACGTTACCTTTGAGGAGTTCAAAGGCCGTACGCCAATCGTCCGGGATGGCCGGGTGTTCCACATCAAACCCCATGATTTTGACAATCCCTATCTGAGTGCGTATTACACTGCAAAAACGGGCGGAACAACAGGGGCGGGAACGAGGGTGATGATTGATTTGGACCATATTGCTGACAATGCTCCTTATTTGATGATCGCTTACGACACCTACGGAGTCCTCGACGCCCCGATTGCGCTATGGCGTGGGATTCTTCCCGACACCAGTGGAGTTTGGCATATATTATTAGGATGTCGCATGGGACGCATTCCAAAAAAATGGTTCACTCCCATTACACATCAGGATATCCCCATCCCACTTAAAAACCGCCTTGCGACGCGTTATTTCCTTCTCCTGGGACGACTGCTTGGTGTGCCCATCCCCTCGCCCGAGCCGATCCGTCTGGATCAGGCGGCTCTCATCGCTCAGTGGGCGGTTGATATGTCAAAAGTCCACGGAGCTTGCCTGATTCGCGCCGGGGTGAGCACAGGGCTCAGGATATGCATCGCTGCTCAGGAGCGCGGGTTGGACCTCACCCGTGTAACCCTTGTCGGAGGCGGTGAACCTCCTACCCCGGCCAAGTTGAAGCCGATTGACCGTAGCGGTGCTCGCTGGTTTCCCCATTATACCATCTCGGAAGCAGGCATGATCGGATTAGGTTGCGGGAATCCTATAGATGGGAACGATCTTCACTTTTTAAAGGATTCCCTCGCCCTGATTCAATCTCCGCGTGTGGTGCCTGGAATAGAAATCAAAGTGGATGCCTTTTACTTTACAGCTCTTTTATCTTCGTCGCCAAAAATGTTTTTGAATGTGGAGAGCGACGATTATGGTTTCGTTGAAAAACGAACATGCGGTTGCCCATTGGAAAATTATGGGTTCACGGAGCACTTACGGCATATCCGAAGTTTTCGAAAGTTGACAGGGGAAGGAGTCACCCTGATTGGCAGTGAAATGATTCATATCCTGGAGGAAATACTCCCCTCCCATTTTGGGGGTAGCCCTCTGGATTACCAACTCCTGGAAGAAGAAGACGAGCATGGGTACACAAAGCTCAGCTTGATCATCAGTCCCAAGATTGATATCAAAGATGAAACCGAAGTCATCAACACACTCTTACAAGCCTTAGGGAAAAGCAGCATTGCCGCTGACCTGGCTCGATCCCTTTGGAAACAAGCCGGAACTTTAAGGGTTAAAAGAATGGAACCCATCTGGACCGCCCGGGGGAAACTTAATCCTCTTTATTTGGTGCGAGACTCCAAATCCTCCTTCCAGACCTCTTCGATTTGTTCGAACCGCTCCCTAAATTCATAGAGAAAGTTCATTTCGTTGAGATAGTCCTCCAGCGAATGGGCGGTGACGATTTCAATAAATCTCTTGCAGGTCTTTCTAAGACTCGGCCGGAGTTGATCACATCCGATCGCCTGCACGAAGGGCGCCGTTGTGGGCAGGGTCTCGAAAGCTGCCCCCAGCCGGTCATAAAACCTGGCATGGATGCAACGAAGGCACTTGTTCTTCCTCAACCGAATGGCCCGGTCGATCTCTTTATCCACAACTTTCCGGACCATCCTCCTGAGAAAGGCGGCCTTCTCTTGTCGGCCCATCGTCCGGGTTAACTGAGCGACCTCTTTTTGGGTCTCTACGATCGAATGGCTGATCTCATCCGTCACGATCCCCGGGGGAGACGCCTGCCCTGTCCGGAGGAGACGAATCTCCAGGGAAACGAGGGCCTGGATTTTCAATCGAACAGCCTCTATGAATTCCTTGTCCGGCGGCATAGAAATCTCATACCAAAAAAAAAGGAGCTTTGCAAGATGATAAAAAGAATGCCCGCCCCCCCCCTATGGCCTCAAGGTTGGAAGGGAAAGGAGGTAGACCGATACCCCCATAGCGATCAGGATCAAAACGATCTTAGCGATCAGGGGATGGATGACGAAAATAACCGAGGACAGGATGGTCGCCCAGATGAGAGAAATAGCCGTCACTTTGGCCCGGAGTGGAATTCCCTTCCCTTCCCGGTAAGGCCGAATATATTTTGCCAGCCAACGGTGGTTCAGGAGCCAGTGATAAAACCGTTCCGAGCTCCGCGCATAGCAAACCGCCGCAAGAAGCAAAAAGGGGGTTGTTGGCAAAACAGGCAAAAAAATCCCGATTATCCCGATCCCGACAAAAACCGTGCCGCCAACTACCAATAGCTTCCTCGCCCATTGATTCTTATGGATCATTTTAGAACTGCCGAATTTTGACTTTTGTTTCATCCTGTCCTTCATTCCGAAAGCGGTTTCGCCTCTGCCTTTGGGCTCAAGCAGGATCTCTTCTCCCCCGGCCTCAGGCAACGCTCAAAAGGTCATTATCATTCTACCATAACTTACTCCAGGGGTCTATCCGCTTCCAATGCCAAGATATTGCTTTTTTTTATAATCAATTTATAATGGTAAATGGATTCGGCCCTCCCGGACGGGGAATCAAAGATGAGGATTCTGGTTGTCGAAGACGAAATTAAAGTCGCCAATTTTATTAAGAAAGGCCTTGAGGAAGAGCATTACGCCGTGGACACCGCTCACGACGGAGAGTCCGGCCTTTATCTGTCCGAAGTTAATGACTATGACTTGATTGTGCTCGACCTGATGATTCCTAAAATAGACGGCCTGGAGGTTTTACGAAAAATTCGGAGCCATAAAAACAATGTTCCTATTCTGGTGGTCACCGCAAAGGATTCCACCGAAGACATTGTAAAAGGATTGGATTCCGGATGTGATGACTATTTAACTAAACCTTTTGAATTTAAAGTGCTTTTGGCCAGGGTCCGAGCCCTTTTACGGCGCGAGAGGGCGGATGCCGAGCCCGTGTTGAAATTGGCCGACCTCGCCCTCTCACCGGTGACCCACAAGGTGACGCGTGGGGGAAAAGAAATCGAACTCACGAGCAAGGAATACGCTTTATTGGAATATTTCATGACAAACCCCAACCGGGTGCTCACCCGGACGATGATTTCAGAGCACGTCTGGGATTATCACTTCGATTCGATGACGAATGTGATCGATGTCTATGTCAACTACCTCAGGAAAAAGATCGACAAGGGATTCGAACCCAGATTGATCCATACCATCCGGGGAGTCGGATATATCCTCTCGCCCGATCGACCCTGAACCTATCCTGGTACCGGGCAGGCCCTGACCAAACAGAGTCCCGGGGAGAGTGAAAAAAGGGAACGAATGGATTTCAGAAGCCTTCGGTTTAAGCTGACACTATGGTATGTTCTCATCCTCGGGGTCCTATTGATCTCCTTCAGCGGTTTGCTGTACCTCACCCTTTCGCGAAGTCTTTACCGCGACGTGGATCATAAATTGAGGTCCCTTGCCGAGTTAATCGCCACGGAATCGACCTCGCCGCTCAATAAATTCGGCTTCGGGAATATCGATCAAACCCTTGAAGCTGCGATGAATTTAAAGCCAGTCGGGAAATTCATCCAGGTCCTGGACGAATCTGGGAGAATCGGAAGGAAGTCGGAAAACTTGAAGAATGTCAGGCTCCCCATCAGCCTGCAGGCCCTCCGGAATGCCTCGAATGGTTCGATCTCATACGAAACCACTCATTCCTTCGGCAACACTCCACTTCGCATCATTACCTACCCCGTGAAAGAGAACAACCAGGTGGCGAAAATAATCCAGGTGGCCTCCTCTCTCGAAGACGTGGAAGATGCCCTGAACACTCTCTTTGTCATCCTGGCGGTCACTGTCCCATCGATCCTCATGATTGCCAGTCTCGGGGGCCTGTTTCTTGCAAATAAGGCCTTGAAGCCGGTGGACCGCATCACTCAAACGGCCCGAATGATCACATCCCGGAATTTGAACCAGAGGATTCAGACCCTGAAG
The DNA here is from genome assembly GCA_020059605.1 of Deltaproteobacteria bacterium. Taxonomy (GTDB): domain Bacteria; phylum Desulfobacterota; class BSN033; order BSN033; family UBA1163; genus RBG-16-49-23. The sequence continues at coordinate 4,100 of JAGVBT010000074.1, forward strand.
GTGAAGGATGAGATATCGCGATTGGTCGATACCTTCAACGAGATGATCTCCAGGTTGGATCATTCCTTCCGGCAAATCAAGCAATTTACCGCGGATGCCTCGCACGAATTGAAAACCCCCCTGACCATCCTCAAGGGAGAGGTGGAGGTGACCCTCCGCAAAAAAAGAATGCCCCATGAATACGAGCAGATCCTGGTGAGCAACCTGGAAGAGATCAACCGGATGTCAAAAATTGTCGAAGACCTCCTGCTCCTCTCCAGAGCGGATATCGGTGAGATCCGGTTAAACAAGGAGGACATCCATTTGAATCGGTTCATTCAGGGATTGACCGAACAGATGAAGATCCTTGCGCAACCTAAGAACATCCGGATCGAAATATCGAATCATCAGGAAGAAATCCATGTCTTTGGGGATGCCCTCCGGATGAGGGAGCTTTTTATCAATTTAATCGAAAACGGAATAAAATATACCGAAGAGGGAGGAAGCATTCTGATTACACTGACCCAAGAGGCGGAACCCCCTGCGCATCCTCTGACTCCGGCCGATAAGAGACCGGTCCATTTCGCCAAGGTGATCGTTACAGACACAGGCATCGGAATTGCCAAAGACGATCAGGAGAGGATTTTTAACCGATTTTTCAGAGTTGACAAGGCCCGTTCGAGGGAGCAGGGAGGAAGCGGTCTCGGACTCAGCATCTGTAGGTGGATCGTCGAGGCCCATCAGGGTGATATCACCGTTAAAAGCGAACCCGGGAAAGGAAGTTCCTTCATCGTCAGGCTCCCCATTCCAAATCAAGAGCAGGGCATGGTCAATTATTAACCAGCGAAACTCCTCCAGGCAGCCCCCTCCTCAAGGTTCAAAATTTCTAAGACTTAATTAATGTAATCAAATCAAAGATTTAAAAAATTGTCAAAAATTGGCACTCATCTTGCTTCTTTCACTTAAGTGATTCATCCTGATTTGATCGGACTTCAAGGTTTCATTGTTTTCATAAATGACCATCCGTAGCTGGAGGATCTAACTTGTCGGAACGATTGGGTGACTTGCTCATAAGAAGAAATTTTATTACCTCTGAGCAATTGAAAAAGGCGCAGGAAGAGCAGAAGTTGAAAGGCGGCCGGTTAGAGTCAAACCTGATCAAACTGGGGTATATCAAAGAGGATGAACTTCTCTCTTTTTTAAGCGCCCAGTATCGAGTTCCCTCCGTCAAGCTCTCCAAAATCGAAATTAACCAAAATGTCGTCAAATTGATCCCTTCGAGCATCTCCAAAAAATATTTCATCTTGCCCATTAACCGTGTCGGTCCCAAATTGACGCTGGCGATGGCCGACCCAAGCAATATCGTCGTCATTGACGAGATCAAGTTTATGACCGGTTTCAATGTCGAGCCAGTGGTCGCCTCCGAAACGGAAATCGTCGATGCCATAAAAAAATATTACGGCGGAGGCGGGAATGTGGCTGGAATGGGGACGATGAGTTTCCAGGCCATCGATTACTCCATGGATGAAGAGAAATCTTCGGACCACGATTTCGATTTAATCGACAACAGTTTGGTCGATGTCGACGAGTTTGATAAGTTGGTCCATGGAGCCGTCGATAATGTCGAGATCGTTGAAAACCAGACAACGGATGAAACGGAAGAGATCGGAGGCCCGATCATCAAGATCGTCAACGGCGTCCTGATCAAGGCGATCAAATTGGGCGCCAGCGACGTCCATTTTGAACCCTACGAACGGAGCTTTCGCGTCCGGTACCGTGTCGATGGCGTCATGAGGCGGGAGATGACGCTCCCCATCCAGATCAAAAACGCCATCGTTTCCCGTTTAAAAATCATGTCCAAACTGGATATCGCCGAAAGGCGACTGCCGCAGGACGGGAGGATCAAATTGCGTCTCGGCAAAGGCCGGGAGATGGACTTTCGGGTCTCCACCGTTCCCGTCCTTTTCGGTGAAAAGGTGGTTCTCCGTCTTCTCGACAAATCGGCTTTACAACTGGATATGACCAAGCTGGGCTTTGAGGAATCGTCCCTTGAGGATTTTAAAAATGCTCTTCGAAAACCGGTCGGAATGATTCTGGTAACAGGACCCACCGGAAGTGGAAAGACGACCACCCTCTATTCCGCCCTCTCCGAATTAAATAAAGAAAGTGAGAATATTACCACGGCCGAAGACCCCGTCGAGTATAACTTTATGGGGATCAACCAGGTCCAGATGCATGAGGAGATCGGCCTCACCTTTGCCTCCTCGCTCCGGGCTTTCCTCAGGCAGGATCCCGATATCATCATGGTCGGCGAGATCCGGGACTTTGAAACCGCTCAAATCGCAGTTCAGGCGGCCCTTACCGGACACCTCGTCCTGAGCACCGTCCATACCAACGATGCCCCCGGAACCGTGACCCGGTTGATCGATATGGGGATTGAGCCCTTTCTGATTTCATCCGCCGTCATCCTCATCCTTGCTCAGAGGTTAATCCGGAAGGTCTGCATGGAATGCCGTGAACCCGCCAAAGTCCATCCCCAGCTCCTGATCGATCTCGGCGTTGCGCCGGATGAAGTAAAAACCTTCCCCGTTTACAAGGGGAAAGGCTGCCCGATCTGCAACAACACGGGGTATAAAGGCCGGGTCGGCCTTTATGAGGTGATGGCTATCAAAGAGGAGATCAAAGAGCTGATCCTGTCCCGGGCATCGACCTCCGAAGTAAAGAAGGAAGCCATGCGCCTGGGGATGAAGACGCTCAGGCAGAGCGGGATCATCAAGATCCGGGAAGGGTTGACCACCATCGAAGAAGTGCTCCGGTCAACCATGGACGACAGGTGATTTCAAAATGAAGGAGAGGATAAAAGATGATTGAATTACAGAAACTGCTTGAGGTGATGATAGAGAAGAAAGCCTCCGATTTGCACATCACCACGGGGTCCCCCCCCCAGTTCAGGATCGATGGGAGATTGATGACCTTTGACACGACCGTCCTCGCCGCTCCCGACACCAAAAGGCTTTGCTACAGTGTGCTCACCGATGCCCAGCGCCATAAGTTTGAAGAGGAGACGGAGCTGGACTTTTCTTTCGGCATCAAAGGCCTCAGCCGATTCCGGGGAAACATTTACATGCAGCGCGGAGCCGTGGCAGGGGCCTTCCGGGCCATCTCGTTCGACATCCTCAACTTTTCAGAACTGGGCATTCCTCCCATCGTGAATGAGTTGATCAAGAAACCAAAGGGCCTTGTCCTGGTGACGGGACCCACCGGCACCGGGAAATCCACTACCCTGGCCGCCATGATCGACAAGATCAACAACGAACAAAATGCCCATATCATCACCATCGAGGACCCGATCGAGTATCTCCACCGCCACAAAAATTGCATTGTCAATCAGAGGGAGGTCAACTCCGACACAAAAAGCTTCACCCATGCCCTTCGCCACGTCCTCCGGCAGGATCCCGACATCATCCTCATCGGTGAGATGAGAGACCTCGAGACCATTCAGGCGGCCCTTGTGACCGCCGAAACTGGCCATCTCACCTTTGCCACCCTCCACACGAACTCCTGCGTGGAAACGGTCAATCGAATCATCGATGTTTTTCCCCCCCACCAGCAGCAACAGGTGCGGACTCAACTCTCCTTTGTTCTCGAAGGCATCTTATCCCAGCAGCTCATCGCCAAGCTGGGAGGGAAAGGCCGCGCCCTGGCCATGGAGGTCCTGATTCCGAACCCGGCCATCCGGAACCTGATCCGGGAGGACAAGATTCAGCAACTCTATTCGCTCATGCAGGTCGGCCAGGCCAAATTCGGTATGCAGACGATGAACCAGGCCCTCCTCTCTCTTGTGGAGCGCCATTTTATCTCCCTGGATGACGCGATGGAACGGAGCCATAATCTCGAGGAATTCCGTCAGATGCTGGCCAATTCGGGCATCCACGGAGGGAAAAGAGACAGACACTTCAAAACAGCCTAAATACTTACGGACAGGTGAAATATGCCGATTTACAAATGGGAAGGAAAGACGTTGAAGGGAACGATGAAGAAGGGGGAGATGGAAGCTCCAAGCGAGGCGGCCATACGCATCCACCTCCGTCAGCAGAGTATCATTCCGACCAAAATCGCAGCCAAAGGAAAAGAGTTCAACATCTCGTTGCCGGTCCGAAAGAAGGTGAACCAACGTTCCATTGCAATCTTTACCCGGCAACTGGCAACCATGATCGATGCCGGATTGCCCCTGGTTCAATCGCTGGACATCCTGTCCTCCCAGCAGGAGCATAAGGCGTTCAAAAATATCATCCGCGACATCAGAGAGGATGTGGAAGGAGGATCCACCTTTGCCGGAGCCCTAAAAAAACACCCCGCCACTTTCGACGATCTTTACACGAACCTTGTGGTCGCCGGCGAGGAGGGGGGCATTCTCGACAATATCCTCACCCGGCTGGCCAACTATATTGAAAAGGCGGAAGCCCTGAAAAAGAAGGTGAAATCGGCCATGATCTATCCGGCCATCATTGTCTCGGTGGCCATCCTGGTCGTGATTATCCTGATGATCTTCGTGATCCCTGTTTTTGAGACGATGTTCAAATCGGCGGGCCAGGCCCTTCCGCTCCCCACCCTGATCGTTCTGACCATGAGCAAAATAATCAAAAAATATATCGTCGTCATCCTTCCTGCGGCGATTCTTCTCATCTTTCTTTTTAAGAGGTTTTACAAGACCGAGACGGGAAAGACCCTGATCGACCGGCTCACCCTAAAATTGCCCGTCTTCGGGATGCTCCTCAAAAAAGTCTCCGTAGCCCGATTTGCCAGAACACTGGGAACGCTGGTGAGCAGCGGTGTTCCCATTCTCGACGGCCTCCTGATCGTCTCCAAGACGGCCGGAAACAGGACGATCGAAACGGCAATCATGAACGCAAGGGCCAGCATCCGGGAGGGCGAAACCATTGCAGACCCTCTGGGCCGCAGCAATATCTTTCCCCCCATGGTGATCCAGATGATCTCCGTCGGGGAATCGACGGGAGCCCTCGACTCGATGCTGACAAAAATTGCGGATTTCTACGACGACGAGGTCGATGTGGCCGTAAGCAATCTGACCTCCCTCCTGGAGCCTTTTCTGATGGTCTTCCTGGGGGTGGTGATCGGAGGAGTGGTCATTGCGATGTACCTGCCGATCTTCCAGATGGCCTCGGCCATACATTAAAAAAAGGGACAGGCTACTTTTTTAAAACATCCATTCATGCTGCAATTGGGCCACGATCATATAATAAAAAAGGTGCCTGTCCCTATGACGGAGTCCTATGAATTCGAACCCGAGCTTGCCTCCCGACACCCGGCCAAAAAGGCTTAACACCGCAAAAGGGCTGATGCTCTGCCGGATCATCATCCTCACCCTGTTGCTTGCCATCGCCCACATCTTTCAGCTCTCCGAGAAGAAGTACTTCTTCATCTCCATGACCAACTCGTTCTACTATTTCGTCAGCCTCTTTTACCTGGTTACGATTGCCTATGCCTTTCTCCTCCATCGGGTCAAAGATCTCCGCCGTTTTATCTTCCTCCAGGTGGCGATCGATCATCTCTTCATCGCGGGCCTCATCTACTATACCGGTGGCAAGGACAGTTTTTTCCCCATCGCCTACGTCTTCACCATCATCGGCGGCAGCATCCTTTTCTATAAGCGGGGGGCCTTCTATTCGGCCTCGTTCTCCACCTTTCTCTACGGCCTGATCCTCCTGCTTCAGCTCTATGAATGGATTCGCCCCCCGGGCCAGCCCGCCACGCCCGAACCCAGCCAGGTTTTCTTTTCCCTCATCATCTACCTGGCCGCTTTTTATATCGTCGCCTTCCTGAGCAGTACGATCTCCGAAGAGTTGAAAAAGAAGAAGAGCGAACTGATTCAAAAAGAGGACGACTATAACCAGCTCGAAACCTTCAACCGGAACATCATCCAAAGCCTTGACAGCGGACTGCTCACCATCGATCTCAGCGGGAGGATGAACTTCCTCAACCGGACCGCCGAAAAGATCCTGAACCGGAGGGAGGAGGATTTAAAAAACGTTTCCATCCATGACTTCTTTCCCGGGATCGCCGGGGTTCTTAAGGATCTCAAGAAGAAGGCCGCCGATCTGCCTCCGGATTCCCGGCGTTACGAAATTGCCTATTCCAACGAGAGGAGAGGGAAAACCTATCTCGGCTTTTCCATCTCTCCGCTGACCGACCCTGCCGAATCTCTGATCGGTTACACCCTCATCTTCCAGGACATCACCCGTTTCAAGGAAATGGAAGAGCAGATGAAGCGGTACGATCGGATGGCGGCCATCGGCTCCCTGGCCGCGGGGATGGCCCACGAGATTCGAAACCCCCTTGCCTCTCTAAGCGGCTCCATTCAGATGTTGAAATCGGAGCTCTCCCTCGACGAGCATCAGGAACATTTAATGGAGATCACGCTCAGGGAGTCGGAAAGGCTCAACGCATTGATCACCGACTTCCTCCTCTTTGCCCACCCCCCCCAGATCCGTCAATCCTCAATGGAGATTGGGGAAATTCTCGATGAAACGGTTGAGCTTTTCACCCACTCCCCTGTCTTTCACGAGGACATCCGCATCTGCCGGACTCATCGAAACGGAAAGGCCGAGGCCATGGTAGACCCCGACCAGATGAGGCAGGTCTTTTGGAACCTTCTGATCAATGCGGCCCAGGCCCTCCCGGACGGCGGCGATATCCGGATTCAGGTCGAAAAAACAAACGAGGCCTGTAAGGGAAATGCCTCATTCCAATCGCCGGGGAGGGAGATGGATTGGGTGAAGATTGCGATCGCCGATTCCGGAAACGGGATCGCACCGAAGGAAAAAGAGAAGATCTTCGAGCCTTTCTACACGACCAAGGAAGGGGGCACTGGATTGGGCCTCTCCATCGTCCATAAAATTGTTGAAAACCATAATGGAGTCATCAGGGTAGACAGCGATGTCGGGAGAGGAACGGTCTTCACCCTCTTTTTGCCGTCGGGCTCCGCTGTTGGCGAAACCGTTGAACATTGAGGAAAAAGAAGATGGGAAAGGATCACTTATTGGTCGCTGATGATCAAAGGAGCATGAGGGAGTTTTTGGACATCATGCTCAAGAAAGAGGGCTACAGGGTCACCCTCGCCTCCAACGGCGAGGAGGTCTTCAGGCTGCTTGAAAAGGACCTCTTTGACCTGGCCCTTTTGGACATTCGCATGCCCAGGCAGGACGGCATCTCGGCCCTGAAAAGGATTAAAACGGTCTCTCCCGAAACGATTGTGATCATGATGACGGCCTATGCCTCCGCCGATACCGCCATCAAAGCCATGAAGGAAGGGGCCTACGATTACATTACGAAACCCTTTAAGATCGACGAAATCAAACTGATCATCCAGAATGCCCTCGAGAAGCGACACCTCCGTGAGGAGAATCTCCTGCTCAAGCAGGTGGTCAGAGAACGGTATCATTTCGGAAACATCATCGGCCAAAGCCCGAAGATGCTGGAGCTCTATGACTTCCTGGAGAAGGTCGCCCCCACCAAAACCAATATCCTGATTACGGGGGAGAGCGGAACCGGAAAGGAGCTGGTCGCCAAGGCGATTCACTACAACAGCCCGCGCAGGGACAAACCTTTTGTCACCTTAAACTGTGGAGCCATTCCCGAATCCCTGATCGAAAGCGAACTTTTCGGCCACATGAGGGGAGCCTTCACCGACGCCATTGCGACCAAAAAAGGCCTCTTCGAAGTGGCCGACGAGGGAACCCTCTTCCTCGATGAGATCAGCGAGATTCCCCTGATGATGCAGGTCAAACTGCTCCGTGTCCTGCAGGACAGGGAGTTCAAGCGGGTGGGAGGAACCGAAGACATCCGGGTCGACGTCCGGATCATCTCGGCGACGAACAAAGACCTGGAGGAAGCCGTCAGGGAAAAACAGTTTCGGGAAGATCTCTTCTACCGGCTCAATGTCATCCAGATCAGGCTTGCCTCCCTGCGGGAACGGAAGGAGGACATTCCTCTCCTGGCCGACCATTTTTTGAAGAAATACTCGGAAGAGCTGGGCAAACCGATTTCCGGGATCTCTCCTGAAGCCCTCCGGATCCTGGTCCAGTATGACCACCCTGGAAACGTGAGGGAGCTCCAGAACATTATCGAAAGGGCGGTCGCCCTCGAAACCTCCAGTGAGTTATCCTCCCACAATCTCAGCTCTTATCTTGAAGAACAGCTTCCTTTCAGAAAGAGGCCCATCGATCTGGAAATCCCGACCGAGGGGATCAGCCTTGAAAAGGTTGTGGAGGATGTGGAAAGGACTCTTTTGATCAAGGCCCTTGATCGAACAAAAGGGATTAAAAAAAAGGCGGCGGAATTACTGCATATCAATTTCCGGTCCATGCGCTACCGGCTGGAAAAATACGGCCTGAACCATACCGACGAATCATAACCCCCCCCGGTTCCGCTTGAACTGCCTGTTCATTTCCTCAAGAGAAAAAAGAAAGAAGATGGGGCGGCCGTGCGGGCAGGTCGTCGAAGGGTTGAAGGGCGACAGATTCCCGATCAGTTCCTCCATCTCCTCCCTTCTTAACGGGAAATTGGCCCGGATGGCCGAATGGCAGGCCAGGGAAACCAGAAGGGCATGGAGCGGCGCCGATCCCTCCCCTCCCTTTTTTAAAAAAGAGAGCTCTTCGAGCATCGTTCTCACTCTCTCCCCGGCCTCCTTTGCCTCGACATAGGAGGGGATGGAACGAATGGCATAAAGCCTCTCCCCCACCGACTCGATTTCAAACCCGATGGCCTCAAAATCTTTTCCGGCCGAATCGAGAAGAAGCGACTCCTCGGCCGACAATTCGACGAGAACGGGAAGAAGCAACCTTTCTGTCATGAGGGACCGTTCCTCAAACTCTTTTTTCAATTTCTCAAACCGAACCCTTTCATGGGCGGCATGTTGGTCAATGAAGATGAGATGTCCCTCCGCTTCACAGAGGATATACGTTCCCCAGAGCTGGCCGACAATGCGGTACCCCCCCCGCTTCTCCGTCTCCCATCCGGGCCCTTCCCTCTCTCCCGCCTTCGGGGGGAGAACCTGCGCTCCCCGGCCTTTCATATAGGGTTTCCATGAATTTGGGAAAGAAAAAGAGGCTTGCGGTTCCCCGTCCCGGGTCTCCCCCTCCCTTTTTTCCGGGAAGATCCGTTCTGCAGGTTGAGGAACCTCTTCCAGGGCCCTTCGGATCGAAGCCGATACGGCCTGATAGACCCTCTCGGGTTCCTTAAATTTGACCTCCGCCTTGGCGGGATGAACATTTACATCAACATCGGAGGGTGAAAGGGCGACGAACAAAATGGAAACCGGGTATCTGACGGCGGGAAGGATATGCCGGTAAGCTTCCAGGACGGCCCGGTAAATGATCCGATCCCTCACATATCTGTGGTTGACGTAAAGGGAGATCCCGTCTCCTGTTCCCTTCGAAAAGGGAGGAAGGCTCGTGAAACCGTCAATCCGAATCCGGTCTTCCTCATGCCGGATGGGCCGGAGATGATCACAACTCTCTCTTCCCAGAACCCCTTCGATCCGGACCAGGGAAGACTCCGTTTTCAGCAATTCCTGCAACCGTCGCCCATCATGAATCAACTTGAACGTAATCGAGGGATGGGCAAGCGCGACCCTGAGAAAGTGGTGGAGGACAACCCGGAGTTCCGCCCGGATCGATTTTAAAAATTTTCTCCGCACCGGGAGATTGTAGAAGAGATGATGGACTTCCACCTCTGTCCCGACCGGACAGCCGATCTCTGAGACGCTTTTGATCTCCCCTCCTTCGGAGACGGCTTGTGTTCCGCTGACCGAATGCGGAGGCCGGGTCTTGAGAACCATCCGTGAAACGGAGGCGATGCTGGGCAGCGCCTCTCCCCTGAATCCCAATGTTTCAACGGCATAAAGGTCTTCGGCCCTGCGTATCTTGCTGGTGGCAAATCGCCGGAGGGAAAGCGGAACATCTTCCGACACCATTCCCTCCCCGTTATCGACCACCCGGATGAGGCGGAGTCCTCCCGATTCGAGCTCCACCACAATCTCCGAGGCCCCGGCATCGATCGCATTCTCCATCAACTCTTTCACAACGGAAGCCGGCCTTTCAACAACCTCGCCGGCGGCGATCTTCTGGGCAATGCCCTCCGATAACACCTGGATTTTCCCTTTCATCACAGGTTCGGCGTTCAATCCTCTATTTTCCTCGTTCTTCAAGAAAAGTTCCCATCTTCCTGAATTTTTCATAACGATCCGTCAACAGGGAATTCACGTCCATCTTTTCCAGTTCCGCCAGGTGACGCTCCAACACCTCTTTCAAACGGTAGGCCATCCCCAACGGATCTCGGTGGGCGCCGCCCAGGGGCTCCTCGACCACCTCATCGGTCACGCCCAATCCGAACAGGTCACGGGCCGTCAATTTGAGGGAATCGGCGGCCAGGGCCTTGCCCTTTTCGCCATCCTTCCAGAGGATCGCCGCGCATCCTTCCGGAGAGATGACCGAATAGATCGAATACTCCAGCATGAGCACCCGGTTTCCTACTCCGATCGCCAGAGCGCCCCCGCTTCCTCCTTCCCCAATGACGACGGTGAGGACCGGTATCCGGAGCATTGCCATCATTCTGAGATTCCTGGCAATGGCCTCCGCCTGCCCCCGCTCTTCCGCTCCGACCCCGGGAAAAGCGCCCGGGGTGTCGATCATCGTGATGAGGGGTTTTTTAAATACCTCGGCCATTTTCATCAACCTCAAGGCCTTCCGGTATCCCTCCGGGTGAGGCATTCCGAAATTACGGTATGCCATCTCTTTCATATCGGCTCCCTTCTGGTGAGCCAGCAAGACGACCGTTCTTTGATCCAGCCGGGCCACTCCTCCGATCATGGCCGGGTCATCCCCATAAAGTCGGTCTCCGTGAAGTTCGATAAAATCTTTGAAGATCGATTGAATATAATAGGAGGCTTTAGGCCGGTCGATATGACGGGCCAGTTGCGTGATTTGCCACCCGTTCAGGCCTGCAAAGATTTCTCTTCGCAACCGGAGAAGTTTCTCTTCCAGGCTCCTGATCTGCCCGTCGAAATGAAGCTGCTTCCCTTTTGAAAACCTCTTTAAACGTTCGATCTCGTTTTCCAGTTCAATCAGTGGTTTCTCAAAATCGAGATAATGTTTGACCATCTTCTAACTCCATTCCATGGAGAGGTCCGGAGAAGAGAACAGCCTTCTGATGCGGCTCCGGAAACCGGGAGAGGGATCCACCCGGTACTCATCGGAAAAAGCGATGACGGTCTCCCGGTGGTTCCCATTCGTAATATGAAGGAAAACCCGGCAGGCCCCCTTGTGTGCAAGGATCGCTTCTTTCAGTTCAACCAGGCCCGGAGGCGTTAAAGAAGCGTGAGGAACCTTCAAATGAAAGGCCCTCAGAGGTGAGCCGGCCAATCCCGAAAGGGATTTCACCTCCATGGCCTTGATCTTGATGCGGTCCTCGGAAAGATCGAGGGCGCCGCGAATCAGGAGGGGCTCTCCTCCCCGGACATCCTTCTGGGCGTTCTTAAACACCTCCGGGAAAAGAATGACCTCTACGAATCCTTTCATGTCCTCGAGGTTCAAAAAAGCCATACGGTCCCCCTTTTTAGTGACGATCTCCTTCAGACTGTTGACCAGGCCGCAGACCTTCACCTCCTGACCGTTCCGGAGGTGGGGCAGGGCCGCGGTGTCTTCATCCGTATGTCTCCTGATCTCCTCCTGATACGCGGACAGGGGGTGGCGGGAGATATAAAAGCCGATCGTCTCCTTTTCAAAGAGGATCAGCTGGTTTTCGGGAAACTCTTCGATCTCAGGGTAGGTCTCCCCTTTCTCGGACAGAGCCGTATCCCACATACTCATCTGCGTCGTATCCCTTTTCCGCTGGGCCCCCTGCGACCGCTCCAGAAGTTCTTCCAGGACGGCCAGCATCGCGGACCGGCGGACTCCCGAGAAATCGAACGCCCCGCATTTGATCAGACTCTCGATCACCCGGCGGTTCACCTTTCTCAAATCAACCCTCCGGCAGAAATCGCGAAGCGATTCGAATATCCCCTTTTCCTCTTTCTCTCTGAGGATCGCTTCAATGGCGGCATCCCCGACATTCTTGACCGCGGCCAATCCGAACCGGATTTGATTTCCGGCAACCGTGAAATCTCTCTGGCTTTCATTGATGTCCGGAGGCAGGATGGGGATCGACAGGTCGCGGCACTCGGCGATATACCGCATCATCTTGTCGGCATTTTGCATCTCGCTGGTCAGCAGGGCAGCCATAAATTCGATCGGATAGCGGGTTTTCAAATAGGCGGTCTGGTAGGCGATGAGGGCGTAAGCCGCACTGTGTGATTTATTGAATCCATAGCGGCCGAAGGTTTCCATCTGTTCAAAGATCTTTTCAGCCTTTTTCGGAGAGATCCGGTTCTTTTTCGATCCTTCCAGAAACTTCTCTTTCTGTCTTTCCATTTCCACTGGATCCTTCTTGGCCATCGCCCTCCGCAGGTTATCCGCATCTTCAAGCGTAAAACTGGCCAGGGCGCTCGCAATCCGCATCACCTGCTCCTGGTAGACGATGACCCCGTAGGTGTCCTTCAGAATCGCTTCAAGGGCTGGGACTTCATAGGAGATGGCCACCTTACCGTGCCTCCGCTTGACAAATTCCTCGACCATTCCGCTGTCAAGAGGGCCCGGACGGTAGAGGGCCACCAGGGCGATAATATCCTTGAAACTCTCCGGTTTGAGCTTGACCAGGAGGTCTCTCATTCCCGAACTTTCCAGCTGGAAGACGCCGAGATTCGAGCCGGCGCTGAGGGAGCCAAAAACCTCCGGATCGTCAAGGGGAATTTCAAAGAGTTCGATCTTTCTTCCCCGGTTCCTCTCAATGAGCCGAACCGTGTGGTTTACCATCGTCAGGGTCTTGAGCCCTAAGAAATCGAACTTGACCAGTCCGATGGCCTCCACCTCCTTCATCGCATATTGAGTGACCACCTCGCCGTCCTGGCCGCGGTAGAGGGGAAGGTAATCCGTCAGCGGCCGGTTCGCAATCACCACTCCTGCCGCATGGGTCGAGGCATGGCGCGTTAGGCCTTCAAGGGATCGGGCCACCTTGAAGAGAGCGGCGACGGTCGTATTTTTCTGAATCATCTCCTTCAATTGAGGTTCTTTTTCGGAGGCCTCTTCGAGACTGATATTCGGACCGCCGGGAATAAGTTTGGCGATCCGGTCCACCTCGGCATAAGGGATTCCCATGACCCGGCCCACGTCCCGCAATACCGCCCTCGCCTGCATCTTCCCGAAGGTGATGATCTGGGCGACATTTTCCTTGCCGTATTTTTCCATCACATAGCGAATGACTTCGTCCCTTCCATCCATACAGAAATCGACATCCACATCCGGCATGCTGTTCTTGCGTCCCGGATTCAAAAATCTTTCAAAAATGAGGTCGTATTCGATCGGATCGAGATCCGTAATGCTGAGCGTATAGGCGACCAGGCTTCCGGCCACCGATCCTCTTCCCGGCCCGACCGGGATCCCTTGCTGCTTGGCGTAATGGATGAAATCCGCCACGATTAAAAAATATCCCGGGTATCCCATGGACTTGATGATGTTGAGCTCTTCTTCCAACCGGGCGCGGTATCTCGAGGCCCGCTCCTGGAAATGCTCCGTATCCCGATAGGGAAGGAGCCTTCTTTCCAATCCCTCCCTTGCAAGCCGTTCAAGATGGCTGTCGGGCGACTCTCCGGAAGGGACGACGATCCGCGGGATGTGCTTCTCGTCAAACTTCAAGTCCAGGTTGCATCTCTCCGCGATCTCCATCGTGTGGGCAATCGCCTCCGGCGTATTCCTGAAGAGGTCCATCATCTCCTCGGGGGACCTGAAATAGAACTCATCCGAAGAAAATCTCATCCGTTCGCTATCGCTGAGCGTCTTGCCGGTCTGGATGCATAGAAGGACTTCGTGGGCCCGGGCGTCTTCCCGGTGAAGATAGTGGCAATCATTGGTCGCCGTTACGGGGAGAAAAAGCTCGTGGCCGACCTCGAGGAGCCGCTCATTGACCAGGGGCTGTTTTTCAACCCCGTTGTTCATGAGTTCGATGAAAAACCGCCGGTCATCAAAGATAGTCCGATATTCCTCCGCCGCTTGAAGGGCTTTCTTCATCTCCCCCCGGCCGACCAGGGAGGCGACCTCTCCCTTCAGGCAGCCGCTGAGGCAGATCAACCCTTCCTGGTATTTCATCAGAAGTTCTTTATCCACCCTCGGCTTATAGTAAAATCCCTCGAGATACGCGAGGCTGACCAATTTGACGAGGTTGAAGTAGCCCGTCCGGTTTTTGATCAGAAGGGTCAGATGAAAAGTCCCCTCCGTCCCTTCCCCCGTCTTCTTCTCAAACCGACTTCCAGGAGCCACATACACCTCGCATCCCAGAATCGGCTTGATCCCATGCTTGATGGCCGATTGATAGAACTCGATGGCCCCGAACATATTTCCGTGATCGGTTAGCGCCAGCGCATTCATCCGGTATTGCTTCGCTAAATCGAAGGCCTCGTCAAACCGGATGGCGCCATCCAGCAGGCTGTACTGGCTGTGGAGATGGAGATGGATAAAATCAATAGGAGACATATTTCTCCTAAATCCGAAATTCGAATATCGAATATCGAAACAAATTCGAATGTTTAAAACTCAAAGCTTATAAACCCCGATTGGTTTCAAACATATAAACTTTGGTCATTTCCACCCAAGGCGGATCCGCTTTTGGCGGATGAGATTGTTTCGAATTTCGTGCTTCGGATTTCGATATTTCTTCAGTCTATTCCCATTCAATGGTGCTGGGCGGCTTGGAACTGACATCATAGACCACCCGATTCACTTTTTTCACCTCGTTGATGATACGGTTGGACATCTGTTCCAGGACCCGGTGAGGAAGCTTCATCCAATCTGCGGTCATGCCATCCAGGCTTTCTACGATTCGGAGGGCGACCACATGTTCATAGGTCCGAAAATCCCCCATCACGCCTACGGTCTTGATGGGAAGGAGAATGGCAAAGGATTGCCACACCCGGTTCATGGGATCATTCTTGCTTATTTCTTCCATGACGATCTCATCCGCATCCCTTAAAATCTCCAGCCTTTCCTTATTGACTTCCCCGATGATCCGGATGGCAAGTCCTGGACCCGGAAAGGGCTGCCGGTGGATTACCTCGGGTGGGAGGCCCAGCTCTTTTCCAAGCAATCTAACTTCGTCCTTAAACAACTCCCGCAGGGGTTCCACCAGCCTCAGCCTCATCTTCCTTGGCAACCCTCCGACATTATGGTGGCTTTTGATCGTGGCGGAGGGACCCTTCCAGGAAACGCTTTCGACCACATCGGGATACAGGGTCCCCTGGGCCAGGAAGTCCACTTTGCCGATTTTCCGCGCCTCCCTTTCGAAAATGGCAATGAACTCCTTTCCGATCTTCTTCCTTTTTTCTTCCGGATCGGTCACTCCCTGGAGCTGTTTCAGAAAACGTTTCTCTTCATCGACATGGATGAGCGGGATATGGAACCGGTGGCGGAACAGATCGGCGACCTGAGAGGCCTCATGCCGCCTCAAGAGCCCGTTATTCACAAAGACGCAACTCAAGCGGTCCCCGATCACCCGGTGGAGGAGGAGGGCGACGACCGTGGAATCCACCCCTCCGCTCAGGCCGCAGATCACTCTCCCCGGACCGATCGTTTTCTTCAGAGCTTTTTCGGCCTCCGCAAGAAAAGACCGCATGTCCCAGAGATGACGGCATTCGCAAACCTGGAAGAGAAAATTACGGATGAGGTCGATCCCCTTATCAGTATGAACCACCTCCGGATGGAACTGAAGCCCATAGATATTTTTCACGGGCTCTTCGATGGCGGCAAAGGCCGTATTGCTGGAACGGGCGATCGATCGGAATCCCGGAGGCAGCCTCCGGATCTGATCTCCATGGCTCATCCACACCTGAAGCGCACTTCCTTTTTTCCCGATCCCTTTAAACAGTCTTCCCCCGCGTTCGATCATCAACCTCACTTTTCCGTATTCCCGCTTCTCGGAATGGGCGACCTCCCCTCCCAGAAGGTCTCCGATCAATTGCATCCCGTAACAGATCCCTAAAACGGGGATCCCCAGCCGCAGGAGCCGGGGATCGCAACGGGGAGATCCTCGCTCATAAACGCTGGAAGGGCCTCCGGAGAGGATGATTCCCTTCGGCGACAGGGCCCGGATCCTCTCCAAGGGAAAATCGTAGGGCTGGATCTCGCTGTAGATCCGGCATTCCCTCACGCGTCGGGCAATCAGCTGAGTATATTGAGACCCAAAGTCAAGTATAAGGATCTTATCGAAGATCGATGAACCTTCCATTTTTTTCCTTCGGAATGATGAGATGAGGGAGGCGCGCAAAAAACCTGGAATGGCTTGCTTCAATGCTTCAAAATATATTGCCTGTCTTTTAACTCATATTGATAGGAAACGCCTTTGCGATAGAAAAGGTCGTTTTTCCGGAGGAGCCGGGCGGCGACCAGATCCTCCAGGTTTCGAGGGTAGGTCCCTTTCTCCAGATAGAATATTTCAAGAGCGTTCCTGATCCGTTCGAGTTGAGCCTTTTGGACAAACAGGGCGGGCGCTTCGATGTCGACCCGCTCGATCTTCGAACCCATGAAGAGAGGTAAAAAATTGGGTTTGAAATAGATCAGAAAGAGGAAGAGGAAGATGAAAAAAGCCCCGTAATAGACGAAGGGAAGCGCCTCCCTGAAATTGATCATCTTCACCTTCTTGACCAGGCTTGGGGTTTGGACGCCGGAGACCTCGATGAAACCCATCTCCATGAGATTAAGCAAGATCTCGCTCGTATTGAACTTCCCCAGGAGGCTTCGGTCGATGATCTCCTGCACCGTCCGGGTCCCATCGATCAGGTTGTGGATCAATTCCTGCTCGGAGGTTAATTTTTCTCTCATCAGTCTCTGGGGAGACAGGGCGCCTCCGGATTTTAACTCGGTTCCGAGCGCTCTTCGAAAGACCAGGTGCGGAGAAAAGATCTTTTTTTCGATCTCCGACCATTCATCGACCATCCGGAGAATATTCAGCAGCACCTGTTCGGTGCTGAGGGCAAACGGAATTTTTTGATAGCTTTCAACCAGTTTGAGATCGAAGTTGAAAATCCCGTCCTCCCACCAGAATAATTCGTAGATGGTCTCATAGGTCTGGGTCGTGATCACCTTGAGGATATCCTCTTTTGTCAGCAACCCGAGTTCGACAAGGATTTCTCCCAAATATTTGAGGGTTTCTTTCTGCACCTTGAGGACTCTTTCGAGCTGTTCTTCCGTGATCAGCCGGGCCTTGACCAGGATCTCGCCGATGAGGTCCTTCTTCCCCCGGTAATTGGAGTAAACATGGACGATCATGCCGTCGACAAAAGAAATCTCTGCCAGATTCTTTCCGCGGCGTATCTTTAAGACTCCTGTTTTGAGCTGCTGCCCGATGAGCTGGATGATCTCCGTGATGCTGAAATCTTTCAGTGTCCCTTGAAGAGCCATCAATTTCTCCTCTTATTTGGGAATCTCAAACTGCGGCTTCTGTCGCCGGATCCGCCGGAAGGAAAAGAAGTAAAAAAGGAGGAAGAGGCCTCCCCAGACAAAGAGCCTTCCGGGGGGAGAAAACACCCCGAAACCGGAATCCGGAAGGATACCATTCCAGAACAAGAACCGTAAAACAAAGACGAAGAAAACGGAGAGAAGAAAAAGTCCCTTTAACGGACGCCCTCTCCACAGGTCTCCGAATCCGATGAGAAAGTAGGAGAGGATTTTCCCCGTCAGGAAGTCCTGTTTTTGAAACTGGGCGGCCTGAAGGGCCTTCTTCTGCCCGATCTTCGGATGAAGCTTCTCCCTCTGGACAAAAAGGCGAAAACAATTAAAACAAATGAATTTCTGGTCGGGGGTGTCCTCGGCGCTTAAATAGAACCGGTGGGTTCCGCTTCCGCACATCGGACACCGCGTGAGGAAACGCTTCGATCGCGTATATCGCGACATCCCGATGATAAGAGCTAAGAAAAGGATGGGCGCCAGCAGGGGAGCGGCGGAGGGAATCCTTTCAAACCAGGCCTTAAAGAGACGGAACAGCAGTCCCTCCTTTCCGATGAACTGGTCTAAAAACCTGTTCCGGAGCATCCCGGCCGTCAGGGTTTCATCGATGACCATCCGATTAATGTTGGAAGAATCGATCTTCGAATAATACTGGACCAGTGCGGGGGCGAGTTTCCTTGCCTTCTCGAAGGCCCGGTCCGACTTTCCCGAGAGAAAGGTCTCCTGCGAATAGGCCCGGTAGAGATTGTAATGATAGGCCCCTTTCTCCGGGCGAAGATCGACGGCCCGTTGATAGGCATCGATGGCCGCCGGAATCTGTTTTTGGGCAAGATAGACATTCCCCAGATTGGAAAAGGCTTCGCTCATATCGGGATCACGGTCAATCGCTCTCCGGTAAAAATCCTCCGCCTGCGCATAGCGTGCCTTCTTTTTTTCGATCAGCCCCAGAGTAAAGAGAACCTCCGGATCATCGGTTTTGGAGAGCGCCCAGGCTTTCAGGTTATCCTCCGTGCTCCTCTCCCAGTTTTCATGGTTGGCCTTATGCATCTCCAGGATGATTTCCGAAGCGGCCCCGTCCAAAAAAGAGGAGGCCGTGCGAAGGAAGAAGGGAAGGTAGACCAAGGCAATGAGAAAGACGACGACGAACCGCCTCTCCCGGTCCCCCAGGTAGCCCCATAGCAGGACGGACCAGAAGAGAATGGCCCACAAGAGATCAAGTCGCAGAAACAATGGAAGGAGCAGAATGAAGACTTTCAGCCCGTTGACGAAAAGGACGGAGACCTCCTGGGTCAGGTTTCTCCGGATATCGGAGAAATAGAGGCGGGCATGTCTCCAGAGGATGACGATTCCGAAAATGAGGAAAGCCATCAGGATGGCATTGGAGAGTATGTAGAAAAAATGGTAAAAGAGGTTCAGTGAAGTGGGATAATGGCGGAAGGCCGCTTGGCACCCTTTCAGGATTTCGGGCAGAACCCGGCCGAGCTGCAACGGGCTCTGCTTCCAGAGCGCCCATGCCAGTTCGTAATAGGGCCGGGGAAGGTCGGGCGAGAGGCGGACGGCATAATCCGCCAGTTCAACAGCCCGATCCGGGTCCCCCGCCTCCCGGGCTCTTTTGGCATCCCGGATCAGCGACAGGGAAAGGATCGGGAGATTTCGGATCCCCTTGTCCAATTTCAGTTGATGGAGTTGATCCAGATCCTTTCTCTCAAGCGAAAGGGGTTTGCCCTCCGCCAGCTTCTGAACCGCCCCCAACCGTTTCAAATCCAGGGTCTGCTCTGCCGCGGAAGAAGTTTCCGTGGAAAAGAACTCCCTGGATAGAGGAAGCATCTTCTTTCGCGCCGGAAAACCCAGATAGTAAGCCAGGGAGAGAATGATGAGGAGAAAGAGCAATATGATCTTTTTCAAGGCGACCCCTTCCCCCTTTCCGCTCCGTTAGAAAATCCCTTGATCTTACACAGGGACGGGTTGTGTTTAAATCCTGTCCTCTCTAACGGAATCTACTCCAGTCGGTAATTTGGAGCTTCTTTGGTGATAATCACATCATGGACATGGCTCTCTTTCAATCCGGAGGAGGTGATCCGGATGAATCTTGCCCTTCGCCGCATCTCCTCAATATTGCCGGCTCCCATATACCCCATGCCGGCCTTGAGTCCTCCGATGAGCTGATGGATGCAGAAAGAGAGGGCTCCTCGATAGGGGACCCTCCCCTCGATCCCCTCCGGAACCAATTTTGTTTCACTCTCCACATCACCCTGCATATACCGGTCCTTGCTTCCTTCTTTCATCGCCTCCAGAGACCCCATGCCTCGATAAACCTTATAGCTTCGCCCCTGGTAGAGTACAATTTCTCCCGGGCTTTCGTCCGCACCGGCAAATAGGTTTCCGATCATCACTGAATTGGCGCCGGCGGCGAGGGCCTTGGTGAGGTCTCCGGAGAACTTAATACCCCCGTCGGCGATGAGCGGAATGTCATATTCCCTCGTCACCTCCGAAACCTCCATGATTGCGGAAAGTTGTGGGACGCCCACTCCCGCGATAATCCGTGTCGTACAGATCGAACCCGGCCCCACTCCGACCTTGATGCCGTCCACCCCGGCCTTGACCAGATCGAGCATTGCTTCTCTGGTGGCGATGTTGCCGCCGATCAACTGGCAATCCGGAAAATTTTTCTTAGTATCCCGGATGGCCTCCAGGACATCCTCCGTGTGACCATGGGCCGTATCGATGACCAGAACATCAAGCCCTGCCCGCAGGAGCGCCTCGGTTCTCTGTTCCCTGTCCTTCCCTGGACCGATGGCCGCTCCCACCCGGAGGCGGCCATGGGAGTCTTTGCAGGAATTCGGGTATTTTCTCATCTTTTCAATGTCTTTGATCGTAATCAGGCCTTTTAAGTTGTTGGATTCGTCAACCACCAGCAATTTTTCGATCCTGTTCTTGTGGAGGATCTCCTTGGCCTGTTCAAGCGTCGTCCCCACGGGAACGGTGATGAGACGGTCCTTGGTCATCACTACCGAAATTTTTTCATCCAGTCTCTTTTCAAACCTCAAGTCCCGGTTCGTGAGGATGCCGACGAGCTTCCCTTCTTTTGTGATGGGCACTCCCGAAATCCTGTACCGTCTCATGATCTCCAGGGCTTCATGGATTCGTTGATCGGGATTCATCGTGATTGGGTTGAGGATCATTCCGCTCTCGGATTTCTTCACCTTATCCACTTCCATTGCCTGATCGGCGATGGAGAGATTGCGGTGAATGATGCCAATGCCTCCCTCCTGGGCCATTGCAATGGCCGTTCTTGCCTCCGTCACCGTGTCCATTGCCGCACTGACCAGCGGGATGTTTAACCGGATCTCTCGTGTCAATTGCGAGCTGATATCGACTTCCTTGGGTAAAACCTCGGAATAGCTGGGAACAAGCAAAACATCATCAAACGTAAGATATTCCGGTATCCGGCGGTCAGGGTTTTCCATCCTCTTTCCTCTTTCCGGGTGCTTGTCACGCCGGGAATTCAGCCGTTGAGACTCGAAACCGAGCAGGCCATGATTCCCAACGGGGTAAATTTATTTAGATATATCAAACCAATCCCGGTTTGTCAACTCCGATTCCCCATCCGGCGACTTCGGATTTCCAAGGGATTCAACTTCCCACAATTTTTTCCCCAGGACCTCAAAAAATTTAGAGAGACTTTCGGGCCGGAGGGCCGAGATGGAAACCGCTCCATATCTTTTACAGAGCGCCCTCATCTCTTCCGGATCCGCCCTGTCCTCTTTATTAAAGACCAGGAGTCTCGGATGCTCTTCCAATCCCATCTCCAGCAGGATTTTCTCGACCGCTTCAATATGGTCCGAGGATCTCGGGCTGCCGGCATCGACCAGGTGAATCAATAGGTCCGAGTCCCTGAGCTCGTCAAAGGTGGGACGAAAGGCTCCCGTCAAATCTCTGGGCAGGTCCTTCATGAAACCAACCGTATCAGTAACAACGATCTCCCGACTCCGGTTTTTCATCCGGAGAGGGATCGAAAACTTTATCCTCCGCGTGGCCGTATCCAGCGTGGCAAAGAGTTGTTCATCCGCTTTGAAATGGCTGCTGGTGAGGAGATTAAAAAGGGTTGACTTCCCCGCGTTGGTATATCCGATGATGGAGAGGATGGGAATTCCGGCCTTTTTCCGGAGTGCCCTTTGCTGCTCTCTCCTCCGTCCCAACCTTTCCAGTTCCTTTTCCAGGAGATGAATTCTTTCCCTCACTCTCCGGCGATCGATCTCCAACTTCGTTTCCCCCGGTCCGCGCCCTCCGATCCCCCCGGTCAGCCTTGAGAGGGCCAATGTTTTCCTGCCAAGGCGCGGAAGGAGGTATTTCAACTGGGCCAGTTCAACCTGGGTTTTACCGTCCCGGGTTTGCGCCCGTTGAGCAAAGATGTCCAGGATAAGCTGGGTCCGATCAATGACCCTCAGCTCCGTCAGATCAGAGATCGTCGCCATCTGCCCGGGTGTCAGATTCTGATCGAAGATGATCAGGTCCACTCCGGATTGCATGCATTTTACCAGCAGTTCTTTTAGCTTCCCCTCTCCCATCAGGGTGGATTGGGAAATATTCTGAGGCCTCTGGATGATCCTCTCGGTTACCCAAACGCCGCTGGATTCGGCCAGGTCTTTTAACTCCTCCATCGAGTTTTCCAAAACCGCCCTGTTCTCCCGGCTTACCGAGAGGAGGATCGCTCTCTCCCCGGATCTCCGGGTGGGAAGGACTCTCTGTCCTTTTTGAAATTGATCTTCCAGAGATTGAACCCATCTTAAAAAATCCATATCGATCTGCCTCAGCGAAGAGGGTGGGTTGATCTCCCACACCCTCTTCTCGGGATTGTCGGGCAGAAGATAGGCGGAGTGGACCGATTCCTGGTCGGTTTTCCCATGGGTTAAAAGCGCAACCATCATGTCGAGTCTTAAAAGGACAAGGTCGGTTAGATCTTCTTCCGTCAGGGGTTCTCCCTGGAGATGCGTGTGGATCAGCCTCAAACCTCTTAACCGTGGAATTCCGGTCCGATACCTTGAAAGATCGGGGACCGTTATCCCCCTTTGGTCCCCGACCATGACCATTTCGATCGACCCCCTTCTTCCCACAAGGATACCAATCTGGCGGCGGATTTCATTCGAAAGATCTATTAGAAGGCGGGCCAACTCAGGCGTGATCATCTTGTTGGGGGGGATTTTTCTCCGGTAGATAAATTCAATCCGTTTGACCTGACCGGGTTTTAAACCGAGGGTGTTTCCGAAGACCTTGCTAATTGAAACCTCCTTTTTTGTAACCCCCCAATTGAGTCAAAAATTTGTAACACTTTAGCGGTTTGAAAACCTTTGTAAAATCCCTCCCCCGCCTACGCCGAAGCGCCTGCCCTCCGCAAGGCTTCTGGAGGCGGGGCTTCGCGCAGGCAGGCCACCTCCCTTTGCTCGCCGCGCAAGCGCTGGCGCAGCGGGCTAAAGGGAGGAGATAGGAATTTCCCCTTTTGGCAAAGGGGGATTAAGGTGGATTTTATGATAATTCTTTTTGTCAATTGACTCATGAAACTCATCTTTTCAAAAAGCTAAATTGATACCCTTTTTTTTAAAATTCTAATATGCCCTAAAAATCAAGTCAACCCTTTGCCAAAAAATAAGAGGGGGTTTGAAATGATCTCATTTTTTATGTTAGTTTTGATGTCATCTTACAATTGGAGGCATCACCTTGCCTGAATTGGTTATTCTCGGATCAGGAACCGGAATTCCCTCCTTGCGAAGGGGGGCCCCGGGCATCCTTCTCATCTCTAAAAACGGGCGGACGGTAATCGATAGCGGGTCCGGCGCCATGAGAAACATGCTGAAGGCGGGGATCACCTACCGGGAGATCGACCTTCTCCTCTACACCCACATTCACCCGGACCATACCGCGGACCTCGTCCCGATTCTCTTCGCGTGTAAATACGGGGATCTCCCGCGGGAAAAGGGGTTGACCTGCGCCGGAGGACCCGGATTCAGGCGCCATTTTAATAAGATAAGGAGGCTTTACGGGTCCTGGATCGAACCTGCCACCTACCCTTTGACGATCAAAGAGATCCTTTCAAAACCCCTTCAGTGGGGGGAAATGAAGGTTTCTTCGAAATCCATGACTCATCTCCCGGGAAGTGTGGGGTATCGAATCGAATGGAGTGACGGGCGTTCGGTTGTCATCTCCGGAGATACGGATGTTTGTGAAAATATTGTAAGCCTCGCCTCCGGGGCGGACCTCCTCATCCTGGAATGTTCCTTTCCCGATGAGAAAAAAGTGGAAGGTCACCTCACCCCGTCTCTTGCAGGGAGAATCGCCAGGGAATCCGGATGTCGGAGACTCCTCCTCACCCACCTCTATCCCGTCTGCGATCAATATGACATTGTCCATCAATGCAGGCAGGTTTATTCAGGCGAAGTCATACTCGGAGAAGACTTGATGAGAATAAAAATTTGATTGAAGAGGCGGGGCATTTGACAATCCCATCTTTTTAGGATAAAAGGATTAGTTACAAAGGAGAACGACTTGAAAAAACAGACCTTTTGCATCCACGCAATTTTTATCTTCATCTCTCTCTTCCTGTCCATGGGCTTCCCTGCCTATTCCCAGGAAAAAGCCCCGATCTATGTCATCGAAGTAGACGGGATCATCAACCCGGCCACGGCCAAATTTATTGTGGAATCGGTTGATAAGGCCACCGAGCAGGGAGCTCAGTGCATCGTGATCCAGCTGGATACTCCCGGAGGCCTGATGGAATCGATGAGAACCATTGTCAAACGAATCATGACGGCTCCCATACCTGTCATTGTTTATGTGGGGCCGAGCGGAGGGAGGGCGGCTTCTGCCGGCGTTTTCATCACGATGTCTGCTCACATTGCCGTCATGGCCCCCGGCACCCATATCGGGGCGGCTCATCCCGTCTCCCTCGGGGAAGGGAAAGAGAGCAAGACGATGTCCGAAAAGATCGTCAATGATACGGTCTCCTATATCAAGACGATCGCCAAAACGAGGGGGAGAAATGTTGATTGGGGTGAAAAGGCGGTGGTAAAGAGCGCTTCCATCACGGAAGAAGAAGCGGTAAAGTTAAATGTCGTCGATTTTATCAGTCCTGATCTACAGGATCTTCTGTCCAGGATCGACGGAAAGGTAGTCAAGTTCGACGGGGTCACTCGGACCCTGATGACCAAAGGAGTCCAGCCTCGATCTCTTGAGATGAGCTGGCGTTTCCGGTTTCTTGATATCATTTCCAACCCATCGATTGCCTACATCCTCTTGATGTTAGGGATTTACGGTATCTTCTTCGAACTCTCCAACCCCGGGGCCATCCTTCCGGGGGTTGTCGGCGGGATCTTCCTGATCCTCGCTTTTTACGCCCTGCAGATGCTTCCGATCAATTTTGCGGGTTTGGCGCTGATCCTCTTTGCCATCATCCTTTTCATTGCGGAGATCAAGGTTGTGAGCCACGGATTGCTATCCGTCGGAGGTGTCATCTCGCTCTTTTTGGGCTCTTTGATGCTCATTGACAGCCCGGTGGAGTATATGAGAATATCCTTAAGCGTCATCATCCCTGCCGTAGTCGTCAGCGCGGCCTTCTTCATATTCGCGGTGACCAAGGCCATCGGAGCTCGACTGACCAAACCGACCACCGGCATCGAGGGACTCACCGGGGAAATCGGAACGGTTGTAGCAGGACTCAACCTGGAAGGAAAGGTGGCCGTCCACGGGGAATACTGGAATGCCGAATCGGATCAGCCTATCGACGTAGGGGAAAAGGTCCGGGTGATCGGCGTAAACAATCTGATCTTGAAAGTCAAAAAAATTTAAGGAGGAGGGAACCACATGGGCGTACCAGGACTACCGTCGGGATTGTTTTTTCTCATCGTCTTTCTATTCATTTTAGCCGCTTCTGCGATCAAGATTCTCAGGGAGTATGAAAGGGGCGTTGTTTTCCGTCTGGGAAGGCTGATCGGCGCAAAGGGGCCGGGTTTGATCATTATCATCCCCGGGATTGATAAGTTGATCAAAGTGAGCCTCCGGACCATCGCCCTCGACATTCCCCCCCAGGATGTCATCACCAAGGACAACGTATCCATCAAGGTGAATGCCGTGGTCTATTTCCGGGTGATCGACCCGAATAAAGCGTTGACTGAGATCGAAAACTATCATTATGCCACCTCCCAACTTGCCCAGACCACTCTAAGAAGTGTTGTCGGTCAGTCCGACCTGGATGATTTACTCTCCCGTCGGGATAAGATCAATATTCAACTTCAGGAGATCCTGGACAAACATACGGATCCCTGGGGCATCAAGGTATCGCTGGTGGAGACCAAGGGTGTGGATCTACCCGTAGAAATGCAGAGGGCCATTGCAAAACAGGCCGAAGCAGAAAGAGAGAGGAGGTCTAAGATCATCCATGCGGAGGGTGAGGCACAGGCTGCAGAAAAACTAGCCCAGGCCGGCGAGGTGGTCAGTAGAAATCCGGCTACGATCCAATTGAGGTTTCTTCAGACCTTAACCGAGGTGGCCACAGAGAAGAATTCAACCATTATCTTTCCTGTGCCCATCGACCTGCTCACACCCTTCTTAAAGAAGTAGTAACTCGGGGTATGGTTGGTTTGAGGGGTAGGAGCGATTCATGAATCGCCCCTACCCCTCCTCAATACCCAATCGACCCTGCTCCATATGCCCTGGAGAATTTGGACATCCCTTTCCTCCATCTGGGTCCTTCCAAAGAACCGTCTGAGCGTCCTCATGATCCTTTTCGGGTTATCGGACTCCAGAAATCCGATATCCTGTAACGTTTTTTCCATATGCTCAAACATTTTTTCAATCTGTTCGGAAGAAGCTAACCCGACAGGAAGTGCCAAAGCCATCGTTGGAGATCGAAAGAGTTCGTAACAGATCAACATCACTGCCTGGGCCAGATTGAGGGATGGGAAAGACATTGAAGTGGGAACTCGGACATAATGGTGGCACAGGAAGAGCTCCTCGTTGGTCAGCCCCTCTTTTTCCGAACCGAAAATCAGTCCGATGAGATTCTCTTTCGAAATGGGAATCAGTTTCTGAACCAACTCTTCCGGGGTCAGGAGCGGCATTCTCTCTTTTCCCTGCCGGGAGGTTGTTCCCACCACGCATCCCATCCCGGAGACAGCCTCATGGAGATCGGGAAATTCCTCCGCCCTTTCCAGGATATCTTCCGCCCCCGAAGCCAACTTATAGGCGTTCATATGAAGAGGAGAACAGCCGTCGACTACGATCAGTCGATGGATCCCCATATTCTTCATCGCCCTTGCCGCCGATCCGATATTTTCAGGAAATCGGGGCCTCACCAGGATGATTGAGATCGCATCGAGAATGATCTTGGCTTGCATATCTCTCACAATATTTTCTTGACTATCCATGTTTTTTATCTTATTTTCAAGTCCGTATTTTTCCCGAAAGATCGGAGTCGCCATGAAGATGAAAGTCCCTTTTTTCGACCTGAAACCACAATCCTTCGCTCTGAGAAAAGAAATCCAATCAGCCATCGATGAAGTCTTTGAAACCCAGCAATTCATCCTGGGATCCCAGGTCGATGCCCTTCAAAAGAGAGTCGCTCAATACTGCCAGGCCGTTTATGCCATCGGGGTAGCCTCGGGATCGGACGCCCTCCTCCTCTCCTTGATGGCGTTGAACATCGGGCCCGGAGATGAGGTCATTCTTCCCTCTTTCACCTTCTTTGCCACAGCGGGTTCGGTCTCCCACATCGGAGCCATTCCGGTTTTTGTGGATATTGATCCCGAAACCTATAACATCGATCCTTTAAAAATTGAACAAAAGATCACGACAAGGACAAAAGCCATCCTGCCTGTCCATCTCTTCGGACAGTGCGCGGATATGGACCCCATCCTGCGGATCGCTGAATCCAGAGGGCTTCATGTGATCGAGGATGCGGCCCAAGCGCTGGGCTCGGAATATAACCCGCCCTCCGGTCCAAAAGGACGGAGGGCAGGGCAGATGGGTGATTTAGGATGCTTTTCCTTCTATCCCACAAAGAATTTGGGCGCCTTCGGAGATGCCGGCATGGTGGTCGCGAATGATCCTCATCTGGCAGAAAAGGTTCGACTCCTGAGGGTCCATGGAAGCCAGCCCAAATATTATCACAGGTGGGTCGGGGTCAACAGCCGCCTCGATACGCTCCAGGCGGCCATCCTCCTGGTCAAATTCAAATACCTTGACGATTGGACGGAGGCAAGGCAAAACCATGCTAAAAAATACAAAGAGCTCTTTCGGGATATTTTGACACGGGTCGAGGGAATAAAACTTCCGGGGGTCCTGCACGAAAATCGTCACATTTTCAATCAATATGTCATCCGGGTTCCCAAGAGGGATCAACTCCGTAAGTTCCTTGCTGACGAAGGAATCGGAACGGACATCTATTATCCCCTTCCCCTTCACTTGCAGGAATGCTTCTCTTCCCTAAAATACCGGCGGGGAGACCTTCCCGCCTCCGAGAAAGCCTCCGAGGAGACCCTTGCATTGCCCATCTACC
Organism: Deltaproteobacteria bacterium; assembly: GCA_020059605.1. Taxonomy (GTDB): domain Bacteria; phylum Desulfobacterota; class BSN033; order BSN033; family UBA1163; genus RBG-16-49-23. The sequence continues at coordinate 32,231 of JAGVBT010000074.1, forward strand.
CTGAGTTGCAAGAAGATCAGCAGGAGATGGTCGTGGACCGGATAAAGGCCTTTTACCGGAATCCCCCCCCTATTCCCCCCTTACAGTAAGGGGGGATAAAAGGGGGGTTAAATGAACCGGAAAATGATAAAAACGAATAAGTTAGACAGCCTGATTACGAGGATACTTCGGAAGGAAGTCTTGGTGGGTGTGATCGGCCTTGGGTATGTCGGCCTCCCTCTTGTCCTGAGGTTTTGCGAAGAAGGGTTCAGGGTTTTAGGGTTTGATGTCGATCCCAAGAAGGTTGCCACCCTGAGAAAAGGCAAAAGTTATTTAAAATCCATAATCCCTGCTTCCATTTCTCAATGGGTGAAGAACCATTCCCTGGAGGTCACAGATGACTTCACCAGGCTGATCGAACCGGATGCCATCCTCATCTGTGTTCCCACCCCCTTAACCGAAAAAAAAGAGCCCGACCTGCAATATATCGAAAAGACAACCCGCTCCATTCAACCGTGCCTGAGGAAAGGCCAACTGATCATTCTCGAAAGCACCACCTACCCCGGCACAACGGAAGAATTGATCCTGCCCCGGCTGGAATCGACGGGCTTGAAGGTCGGTAAGGACTTCTTCCTCGGCTATTCCCCGGAGAGGGAGGATCCCGGAAATAGGCAATTTACCACATCGGGGATCCCAAAAGTGGTCTCCGGCGTCACCCCATCGTGCCGGAAGGCAACTGCCGCACTCTACGGCCAGGCCATCAAAAAAGTCGTTACTGTCTCCTCGCCCAGGGTGGCCGAATTGACCAAACTTCTTGAAAATATCTACCGGAGCGTCAACATCGCCCTGGTCAACGAACTGAAGATGCTTGCGGACCGGATGGGAATCGACATCTGGGAGGTGATTGAAGCGGCAAGCACAAAACCTTTCGGGTTTACCCCCTTCTATCCGGGGCCTGGGATGGGGGGACACTGTATTCCGATTGATCCCTATTACCTTTCTTGGAAAGCCCAGGAGTATGACTTCACAACAAGGTTTATCTTCCTGGCGGGAGAGATCAATGTTCACGTTCCTTATTATGTCGTTTCAAAGATTCAGGACACCCTCAATGGAAGGGGCAAAAGCCTGAAAGGGGCAAGGGTCCTGATCCTTGGGGTGGCCTATAAGAAAGATGTGGACGATGCCCGGGAATCCCCTGCCCTCGCCATCATGGACCTTCTCCGGAAAAAGGGAGCCGTCCTTCACTACCACGATCCTTTTATTCCCATTCTCCCTCTTTTCCGGAAATACCATTTTAAGCTTAAATCCTCTCCCCTCACGAGGCAACTGCTTCGCCGGATCGATGCCGTCGTGGTTGTCACAGACCATAGCCGGATAGACTATGAATGGGTCGTTGCCAATTCGCCTCTCGTCATCGACACCCGCAATGTGACAAAAAATCTAAAAAAATGGAAGCATAAGATTGTTAAGGCGTAAATCGTTGGTTTCGCCAGAAGTGGTAAAGGTAGAGCTGGGCGTAGCCTGCATAACGGCTGAAATGACCCCGGACAAATTCCTCCATCCTCTTTTCTCCAACTTTCTCCCCGTTAAAATAAGCCTTCCGTAATCCCCTTTTCATCCAGGTGTCGATGGGAAAGGCCTCAAGAAAATCCAGGGAGTAAAGGAGCACGCAATCCGCCACCTTCTTTCCCACGCCGGAAAGTTTCATTAACTCCTTTCTTGCCTCCTCGTAGTCCAATGCTTTAAGGGAAAGCAGTTGAGGACGATCCATGCACCGGCTCACGTTCACCAGATATCCTGTTCTGAACCCAGCTTTAACCGGTTCCAATTGCAGATCGTTCTCGATGGCACGGGGTTCAGGAAAAGCATACCCTACAAAATGGCCGGAAAAAATCTTCTCCCCCGATGCTTTGCAAAGGGATTCGATCATGGCCCGGATCTGGGGGATCGCCTTGGCGGAGGAGCATAAGAAGGAGAGCAAACACTCCCAGGGATCTTGCCGGATCAACCTTAAACCCCGGTATTTCCGGATCGCGCAACGAATCACGGAATCCCGGTCGATCTCTTTTAGAATCCGATCAAGATCCTCATCCAGCCTGAAAAAATGACGGATATAAGAATCCTCTACCCCGTCATAAAAGAGGGAGTCTCCCTTCTGGTAAATCGAAAAGATCCGTCCGGCGTTGTGAACCAGGTAAGTATCCAGCGCCCTGGTAAATCGAAAGAATTGCCCGCATTCCAGGGAATCCCTAAGAGAAAAGGAGTCAATCCGCATCCGGGAGGTCATTCTTTCTTCGCTTCCGGAGGTCGGACAATGGCCAGGGTATAGGCATCCAATGTGAAATACTTCTTTGCCACCCGATGGACCTCCTCCTTCGACACCTTCCGGATTTCATCGGCATATCTCCCGTAATGGTCATATCCCAGGCCATAGAGTTCATCCGCAGAGATCTGGCCGGCTTGGGCTCCATTGGTCTGAAGTCCGATTTCGAAATTGCCGATGAGATATTTCTTCGCCCTCTCCACCTCTTCGCCAGACAACCCTTCTTCTTTGACTTTCTTCAGTTCCCGGAGAACGCCGGCAATGGCCTGAGCGAGTTTGTCGGGATGGGTTCCCATGTATACGCAGATGTATCCCGGGTCCAGGTTCGTATTGTTGATGAAGGCAAGGGCATAGGCCAGACTTTCCTTATCCCTTAATTCGTAAAATAATCTTCCCCCCATCCCCGAGAGGGCGGCATCCAGAACCTCGAGGGCGTATCGATCCTGGTGTTGAAGGGTGGTTCCCAAAAATCCAAGGACAAAATGGGCTTGTTCCTTCTCTTTGTAAACTTCCTGTTTTCTTATCCCGGTCAAGGGAGGTTCCCCCGGAATTTCAGGGGAAGAAAATGGTTTCGGCTCCATTGTCCCGAACTCCCTCTGAACCGCAAGGGCGACCTGGTTTGCATCCACATCTCCCACCACCGTGAAGATCATATTCTGAGGCACGGCGATCTTCCTGTAATATTCTTTCATCTCCTTCTGCGTGATCGCCCGGAGGGAATCGAGGGTTCCGATGCTATCCATCCGGTAGGGATGTTTTTCATAAAGAACCCTCCTGAAAAGTCGAAAAGCCGTTCGCGCGGGATCATCTTCCTGCCTCCGGATGGCTGCCAGGATGGGGCCTCTTCTCCTCTCCATCTCGTCCGGGTCAAAAGAAGGAGACAGGATGACTTCGGAAAGGAGGGAAAGGGCCTCGTCAAAATGTTGGCTTAGGAAGGTGAAGGTCAAACCAAAACTGTTGAAACCTGAAAATCCGTCGAGCGCGCCCGCCATCCGTTCCACTTTTTTGGCCAATTCAACCGCGCCCTGTTTTTCCGTTCCTTTGGTAATCATCACCGCCATAAACTGGTTGATTCCATTCAGGGCCTCCTCCTCATATCGCACTCCCCCAAGAAAAGAGACCTGCAGGGAGGCAATCGGGAGGCCTCTATTCTCTTTGACGATGAGGCGGATTCCATTGCCGAGGACCTTCCTGAAAACCGGGGAATGGACTTGTTTCTCTGCGGAGACTACCGGTAAGCCCGCTTTTTGAACAAGCGTTCCGAACGGAACTCTACTTAAGATCTCCGCCTTCCCTGCCGGCCCCAGAACGCTGAAACTCCAACGGGAGGGAAGAAGATGCTTTTCCCCAATCCTCTGGATATCTTCGCTTTGAAGCAGGGCGACTCTCTGCAAATATTTCCTTCCGAAATCGATGTCTCCCGTGGCAACCTCGTAATAACCGATATTTCTTGCCTGTCCCTGGACGGTCTGCCGGTTATAGATAAAATCGCTCTCAATGTTCACCCTGACCCGGTAGAGTTCTTCCGCCGTTACTCCTTCCCCCACAAGCCGGTGAATTTCCCTCAAAATCTCCGTGACGGCTTTTTCAAGGTTCTCCGAGGGCAGGGTCGCATCGATGATCAGCGCACCCGGATCCTTGGGCGTATAGGCGGAGGCTGAGATCGTATGGACCAGCCCTTTCTCTAACTTGACTTTTTGCACCAGGCGGGAGGTCTCTCCTCCTCCTAAAATCTGGGCCAACGTGTCGAGGCCGGGAGTATCCTCGTGGACATACGAAACGATGGGGATGGCCATCTGGAAGTAAGTCTCCTTGAAATCGCCCAGGGAGATCCGGGAGCGCGGTTCGTTCTGCTCCGGTTCCTTTGCCCTTTCAGGAAAGCTTCCCTGGTCTCTCTTAAACTCCCGAAACGAGGCTCTCACCTGATTCTCCATTCGTTCAAGGTCCATGTCTCCTGCAGCAACCAATACGATCCGTTCCGGGGTATACCATTTCTTAAAGAAAGAGACCATCCGGTCTCTTGTGACCGCCCTGACGGTTTTCTCATAACCGATAACCGGCCTCCGGTATGGGTGACTCTGGAAAACAGTGGCCATGGTCTGCCGGATGAGCTTTCTCGAAGGACTGTCTTCTCCCATTCGAATCTCCTCAAGAACCACTTCTCTTTCCTTTTCGAGCTCAACCGGGTCAAACGTTGAGTGTTGAACCGCATCGGCCAGGATATCGAGCGCCACGTCGGCGTAACGGCTCGCAATGGTGATATGATAAACGGTTTGATCATACGACGTATAGGCATTGATCGATCCGCCCAGGGATTCGACCTCTTTCGCCATCTCCCCCACCTTTCTCTTCCCCGTTCCCTTGAAGATCATATGTTCGATGAAATGGCACATTCCCGCTTCCTCGTCCGTTTCATCGGCGCTTCCCACCTTCACCCAGACCTGGAGGGCAACGACCGGTGCATTCCGGTTTTCTGAAAGGATCACCCTCAGGCCGTTCTCCATCGTGAAGGGATGCAAGCGGTTTCTTGACCAACCCTCCTCGAGCCCAATAAAAAGGTGCAATACCAGAAAGAACGCCAAGAAAAAGAATCGGAATCGTCTCATGTGCCTCACCTCCGGCTATGTAAATTATAAATGGTCGGGATAAAAAAACAAAGGGGCGAAGAGATGGCTCTTCGCCCCACTGAATCGCAAACGCTCGGTATGATCAAATAGCCTTCTTCCCTTCCCTGAAGGCATGGAGGTTCAACTGGTGGACTTTTTCGGGAAGGTGGAGAAGGAGGTTTCGCTCCCAGACCTCGTCTTCGATCTTGAAGAAATTGGAGAAAGCCCCCAGCGAGACGATATTGACGGCCCTCGCATCCCCACACGTGATAGCGATGGCCAGACCGTCAATTATAAAGGCATTCCCTTTAAAGAATTTCTTAAATGTCCCGGCCACCTCTCCGGGGTATTTCATCTTTCCGAGGTTGACGGCGGGAGGAAACACCTCTTGAGCGTTGAGGAGGACCTTGCCCCCTTTCTTCACCCAGTTGAGATATCGCAGTCCCTCCAGAAGTTCAAATGAGATGAGAAAATCGACATCCCCGTATTTGATCAGGGGAGAGTAAACCTTCTTTCCGAACCGGAAATGAGTGGTTACGTCCCCCCCCCTCTGGGCCATTCCGTGGACTTCGCTCTTTTTTACATCATAACCGACTTCGTGAAAGACCGAACAGAGGATATCGCTGGCGAGAATCGTTCCCTGCCCGCCGACCCCCGATAACAGAACATTGGTTACTTTCTCTTCCATGGTCTCCTCCTTATGCCTTTCCGGGAACGATCGCTTCAAACTTGCAGATCTGCTGGCAAACGCCGCAACCCGGGCATTGCGAACGATTGATATAAACGATGCCTTTACGCTTGTGCCCATCCCTGGTCAAGGCCTCATCCTCTTTCACATCTCTCCAGCTGATGGCCGGGCATCCGATATCGAGGCACATCGTACAGCCCCGGCAATTCTCACTGACGACTTCGTAATACGAGTTTTCAAATTTCCTCTTCTCTCTCCGGTGAAGGATGCAGGGGCCGTTGGTCGTAATGATCACGGAGGGCTCATCCCTCTCGATCTCCTCTTTGATGACGTCCATCGTTTCGTTAATGTGATACGGGTCGACCTTCCTTACATTCTTGACGCCAAGCGCCCTTACCAGGGACTCAAGATCAATCATATTCGTTGGCGTCCCCGTAATCGTAAAGCCCGTTCCCGGATGCTCTTGAAGGCCGGTCATCCCGGTGGTCCGGTTGTCGAGGATGATGGTCGTGGCATTCCCCTTGTTATAAACGATATCCATCAGGGGGGTGATTCCTCCGTGAAGAAAGGTGGAATCTCCGATGACCGAGCAGACCTTCCCGAGGCCCTTCCCTTCAAGGACCTTCGTCGCGCCAAAAGCCTCCCCCACGCCCGCCCCCATGCAGACCGTGGCATGAATCGCATTCAGAGGAGGTGCAGCGGCCAGGGTGTAACACCCGATGTCTCCGAAGACGAAAACCCCTAACTTCTTGAGGGCATAGAAAAGAGGCCGGTGCGAGCAGGCCGAGCAGAGGTTGGGGGGCCTTTTGGGAAGTTCTTCGGCTTTGATTCTCTCCGCCGGGGGTTTATATCGCTTTCCTTTGAGCGACTTTTCGATGATCTCCGGGCTGAATTCATAAACACGCGGCAAAACATCCTTCCCGTGGAAAATTTTATGACCCATTGCCCTGATCTCGGTCTCAAGGAACGGATCGAGTTCTTCGACGATGATTACCTTTTTTACCTTCTTAAAGAATTCGCCAATCATCTTTTGGGGAAGAGGCCAGACCATCCCTAATTTGAGATACGAGTATTCCGGAAAAACCTCCTTCGTATATTGGTAGGAGACGCCGCTCGTAATCACCCCGACCCGTGGATCATTGATCTCCATCACATTATACTTGAACTCATCGGCATAGGCTTCCAACTTCCTCATCCTTTCCTCCACGATGAGGCGCCTTTCCCGGACGTAGATGGGAACCATCGTATATTTGGGCGCTTCTTTAAGGTCCAGTCCGATCGGGACGGTCGACTCCTTTCGGTCTTCCAGGATCACGGGAGAAAAGGAGTGCGAAATCCGTGTCTCGCTTCTGATGAGCGCCGGGGTATCAAACTGTTCGCTCAGGTCAAAGGCCAGCTTGGTAAAATCCTTGCACTCCTGAGAATCGGAAGGTTCGATCATCGGGACCTTTCCGAATCGCGCCCAGTGGCGGCTGTCCTGCTCATTTTGCGAACTGTGGGCATAAGGGTCATCAGCGACGAAAATCACCAGCCCGCCCTTAACGCCGGTATAAGAAAGCGTCATGAAAGGATCTGAGGCCACATTTAAACCTACATGCTTCATGCAGACCAGAGCCCTTGCGCCGGCGATCGAAGCTCCGCTTCCCACCTCGAGGGCCACCTTCTCATTTGGAGACCACTCCGCCTGTATATCATCCTTATACAGACTGGAAATGGCAAGAAGGATTTCACTGCTTGGGGTTCCAGGATAGGCGCAAGCCACCTTAACGCCTGCTTCCCACGCTCCCCTTGCAACCGCATAATTTCCTTGAAGTATTTTATCCATCATTACCTCCAGAGTTGAATAGTTCATCCAGTCGGCCCCGTTAGCCATAACGCCTTGCTGTTATTTCTAACGGGGTTTTCATGTAATTTTTATCACAAATTTACTGAAATAATAATATTTGTCAAGTGAAATATTTAACTTGCTGTAATCTTTCAGAAATATCGAGGCGCTATTGACTCAAAAGGGTTGGCAGGTTCACCCTTCAAAACCCTGAATAGCGGTCATGTGAGTCATGTCAATCGACCTTCTTGTCGTTTGAATCGTGATTTTCCGAAGAGGGCCTGAGCAGTTCAACGGATTGAGGTTTCGCTTCAAGGTTTTCTCGGAAGAACCTCCCAACCCTGTTCTCTTTCGTTAACTGAGAGATTAAAAATGAATGTTATCATTTCTCCAAAACAGATATTTTCCTGAGAACGAAATGATTCGATGACGATTTTGGAGAGACATTTAAAAAAGTCCTGTAATTCTCAAGGGCTTTATCGTTTTTACCGAGATTCTCGTAACACCTCGCCAGGTTTAAATGGGCGCCCGCCCAATAATAACTTTCCCCCCATCTGATAATCTTCTGATAAATTTCCGCCGCCTTTTCATAATCTTTTTTTCCCTCATGTGCATATCCCAGGCTCTCAAGAGCGAACAGCTGATAAAGCCTCTCTTTGCCCGCCTTTTTTAGAAAGGCTTCGCAAGCCTGAATGGCCTCATCCAATTCGCCCAGGCGGAGATGAATGGCTCCTTTATAAATTAAGGAAATCCTTCCCGAAGACGTCCGTGGATAGGCTTGGGCGATCGTTTCAAATTCTTCCAGCGCCTTTTTATACTCGACCGGAGAACCTTCACGGTAGGGAGCATTGACCGTCGAATAGATCTCAAGGGCTGCAATAAACTTCTGACTTGCCGCCTCCTCTCTTCTTTCATCCCACATGCGAAATAAAAAAAAGGACAAGAAAAGCAGAAGGACGAGTGCGGCGGCGGCAGCAATTTTTTTAATATGCCGGTTGACCATGAAAAAGGACCTTTCCGTAAATGTGAGGAATTCATCCGGTTGTTTTAACTTCTTTTTCGTGATCTTTTTCTGCACCTTCATGATGGACCCCTTTCTAAAATTTTAAGGGTTTTGCCTAACGGCAACGGGAACGATGCCCGTATCGTCTGTAAAAGACTACGGCTGTCGTGTTTAATCCTTTTAAACTTAGCCGTTACCGAACGACGAAACGGGCTTCGTAGCCGTAACCATGACCTTGGCCCGTTAGTATTCAACTCTCTTTGCCGGCCCTTAAAACTCTCTTATCTCCTAACCGGAGGGTAACCTTGATCTGATCAAAATATTCGATCAGAGGGATGGCATACTTCCGGGAGATCCCGGTCATCTCCTTGAATTGAGGAGTCGTGATCTCCTTGTTCTTTTTTAAAAAGTGGATCAGATTCTCCTTCAATTTTTCAAAAGCCGCCCGGTGAAAAAAGATTCCGCCCTTGATCTTCACAAGCGTCCCCTCATGGACAAGGTGCTCAAAGATCGCCTGAATCCCCTCCTCCTTCTCGGACCAGGCCTCGGACAGCTCCCTGAAAGAGGGGGGCTGGAGGCCTCCGTTCAGAATCGCTTCTTCCACTTTTTTAACCAGCCCTTTTTCGTCTGAGGAAGATACCCGGTGTTCCGGCAATCTTAATTTATCTTTTTCCAGAACGATCTTTCCTGACTGAATGAGATCATTGATCAGAATTTGGAAAAGCTTGATATCCGCATCTGCCGGAAGCTTTGTCCTCAATTCCTCCTTGGCCAGCCCCGACTTCATCGGACACTTTCCATGGAATTCCTTCAATTGATCCAGCACCGTCTCCTTCAGTTCCCGGTATTGAGACAGATCGACAACTTTAAGCTTCTCCGGATCGATCAGGAGAAGGTCTCCCTTCTCAACCCTCTCCCTGAGAATCGCCTGGACCTCGTGGGGGGACAGCGCGACCCGTTTCAAGAGGTCTTCCAGAACCATTCCTCCTATGCCTGAGCGAAGGATATGTTGATGCAGGGCTTCCTCTCCCGTTCCGTCTCTGAGGAGGGTTAATTCAGAGACGACTGCCTGTGAAAACCGTTTGCGCCTTTCGGGGTGGGTATCCAGGACCACCCCTCCCCCGCAGGTCTGAATCACCGACGACCCCCGGATCACAAACCGGTCCTGAGGCAAAGCCACGACCGGCCGGTCCAACCTCAACTGAACGAACCCTCCTTCTCCCGGAGAAAGTTCCTCCCGATCGAGCAGGTAGATCGACGCGGTGGCAAGATTTGTCCCGATATGGAATCTCTGAATTGTTCTATTTCTGAGCGGTCTCGCGGCGCCGGGTAAATACTCCAGATAGGCGTCGATCATTTTTGTCGGGGTAAGGGTATGGGGCCGGGTAATCACATCCCCCCTGTTGATCTGGGCACTTTCAACCCCCTGGATATTGATGGCCGCCCGCTGTCCGGCCTCGGCCATCTCCACCGACTGGTTATGGACCTGTATATTTCTGATCTTTCCTTCCCTTCCGGAAGGAAGAACCTCCACGGTCTCCCCGAGCGTAATTCTTCCCGAAACGACCGTGCCAGTCACCACCGAGCCAAACCCTTTGATAATGAAAACCCTGTCGACAGGCAGCCGGAAAAGACCCTCGGAGGACCTCTCTTCCACCTCTTTCGAAAGATCGTCAAGGACCGAAAGCAATTCCGGAATACCCTGGCCTGTGGTGGAAGAAACGGTCAATATCGGGGCATCCTTTAAAAAGGTGTGCTTGACCGCATCGGTCACTTCCTCCTCCACCAGCTCAAGGAGTTCCAACTCGACCAGGTCGACCTTAGTGAGGATGATCAATCCGTTTTTGACCCTCAGGATCGTGCAAATATCAAGATGTTCCCTGGTCTGCGGCATTACCCCCTCATCGGCAGCAATAACGAGGGCGACCAGGTCAATCCCCCAGGCTCCGGCCACCATATGTTTCACAAATCGTTCATGACCCGGCACATCGACGATACCCAGGCGTATTCCGCTCGGAAGGTCCAGAAAGGTGAACCCCAGCTCAATCGTAATTCCTCTTTCTTTCTCCTCCTTCAACCGGTCGGTATCCACCCCGGTAAGGGCTTTGACAAGGGAAGTCTTTCCATGGTCGATATGCCCTGCGGTGCCCAGGACAACATGCTTCATCATCTATCACCTTATTGTTCTTGCCTAAACGATAACAAAAAGCCCACTCTCTTTCAACCCCGTCATTCGAACTCCCCTCCGCCACAAACCCTATCTCGGTCTTTCCAGAAGAGGAGTCAACCCCGTGAGAAATTTTTCTACTTTCTAACAGTAAGGCCCACATGGGGCCAGCAGCGGGGCTTTCGAACGGGGCAAAGGAATGGGTTGATTTTCCGGCTCTCCGGGAGAGAAGAGTCATCTCTCATCGGTGTTACCTGTGTTAGCGACGAAGATAGCAGGCAATCATTTTAAAATCAAGCCGAAGAAAGGGATGCGCCCCTGGAAGCCAAGAAAATCAAGGGCCGGAGAATGACGGCATAAGGATGTGTAAATCTTGTTGAAAAAAAATTTTTTTTTCTCTCAACCCCTTCATTTCATTGAAAAAAAAGGAGGCAGCCAATGGGGTCATTAAAATAATACTTTTATTTCAACGAGTTACATCGTTTTTCCTCTGTTAAATAAAAATACAATAAATTGGGATATTTTTCTTGCCTTATCGGCTGCCAATGTTCATAACCTGTTTAAATATCTACCCTGAGGAACGCCGTTGTCTCTCTATTTTAGATTAAAAAAAGGGGAGTCCTCCTCCCCTTTTTTTAATCTAAAAAGTATTGATGATCTCGTAAAAAGTCAAAAAACAAGAAAGATGTCATGCTGAACTTGTTTCAGCATCCAACAGTTTCAAGAACTTACGAGACCCTGAAACGAGTTCAGGGTGACAGGTCGGGACTTTTTACGAGACCATCAGTATTGTAATTTTTAAGATTACTTTACTGCGCTTTTCAAAACGCTCCCTGCCTTAAATCTTGCCACTTTTGCTGCAGGAATCTTAATCTCCTTCCCGGTTTGAGGATTCCTCCCTATCCTCGCCTTCCGTTTGGTCACAGAAAAAGTCCCAAACCCTGGAAGGGTTAACCTGTCTCCCTTTTTCAAAGCCTTTGTCACCGCCCCCGTAAACGCATTTAGGGATTTCCCGGCGGCCGCTTTAGAGATTTTTGCCTCTTTCCCAATCGCCGCAATCAATTCCGCCTTGGTCATTTAAATCACCTCCTCTTTCCTTGCTTATTTTTTGCCGATTCAAAATGATGCCCATCATAAATCACCCGTATTTTAAAAGTCAAGCTTTTTTTATTTAAAATCCTTTTCTCTTTTTACGTCCGATGAGAGCATGTAACATTCTCCGCTATCCCTTCCATGCCCGTCCTCCGTTTCAGGTAAAAGTCTTTCAAGAAGATCGGGATCGATCCCAAGGACGGAAAAAATCCTTCTCTCAATCTTCAGGGTGACCTCTCTCAACTCTTCCAATAATTCAAGGGCCCTCTCCCCTTTTCCATATCGTCTCTTGAGGTCTTCGAATCTTTCCTCAAGAGAGACGATCCGGTCATGCCGGACCCGTTTGTCGGCATAATTGACCACTTCTTCTTCCGATATCCGGAAGGAATCTGTTTTGTTTGATATCCGGATATGCTCCCCGATCACCTGCCCCACCCTTTCATAGCCGATCTCTCTTAAGAGCCTCGATCCTGTCAGGGCATGGTCCGCTTTCGTCCTGAGACATTCCGTCTTGGTCAGGTCATGAAGCAGAGCGGCAGCTTCCACCAGGGCAAGATCGATCTTCTCTCCCTTCCGGTTTAACTCCGAGGAAAGAACGAGGGCCACCCTTGCCACTTCGATGCTATGATCCATGATATGCTCAAGCATCCCGTAACGGAACATCAGCCTTAAACAGTCTTCTCGTGTCGGAATCATTCCATCTTCCCATTCTTTGATTCATTTCCTCCAGGCAAAGGAAGGGCGGGCGGACTTTCAATCTGTTCGAGTTTAAGCCCGAATTTGTCCAGACGCCTCCTCGCCTCCTCGTATTTATTCCACGCATTGGTAATATGTTTCCCGACCAGCTGGAAGTCGCCCTGGAAGGCGTCTAATTCCTTATTCAGGCCCGAAAGCGAATCCAGTATTTTATGGGCATCCTTTTCGATCTTCAACCCTCTTAGGCCCAGGACGATCACCTGGAGGTAGGCAAAGAAAGAATTGGGCGAGACAGGGATCACCTTCTTTTTCAGCGCATAATTCAAAACTCCTTTCTCCTCGCCGAATGCTTCGTCCTTGGTAATCGTCTCATAATAAACGTTTTCGGCCGGGATATAGAGCAGGGCAAAATCGTAAGTCCCTTCCTGGGGCAGAATGTATTTGTTTGCGATATCATCAATATGCTTTTTCACATCTTTTGAAAAGGTCTTCTGGTAAGCCTTCTTCTCGTCTTCGGTTTTGCATTCCACGATCCTCTTGAAATTATCGAGCGGAAACTTGGAATCGATGGGAACCAGCCTCTCTCCCAGTTTCACCACGGCGTCCACCCTCTCCCCGCTGGAAAACGGGTATTGGAGGGTGAAAAATTCAGGGGGGAGAATCTGGGAGAGTAGTTCCCCCAGAAACTGCTCTCCCAATCCGCCTCTCAATTTCGGAGGCTGAAGAATCTCCTGGAGCGAGGCGATGTCCTTCCCAACCTCAAAGATCCTCTTGCTCGCTTCCGAGAGCTCCCCGATATTCCTCTGGACATCCCCGATCACCCTTGCGGCGTTATCCAGCCGCTTGCTGATCTCTCCGCTGGAGGACTGAAGCTGCCGGTTGACCTGATCCGTCATCCCCCTGAGCTGTGCATTGATGGCATCCTGTTGTTGGGTCATCTGAGAAATATTTTTCGAAAGGCCGTCATTCATCTGCTCTCTTAGCTTCTCCATCTGCTGCTGGAGCAAGGCCCAGACGACCTGGGAAGACGGGTCTTTCCGAATCTCATCGGTGATCTTCCTCCACCGGTGCTCCGTGAGGAAAAAGAAAAAGAGCACCAGGACAATGATCACTCCCGAGAGAATATAAAATCCTTCCATGATTATTCCTCAACCATCGTACAGAATCATACCGAGTTAGAGTTCCCCTGTCAAATCGATCTCTCTCTTGTTACGGAATGTTCTGTCCTCATGTCCTTATTCTCCTTAAGGACAGGGGAGTCTTCGTCTGGCAATTTTATCCATTTATGGGTCGAAAAATCAACGGGGATTTTTATTCTCAGGAAACACTTTCTCAGGAACTTTCTCAGGAAACCTTGACACTCCAATGTTTAAATTGTATTTTAACGAAAAAACAGCCCTCGGAGATGAAAGATGGAAAGATGGATCGATTTGAGAAGCGATACGGTGACGCGGCCCACTCCTGCCATGAGGAAGGCGATGGCTGAAGCCGAGGTCGGCGATGACGTCTTCGGCGAAGACCCTACGGTCAATACCCTCCAGGAGAGAGTGGCTAAATTGCTCGGTCAGGAGGCGGCCCTTTTCGTTCCCTCGGGAACCATGGCCAACCAGCTGGCGATTAAATCCCATACTCAACCGGGCGATGAGGTAATCATTGAAGCCACATCCCATCCTTATAACTTTGAGGGAGGAGGATCGGCTGCCCTGTCGGGGGTCCAGTTTTTTTGTCTGAAGGGCCTCCGGGGCATTCTCGATGCTTCCCAGGTCGAAGAAGCCATACGGCCCGATGACCACCACTTTCCCGTCACCCGACTGATCTGCCTCGAAAATACTCATAACCGCGGGGGGGGGGCCATTTATCCGATAGAGAAAATGGCAGAGATCTACCGTTTGGCAAAATCAAAAGGTCTTCTCGTTCATCTCGATGGGGCACGGCTCTGGAATGCTTCCGTAGTCGCCGGGATCAGCCCCCATGAATACGGTCAATGGGCCGACTCCGTGTCGGTCTGTCTCTCCAAAGGGTTGGGGGCCCCTGTCGGGTCCCTGGTGACAGGCTCCAAAATATTTATTGACCGGGTCCACCGTTTTAGAAAGATGTTTGGAGGGGGAATGCGACAGGTCGGAATCATCGCAGCCGCCGGCCACTATGCCCTCGATCACCACATCGAGCGTCTCAAGGAAGACCATCGGAATGCAAAACGGCTGGCCATCGGTTTAAAAGAGATGAAGGGGGTTTCCATTCATCCGGATCATGTGGAGACCAATATCGTTATCTTCGACGTCAGTCAGACCGGAATGACGGCGTCCCAACTGTCCGAGGCAATGAAGGAAAAAGGCATCCTCATCCATGCCTTCGGAAAAACCCAGGTCCGCCTGGTCACTCATCTGGATGTTACTGGGGAGGATATAGAGATGGCCATCAAGGCATTCAAAAAGGTATTAGGTTGAAGGAGATTGAGACTCAATAACCAAATAACCACCAATGACCAAAATTTTTAAAACGATTTAAGAATTTTTGCTTTGGTCATTTGAACATGGGTTATTGGAGCTTATTGGGATATTGGGGTTTGGTTATTGGAATTTACCAGACTCCGGCTGTAATGCTAACCCTTTGTTAATATGGATAAAGATGAAACTCGAACCCATTGTGGTCCTGGTCACCTGCGGGTCCGAAGAAGAAGCGGTAAAAATTTCAAATGCCCTTGTGGAGGAGCATCTGGCGGCCTGTGTCAATCTCATCTCTCCGGTTCGTTCCATCTATCGCTGGGAGGGAAAGGTGTCGGATGAGAAGGAATGGCTCCTGATGATGAAGACCCAAAGAGAAAGGTTTAAGGAGATCGAAGCGAAGGTCAAGTCCCTCCATTCCTACTCCGTTCCTGAAATCATTGCCCTGCCCATCGTGGAAGGGTCTTCTTCTTATCTTAACTGGATCGATGAAAATACAAAGTAATTGTTGAGTTTAAAGATTCAAGGAGTTAAGGGGTGGATAAAACTTGAACCCTCGAATCCTCGACCCCTTGACCCCTTAGGTAATATTTGGTTTCTTGAGATGAAAGTCGGTGTTTTGTTCAAAGGCATGGGCCACCCGTAAAATTTTCCCTTCATCAAAATGTTTTCCCATGATCTGAAGGCCGATGGGCAGCCCTTGCCGGTTGAACCCACAGGGGACGGAGATAGCAGGAAGTCCGGCCAGGTTGACCGGAATGGTTAAAATGTCGGAGAGATACATCTGGAGCGGATCCTCCACTTTTTCTCCGATTCGGAAAGCGGGTGTGGGCGCGGTTGGAGTCGCAATCACATCCACTTTTTTAAAGGCTTCTTCAAAATCGCTCCTCATCAGGGTCCTGACCTGGGAAGCCTTGCGATAGTAGGCATCATAATATCCCGCGGACAGAACATAGGTCCCCAGGATGATCCTTCGCTTTACCTCTTTTCCGAACCCCTCCGCACGGGTCCGGGCGTACATCTCCAGAAGGTCATGATACCGGTTGGAGCGGAACCCATATTTGACCCCATCGTACCGGGCCAAATTGGAACTGGCCTCTGCGGTGCAGATGACATAATAGACCGCCACGGCATACGGGGTATGGGCGAGTGAAATGGTTTGTACCTCCGCCCCCATCCCCCTGAAAAGATCGATCGCCTCTTTAACCAATCCCTCCACATCGGGGTCCATCCCCGCGATGAAATATTCGTCCGGGATTCCAATGCGGACCCCTTTCACATTTCCCGCCAAGAACCGCCTATAATCAGGGACCTCCATATCGATTGAGGTGGAATCACGGGGATCATAACCGCTGATGCCCCTTAGCAAGATAGCGCAATCCTCCACATCCTTTGTGATCGGACCGATCTGGTCCAGCGAAGAGGCAAAGGCAACCAGTCCGTACCTGGACACCCTGCCATAGGTTGGCTTCAAACCGACCACCCCGCAACAGGAGGCGGGTTGCCGGATTGATCCCCCGGTATCTGTCCCGAGGGCGGCGATGCATTCATCCGCAGCCACAGCGGCCGCAGACCCACCGCTCGATCCACCCGGGATCCGGTCGAGGCCCCAGGGGTTCCGTGTGGTGAAAAATCCCGAATTTTCAGTCGAGGAACCCATGGCAAACTCGTCCATATTTAATTTCCCGAGAAAAACAGCCTCCTTCTCTTTCAGTTTTCTGACCACGGTGCCGTCATAAAAAGGAACATAATTGTCCAAAATCTTAGAGCCGCAGGTCGTTCGGATCCCCTTGGTGCAGAGAATATCTTTCAGTCCGATCGGAATCCCCGAAAGGTCTCCTATCTTCTCTCCCCTGATGATCTTCCGGTCCACTTCATCCGCCTGGCGAAATGCCTCCTCCTGGGTTAGCAGGAGATAGGCCTTGATCCTCCCGTCCACCTCTCCGATCCGGCGATAGAGGGCTTCCGTCACCTCTCGTGAGGTCACCTCTTTCTTAACCAAGAGGTCATGAAGTTGGTGGATGGTTAATGAATGAAGATCCATGTTTACTCCACAGTGAAAAAAGTGACTAAAGTTCAAAGTGAGCTAAAGTGACTAAAGTTAAATATGATCGAAGAATATTGTTCTACCTTTTGGCATTTTAGTATTTGGTTCACAAATCACGGTTTTCCACTTTAGGCACTTATAACTTTAGATCACTTTAGTCACTTTATTTATTCAATAATTCTTGGCACCTTAAAATGGTCGTCCTCCTGGTCGGGCGAAATGTCCAGGACCTCTTTCCTTTGAAATGAAGGCTTCACCTCATCTTCCCTGAAGACATTGTCAATGGGAATGGCATGGGAGGTAGGTTCCACCCCTGCCGTATCGACCCGATTCAGCTGCTCCATGTAGGTGAGGATTTGTTCCAGCTGGTCTCCGAAGGTCTCCTTCTCCCCTTCAGTTAATTCGAGCCGGGCCAGCCTTGCCACTTTTTCAATATCCATTTTCATCGTTTGCGACTCCGATAGAGTTAATGACGCTTTTATAAAAGAGCATGGTCAGGGACATTTTGAAATTCGAAATCCGAATTTCGTAATTCGGATTTTTATTTCAGCATCTCTCTGACTTTAACCAGGCTCTCTTCGAGTTTTCGGCGCTGTGATGCATGGTCGATGGCCTTCCCTTTCACTTCCCGAACCACCTCCGGGGGCGCCTTCAAAAGGAACTGCTCGTTGGAGAGTTTTTTGATGACAAAGGCGCTTTCCTTCTCAATCTTCAGGATCTCCTTTTGAAGCCTTTTGGCCTCTTCTTCCATGCGGGCCCGGTCCATCGGCACAAAAATCTCGACATCCCGCACAAGCGCATAGGCGCTGTAAAGGGGTTTTTCGATATCATTCCCGACGTTCAACTGCCCCGCCTGGGCAAGAAACCGGATAAAGGAGTCCTGTTTTTGCAAACGTCTCTCCGCCTCTCGACTCTTCGTGCGGATATGGACGGAGATCTGTTCCGAGGGAGGAAGGTTCATCTCTCCGCGTATGTTCCGCAGGGCATCGACCACTTCGATGATCCATGCCATCTCATCCTCCACCCCTGGGTCATCATAGCGGTGATCGGGCTCCGGAAACTTCGCCACCATGATCGATTCATTCTCTTTCCGCTGAGGGAGTTGCTGCCAGATCTCTTCGGTGATAAAGGGCATGAATGGATGGAGCAAGCGGAGAATCGCATCGAGCGTCTCCGAAAGCGTCCTCCGGGTGAGGTCCTGTCTCTTCTGATCCCCTTCCCGGTAAAGATAGAGTTTGGTCATCTCCAGATACCAGTCGCAGAATTCATGCCAGATAAACTGGTAAAGGAAGTGGCAGGCCTCATTGAATTTATACTCAGCGAGGCCCTTACGCACGGACCGTATCGTCTGATTCAGTCTTCCCCGGATCCACCGGTCCGGGAGGCTGAATTCCTCCGGAGAGGCCGGGGCTGCCATCCCGTTTGGACTGAACGTTTCAAGGTTCATCAGGACAAAACGGGAAGCGTTCCAGATCTTATTGGCAAAGTGGCGGTAGCCCTCGGTCCGCGACTCGGAAAGTTTCAAATCGCTTCCGGGCATGGTCAAAGCCGCAAGCGTGAAACGGAGGGCGTCTGCGCCGAACCGGTCGATCAGTTCAAGCGGATCCACTACGTTTCCCCGGGTCTTCGAATACTTTTCCCCTTTTTCATCCCTGACCAGTCCGTGGATGTAAACATCCCTGAAAGGGACATCTCCCATAAACTTCAGCCCCATCATCATCATCCTCGCCACCCAGAAAAAGAGGATGTCGAAACCCGTGACCAGAACAGAGGTCGGATAAAAAATCTTCAACTCGGCTGTCTTTTCAGGCCATCCCATGGTCGAAAAAGGCCAGAGGGCGGAACTGAACCACGTGTCCAGGACATCGGTCTCCTGCCTCAATTGATCGGATTGACATTGGGAACAGGATCGAGGTTCCTCTTTTGACACGATGACCGCGCCGCACACCTCACAATACCATGCAGGGATGCGATGGCCCCACCAGATCTGACGGGAAATGCACCAATCCTTTATATTCTCCATCCATTCATAGTAGGTCTTCTCCCAGAGTTCAGGGACGATCCGTGTGCGGCCTGTCCGCACCGCCTCAACGGCGGCTTGGGCCAGGGGCTGGGTTCGGACAAACCATTGGAGGGAAAGATTGGGTTCCACAATCGTCTTGCAACGGTAGCAGTGGCCTACCTTGTGGTGATAATCCTCCGTCTTGATCAGCACGCCGTCCTGTTTAAAATCTTCGACGATCCTCTCCCGGCAATCAAAACGGTCCATTCCCCGATAGGGCCCGGCATGTTCGTTCATCTTTCCTTCTTCATCAATGACTTTGACCTGGGCAAGGCCGTGTTTCAATCCGATCTCAAAATCATTGAAATCATGGGCGGGAGTGATCTTAAGACACCCCGTCCCGAACTCCATATCCACGTAGGGGTCGGCGATGACCGGTATCTCCCTGCCAAGGACGGGGAGAATCACCTTTTTTCCGATGTCCACCGTATAGCGCTCGTCTTCCGGGTGAACAGCAACAGCCGTATCACCCAACACCGTCTCAGGCCTCGTCGTCGCGACGACGACGGACCGGCCTCCCTCCTTGAAGGGATACCGCAGGTGATAGAGCATCCCCGAAATGTCATGATGTTCGACTTCGAGGTCGGACAGGGCGGTCTGACATCTCGGGCACCAGTTGATAATATAATGGCTGCGGTAGATCAGCCCTTCCTGGTAGAGTCGGATAAAGACCTCCCTGACCGCTTCGGAAAGCCCCTCGTCCATGGTAAAACGTTCCCTGGACCAGTCGCAGGAGGCCCCTAATTTCTTTAACTGGCTGATAATCGTCCCGCCCGATTGCTCCTTCCACTTCCATACCCGTTCGATGAATTTATCTCTTCCCAGTCCGTGCCGGTCAAGGCCTTCTTCCATAAGCTGCCGTTCCACCACATTCTGCGTGGCAATGCCGGCATGGTCCGTTCCGGGCATCCAGAGGACATTGCAGCTTTCCATTCTTTTGAACCGTATGAGAATGTCCTGAAGGGTATTATTCAGGGCGTGCCCGATATGAAGGACACCGGTGACATTCGGAGGCGGGATGACAATAGAATAGGACGGATGGTTTGAATCCTCATCCGCCCGGAAGTAATTTCGCTCCATCCAGAAGCGGTACCATTTTTCCTCCACCTGGTGGGGGTCATAGGATTTATCCAAGATTTTTGAACCCATATCTGCAACTTCCCGCCTCCTTATCCCTTTTCATCCTTTTCTTCCTTTTGAAGCCGGCGCAATTCCTCCTGAATCGCCTTCTCCGCCAAATCGGGAACAACTTCTCTCACTGTCTTCTCAATCCGTTCCATGGTAAGGGCGACAATGTTCCCAGTGATATCGGGAAGAACCCGGGTCATAAAGTCCTGCAACATTTCCTCCATCCCTTTCGAAAGAGCTTCTTCGACCCTCCTGTCTAAACGCACTGCCGGAGGAGCGGTCTCTTCCACATGCGGTTGGGGAATTTCGATGAACCCGGGGGTTTCCTCCTCGAGTTCCCGAAGCTCCTCCAGAGGAGCCACCTCTTCCAACATCGGTCCCGAAGGCTGGACACCCAGATCGAGAAGCTCAGAGATCTCTTCCTCCTCGGTCGTCTCCGGTTCCGCCTCCGCGGCCGCCTCTCCAGGTATGGATTCCTTTTCTTCAAGCCTTTCCAATTCTTCTTCAAGCTCCTCAAGAAAAAATTCCGGAAATTCTTCCTCCGAAAGCTCCTGGAGCTCAATTTCCACAGGGGCTTCTTCAGGAACAACCGTTTTCAGCCCTTCCTGTCTCGTCTCTTCGAAGGAAAAAAGTTGAAATTTTTCTTCCTCCGGCTCGGTCTTCACGGCGCCCTGGAGGGCGGTTTCGAACTCCTCAAGAACGCCGTATTGCTCGTCGGCCTTCGAATGGGCGGGCGCGATCTCCACCGGGGTCTTTTCGCCTTTCTCAACCGGCCACTCTTTTTCAATGGAGGGTGAGAGTCGCTCCATCTTTTGGAGAATCTCCTCCATTTCGATTTTCTCAAAGAGTTCGTCTTCGGTAGAAACCTTCTTCTCTACGACCTCTTCCTCGAATCTCAAAGAGACCTCTTCCTCCTTGATCCCCTCCTCTTTCGCCCCCTGCTTTTCCCAGGATTCAATGGGAGAAATTTCTCCGATCGGTTCAACTCTTTCCTGGAGGGCAAAATCGTCGATGCTCATCCTCGATTCAGGCTCTTCCACCACATCCACCAGCTCGATGATCTCTTCCTCTCCCCCTCCGAATTCATTCATGGAAAACCCCTTTTCCTTTCCGGCTTTTGTTTTCCCGATGTCAGCAAAGGACTTCCCGTACGAACCTTCCTCAAAGAAAATCGCCGCCTCTTCCGTTTCCTCTTTTGCCCCTCCGCCAAGACGGTCCACCACGCGGAGGATCTCCTCCTCATCGAGCGGCCTGGATATCATCCCATCCGCATGGAGGAATGTCTGCTCCATCTCCGAGAGATCCTCAAAAAGATCGAGAAGGATGACAAACGGAATATGTTCCAGCTCCCGGTCGGCCTTGACCGCCTGGCATAGATCCTTTCCCCCGATAATGAGATCCGGTTTAAAAAGTTTCCCCCGAAGGAGAGCTTCTTCGTCATTGGTCGTAAAGAGGAGGTGGTGATCGGTCGCTTTAAAAATTCGTTCAAACTCCTTTTGAGCGATCATATCCGAATCGGCGATGAGGATTTCTTTTGCCATTTTCCGACTCTCCTTTACCCCGTTAGAAGTGATGGACCGTTGCTCTGCAGCGGGGAGTTGCTTTTATGAATTGTTCCGATAAGGGGCCCACCTTCCCCCGGAACGTCTAACGGGGTGAATTTCCTTATTAATTCAAGCTAATTATCATAAGCAAAGCCGAATGTCAACCTTTGGGGCCAATTTTATCTTTCAAAAAATCTTCGATGACAGGCTCAAGGTCAACGTCAAAACCGTAACTTACCCTTGCGGCGGGTTGATCAATTCGTATCCTCCTCCTCAGGTCAGCAGGGGTGGCAATGACCACCGCATCGCAGACCGACCGTTTTACCGTTTCTTCGAGGTCCCGGACCTGCTCTTCGGAATATCCCATCGCCGGAAGAACCTTTCCGATATGAGAATATTTCTCGAAAACTTCTTTCAGCGAACCGACCGCATAGGGCCTCGGATCGACAAGCTCCCGCGCCAACTTTCTCGAAATCGAGGCCCCTGCTCCGTCGGGCATGTCTCCATGCGTAACGGTGGGGCCATCTTCAATCACCAACACCCTTTTCCCCTCGATCCATTCCGGATGATCCACACGGATGATCGAAGGGGCTTCGAGCACGTTTGCCCCGGGATTGGACCGGGCGATATTCTCCCTGATCCGGTCCAGGGATTCCTCTCTCCCTTCGTTCACCTTCGTGATGATGAGAAGGTGAGCCCTTCTGAGATTCACCTCCCCGGGGTAGTAAAGTTTCTCATGCCCGGGCCGCAACGCATCCAGGAGGACGATCTCCAGGTCGGGCCGGACAAAGGGTAAGTCGTTATTGCCTCCATCCCAGATGATCACCCGGGATTCTTTCTCCGCTTCCTTCAAAACTTCCTTGTAATCAATGCCGGCATAGACGGTGATTCCCATCTCGACAAGCGGCTCGAATTCCTCCTTCTCTTCGATCGTGCAGGCCTCCTGATCCACATCCTCCATTTTCGAAAACCGGAGGACCGGTTTAAAGGTGCAATAAGCCATAGGATGCCGGATCACCGACACGGCTACTCCCCTTTTCTTCAAGATGGAAGCAATCTTGCGCGTGACCACCGACTTTCCACAGCCCGTCCTCACGGCGCAAACAGAGATCGTTGGGATACGGCTTGGGAGCATTGTCTCTTCCGGCCCGAGAAGGACAAACCGTTTGCCCTCGGATAGAACGAGGGATGCCTTATGCATCAATTCCACATAAGAAATGTCGCTGTAAGAAAATACGACCTGCCGGACGGGCATTTCGGAAAGAAGCCGGTGAAGGTCCTCCTCGGGAAAGATGGGGATCCCTTCCGGATACAAGGCTCCGCTCAATTCCGTGGGATAGGTTCGATTTGCAATATAAGGAATTTGAGTCGCCGTAAAAGCGACGACCCGGTAGCCCGGACGGTCTTTGAAACAAGTGTTGAAATTGTGAAAATCCCTCCCTCCGGCTCCCAGGAGAATGACTGGAACGACCCCCTCTACCGGGGGATCATCTCTTCTTTTTCCCGATTTCATAAGATCACCCATGGCAGCGGCAGGAAGAGTTTTTCATAGAGATTGAAGGCGTAACGGTCGGTCATGCCGGCTAAAAAATCGGAGATGCAGCGTTGCAGCGAATCGTAAAGAGATTCCCTTTCGATCAGGGCCAAGAAAGAATCCGGCTTTTCCATAAAATATTGATAGAGTTCCTTTAAAATTTTAGCCGCCTTGTGAAAATCGGCGTGAACGGCTTGATTCTCATAAACTCTCTCCCAGAGAAAATCTCTCAGGGTCCACATCGCCGAAAGAACCCCCCCCGAAATGGAGAGGCGCCCGCCTCCTTCTCTCAAGGTCTCCGAGACGATGTCATTAACCATCGTATCAATCCGTTTCGAATGGGTGCTCCCGAGGCGGGTCAAGCAATCCTCCGGAATATCCTTGACGGAGATGACCCCGCCCCGTATCGCATCATCGATATCGTGATTGATATAGGCGATGATATCGGCCAGCCGGACCACCTGGCCTTCCAGCGTGGCGGCCATGATTCCGGGGTCCCGGCAGAGGATTTCGCCCTTCCCCTTCGTATGCTTTAAGATGCCATCCCTCACTTCAAAGGTGAGGTTCAACCCCCTTCCATCCTTTTCCAGAAGATCGACGATTCTCAGGCTTTGATCGGAGTGGCTAAATCCGTCCGGAAGAATTTCGTTCAATGTCTCCTCGCCTGCATGACCGAAAGGGGTATGGCCCAGGTCGTGGCCCAGCGAAATGGCCTCGGTCAGGTCTTCATTAAGCCGGAGGGCTTTGGAGATGGTCCGTGCAATCTGAGAAACTTCAAGCGTATGGGTCAATCGGGTGCGGTAATGATCTCCTGCCGGGGCGAGAAAAACCTGGGTTTTATGTTTCAACCTCCTGAAGGATTTGGAATGGATAATCCGGTCCCGGTCGTGCTGAAAGGCTGGCCGGAGAGGACATTCCTCTTCAACGGAGAGCCGCCCCCTTGTCGTTGAACTCAAGGCTGCAAACGGGGAGAGGATTTTTTTCTCCTGTTCTTCCAGTTCTTCCCGGATTGTTTTTTTATTTCCGGACCGCAATGGCAATTGACAAGCCTCCCTTCCATCGTCTATCCTGTATGAGTCCATTGCAAAAATATCATAAATCCGAAACTTAATCAAATGGAATCCGGGATGGATGAAAAAGAGTTGATCAAGAGGGTCCTTGACGACCCGATCCTTTTCAAACTCTCCACCCTAACCAGGGAAAAGGGGGTTCCTCTTTATCTCGTCGGGGGATACCTTCGCGACCTGCTTCTCGAAATCCAGTCCTCATCCCAACCGGGGGCCGGGCAGACAGGAATGGATTATGACTTCGCCCTTCCCAGGGAATTCTCCTCCTTTCTTTCAACGATGGAGAAAGCCCTTCAATTTCGCTTTTTTAAAGCGGGGAAAGTCGATAAGACCCGACCACGGGAGGAGGCGGGGACGGTTACCTTTCGGATGATCCGGAAAGGAATATCGATTGACGTCACCCTCTTTCAGGGAGACACGCTGGACGAGGACCTCCTGAGAAGGGACTTCACCATCAACGCCATGGCTCTTTCCCTGTACGACCGGACCTGTCGGGTGGTCCAGGGGGCTCTGGATGATATGAAGAATAAGTGTATCCGTGCGGTCTCTCCCCGATCCATCGATCAGGACCCCTTGCGCATGCTGCGGGCAATCCGCTATGTCTGCACCCTCAGGGGATTTACAATGGATATCAAACTGGAAGAGGAGATCTCTTCAAAGAAAGAGTGGATTCGTAACCTGCCGGGCGAAAGGGTCAGGATGGAACTGGACCGGATTCTTCTCTCTCCCATGCCGGGCCTCGGAATCAAATCCCTTTATGAACTGGGGCTTCTTTTTGTTCTCATGCCCGAATTAAGCGGGCTAGAACATCTCGGCCAAAACAGGCACCACCATCTCCGCGTCCTCCCCCACGTTCTCCTCATGGCGGATAAAATTTCCTGGGCTTTGGAATGGGTGGCCCGGAATGAAAAATTGATTTTTTTAACGCAGGAAGAGAAGCTCACCCTCTATTATGCCGCCCTTTTCCACGATCTGGGGAAACAGGACACCTATTCCCGGGACGAGAAAGGAACGGTTCATTTTTACCACCATGAATCCTTTTCCTGCGAGAGGGCGGAGACGATCATGGAAAGGTTGAGATTCTCCAACCCGATGAAGGGCAGAGTCCTTCACCTCATCAAGCATCATATGAGAATCCTCAACCTCTCCCCGGAGACCGGAGAGTCGGCCCTCAAGCGGTTGGTTAACCAGGTGGGAGACCAAACGCCCCTGCTCGTCCTTCATACCCTTGCGGATAAGGAGGCAAGCCGCGGGATTCTATCGGTCCAGATCGATGAGATCGTCGAGGGACATTGCCTTCGTATTCTTCAGTTATTCGGAGAGAAAGGGATCGTCCATCCCCCTCCTTTGATCACCGGCCACGATGTGATGGCCCTGGGCTATCCCTCCGGACCGAAAGTGGGTGAAATCTTAAATTTCATCCGTGAAAAACAGGTTGAGGGCGAGATCCGGACCAGGGAAGAAGCTTTACGGGTATTAAAAGAAAGGTTCGAAAAAGGAGGTTAAATAAAAAAATCGGGGACGTTGGTTCAAATACAACTTTGCATTGCAAAAGAAAAGATCTTAACCGCTGCTCGCCAACGCGGATACCGGGTCAAACAGAAATTGACATTGCCGAATGGGGGGAGTAGGATACACATAGATGCTAAGATAACCGAGAGGTTTATGACATAATGATAGATGGGCTGATGCCATAACAGGGAGTCGAAGTTGAGACGGAGGGTCCCGGAGTTAACGTTATCGTCGGGAGAAGTGGCTGACAGATGGACAAGGATAAAGTTGCATTTGAACCAACGTCCCTATTCTATAGGAGGTTAAATTAGATGTGCGGCATCTTCGGTATCTACGATCACGCAGAGGCATCCAACCATGCTTATTTAGGCCTTTACGCCCTCCAGCATCGAGGCCAGGAGAGCGCCGGGATCGTCTCGTCGGACGAAAAACAGCTTTACCACTATCGGCAGATGGGATTGGTCTCCGAAGTTTTTTCGCGAGACATCCTGAGAAGACTCCACGGAAGGAGCGCCATCGGGCATGTCCGGTATTCCACGGCAGGTTCAAGCGACCTGAAGAATGCCCAACCTTTTTTGGTAAACTATGCAAAAGGAATGGTCTCGATTGCCCATAACGGCAATCTGACCAATGCCTTTCTAATCCGGAGCGAACTGGAGTCCCGGGGTTCGATCTTTCAGTCGAATATGGATACGGAAGTCATTGTCCACCTTATTGCCCGCTCAAAGGAAAAAACTTTTCTGGATCGAACCGTCCATGCCCTCAGGCAGGTCGAGGGCGCCTACTCCCTCCTTTTTCTCACGGAGAAGGAGATGGTGGCGGCGAGAGACCCCATGGGTTTCAGGCCGCTGATTCTCGGCTCCCTTAAAGACTCGCCGGTGGTTGCATCCGAAACCTGCGCCTTCGACCTCATCGGCGCCAAATTCATCCGGGAGATTGAACCCGGGGAAATTCTCCTCGTCAATGATGCCGGAATTAAATCTTACAAACCCTTTCCTCACAAGCAGCTTCGTCAATGCATCTTCGAATTCATCTATTTCGCACGTCCGGACAGCTTTATCTTCAATCATAATGTCTACGAGATCAGGAAATCGCTTGGAGCCCAGCTCGCCCGGGAGGCGCCCGCAGAAGCGGATATGGTGATTCCCATTCCAGACTCCGGATTCCCGTCAACGCTGGGTTATGCTTCCGAGTCAAAACTCCCTTTCGAGATCGGAATGATACGAAATCACTATATCGGCCGGACTTTCATCGAACCCGAGCAGAGAATCCGTCACTTTGGGGTCAAGATTAAACTGAATCCCGTGAAAGAACTGTTAAAGGGAAAACGGATCGTCACAGTGGATGACTCCATCGTTCGGGCAACCACCAGCCGGAAGATCAACAGGATGATTCGAAATGCAGGGGTCAAAGAGGTCCATGTCCGGATCAGTTCCCCGCCCATCACCGGCCCTTGCTTCTTCGGCATTGATACGCCTAAAAAATCGGAATTGATCGCCTCCTCCCATAACCTCAGAGAGATTCAGAAATTTATTCATGCCACTTCTTTAAATTACTTGAGCATCGGGGGGTTGAAAAAGTGCGTCAGGGGCGAGGAAGAAAACTTCTGCTACGCCTGTTTTACAGGCGATTACCCCTATCCGTTCCTAAAATAATAAAAGTCTGAAGGTATGGGTAACGAGGCCCGTTTCGGTTACCGGTAACGGTTACGTGTAAAAAGAGAATTAAAAACGGTAAACGTAACCTTTTATGAACGATACGGGCTTCGTCACCGTAACCGATTGACCCTAAGATTAAAATTCCGGGGTGAGCAAGGGAATGATAATGAGGGTTTTACTTTAGGCGGGGGTGGCCTGGGAAGATTTGCTTTCATCCTCGATATATTCTTTTACCGTTTCGTGGATTTTATCGCCTATCAATCCAACTCGATGAAGCCAGTCCATGGCATCCGATATTTTAAACAGGACATGGGGTTCGATACGGGAGGCCTTGAGCCTCTCCCTTCCTCCCTGCTCACGGTCCAGCAAAACGACAAGTTCGTTGACCACACCGCCCTGATCCCTGACCACTTCTGACGCTTCAATGACGCTCTCGCCGGTTGTGATAAGATCATCCACGATGAGGACCCGGTCGTTCCGATCCAGAGTGCCCTCGATCTTCTTTCGGACACCGTGTTCCTTCCGTGCCTGGCGATAGTAAATGAGGGGAATCCCTAACTTCTGGCTGACCATTGTGGCAAAAGGAACCCCCGCGGTAGGGACTCCCAATATCCGGTCGACCTTATCCTTCCCGATCTCATTGATAACGATTCTCGTTAGGGAGTTGGCGATCCAGTCCATGGTGATCGGGCTCGAGATGGTTAATCTCAGATCGATATAGTAGGGGCTTTTTTTCCCCGAGGCCAGGATATAGTCCCCGAATTTGATGGCGTCATGTTTGATGAGGAGAATCCCGACCTGTTTCGTCAGGAAGAGCTTCTCTTCCTCCCAGACCTTCTTCTCAATCTCTTCAATCCCCAGGATCATATTCCCTTTTTATAAAAATCTAACCATTAAGTCAAGAAAATTATTTTATAAGGGTTGTTCCGGCTTCACCATTTAGCGCTTTTAGAAGGTTTTCTGGTGAGGTAATGACCGCTTTTTGACCGCCGGCTTCGAGAAACGCAATGATGGCTTCGATCTTGGGCTTCATGGAACCGGGTTTGAAATGACCCTCGACTAAATATTGCTTTATTTCGGGAAGTGTGGCATGACGGATCGGTCTCTGATCTTCCTTTCCGAAGTTCAAATAGACCGCATCCACTGCGGTTGAAATGATAAAGGTATCCGCTCCGATATTCCGGGCTAGCAGGGAAGAACTGAGGTCTTTATCAATCACCGCTTCAACGCCTTCGAGGTCTCCCCTCTCATTCCTGATGACAGGGATTCCCCCTCCCCCCGCGGCGATCACAGTGTAGCCGCTTTCCACCAATAACCGGATCACATCCAGTTCGATGATTTCCTTGGGCAAGGGGGAAGGCACAACCCGCCTGAATCCCCTGCCCGCATCTTCCATCACCTGCCAATTCATTTCCGTTTTACGGCTAAGGGCTTCCCCCTCCTTCATAAAAGAGCCGATGGGTTTGGTCGGGTTTTGAAACGATGGGTCCTCCCTGTCCACGACGGTGTTGGTAACGATGGCAGCCACTTTTTTTCCCACTCCCATTCTTCGAAATTCATTCAGAAGAGCCATTTGAATCATATACCCGATCGCCCCTTGCGTATCCGCTCCGCAGATATCCAGGGGGATCAGGGGAAGCTCGTGCCGGGCAAGCTCCCCTCTCCTGTAAATGAATCCCACCTGGGGGCCATTGCCGTGGGTGATCACTAAGCTCAGCCCTTCTGCGATCAAGCGGGCAATGTATGTTGAAGTGTCCTGGATCGCTTCATACTGGGACGACAGGGCGATATGGTCTTTATCTTTGATGAGTGAATTTCCGCCGATGGCAAGAACCGCCAGTAATGATTTCATGAAATGGCCTCTTTTAATCTTGGATAATGTCACCCTCACCCCAGCCCTCTCCCGTCAAGGGAGAGGGTAAATATTTGTTATCATCGTTTACCAAAAATCATGGCGAGGAGGGCCATCCTGATAAAGACACCATTCTTCATCTGTCTGAAATAAGCGGCTCCGGAATAGGTATCCACATCTGGGTGAATCTCATCCACTCTCGGCAGAGGATGAAGGATGGTAATTTTTTTCTTCAATTTTTCGAGGAATGTCTGATCAATGATAAAGCTGCCCTTAACCTTCTCATATTCCGAGAGGTCAGCAAACCTCTCCTTCTGGATTCGGGTCATATAGATGAGATGGCTTGAACGGGCGGCCTCCATCATATTTTCTGTTTCAACGATCTTCATTCCTTTTCCTCTTAAACTTGCAGTAATTTCTCCCGGCATCCGAAGGAGACTTGGAGAGACAAAATAGAGTTTCGACTGGAAAAGGGATAAAACCTCAACCAGGGCATGAACCGTCCTTCCATTTTTAAGATCCCCAACCAATGAAATCGTCAAGTTCTTCAGGGAACCCAGTTCTTTCTGGATGGTGTAAACATCGAGCAGGGCCTGGGTGGGGTGCTGTCCGGCTCCGTCCCCGGCATTGATCACGGGAATCGGAACGGCATCCGCCGCTTCTTTTGCCGAACCGAGTCGCGGATGGCGCAGCACAATGACATCCGCGTACTGGGCGACGGTCCGGGCTGTGTCCGCCAGGGTTTCTCCCTTTGCCACGGAGGAACTCTCGACCGAGCCCATCCCGATCACGCCGCCCCCGAGTCTCTGCATGGCCGCCTCGAAAGAGAGACGTGTCCGGGTGCTCGGTTCAAAAAAGAGGGTGGCCAGGATCTTGCCCTTTAAAAGGGGAAGGCTATCCTTTTTCTTTAGCCCTTTTTCAAACTCCGAAGCCGTCTTCAGAATGGCTTCAACATCTT
This sequence comes from Deltaproteobacteria bacterium, assembly GCA_020059605.1. Classification (GTDB taxonomy): domain Bacteria; phylum Desulfobacterota; class BSN033; order BSN033; family UBA1163; genus RBG-16-49-23. The sequence goes on from JAGVBT010000074.1 coordinate 62,416, forward strand.
TCTTCGTGAACTGATTCCCGTGGAGAATGTCTTTTCCTTTGAGAATGGCCATTTTAACCTCCCTCTTTAATCAATCCGAAATCCGAATCTCGGGCAAAGCTTCCCGAAGGGATCAACTCGAAACAATTTCGAAATTCAAATGACCCGATTTTCAAAACATGATTATTTTTTTTGTTTAGAACCTTCTCGTTTTGGTCATTCGGATTTGTTTCGAAATTCGCCACGGTTCGGGCGGTCGTACCGACCGAATTTCGTGCTTCGAGTTTATAATTTTACTTTTGTGATTTTCGTCGGCAGAAACTTCCCGTCACCGGGTTTTCCTTTGATTTCTCCATTCTCGACCAATATTTTCCCCCTCTGCATAACGAGGACCGGTTTTCCCTTACACCTTCTGCCCTCGTAAAGCGTATAAAGGGCTCCGGAGTGCTGGGTCCGCTGCCGGATGGTATGGATCCGTTCAGGATCGAAGAGGAGAAGGTCGGCGTCCGCCCCTTTCTGAATCGTCCCCTTTTTCGGATAAAGGCCGAAGATCCTGGCAGGGTTCTCTGAAAAAAGCCGGACCAATTGATTGGGCTTGACCCTTGCCCTGTTGACCGCTTCGTCGTAGACGACCGTAAGCATCGTCTCTGTTTGAGGAGAACCATAAGGAGATTCAAAAAAGGGATCATCGATCTTCTTCGACTTCGGGGCATGGTCGCTTGCCACGGTGTCGACCACGCCTCTCCGGATCGCGTCCCAGAGGGCAAGCCGGTCTTTCTCCGTCCGGAGAGGGGGACCGACCTTTGCCAAGGGGCCCAGTTTCTGGAGTTTGGCGTCGGTCATCATGAGGTATTGAGGGCAGGTCTCCACATAGACCGTCTGCCCCTCTGCCTTTGCCTGCCGAATCGGAAGTATCCCCCTTGCTGTGCTGAGATGGACCACATAGAGGGGGCAACGGGTGACGGCTGCAATCGATATGGCCCGAAAGATCGCCTCTGCCTCCAGGTAATCCGGCCTCGTTTCCAGAAAAACCGCCTTCTGGTCTTCACCTCTCTTCAAAGAACGATCCTCCAGATAATCAGTAACCAGACCATTCTCCGCGTGAACCATGGCCATCCCGCCGCACTCTGCGATCAGGTCCATGGCCTTGGCGAGGTGATAATCATCGGTCATCCATTTCAGTTTGGCATAGGCCATGAACATCTTGAACGAAGCAACACCGAGATCGAAAGCCCCGGGGATCTCTTCGATCTGCGAGGCCGGATCGAACAGGGTCCCGTGAATCCCAAAATCGAGATACGATTTTTTTGAGCCCTCTTCCTGAAATTGCTTGATCGTATCGATCAGTTTCATCCCCGGTTTTGCATACGCAAAATGGATAAGCGTGGTCACCCCTCCGTGGGCCGCGGTCATCGAGAGTCCGCCCATATCATCCTCATAGACGGGATGCGCATGGACATCGATGACCCCTGGCATGACATACTTGCCGGACGCATCAATCACCCTGCCTGCTTCTTCCTTTTTTAACCCGGTCTCGACTCGTATAATCTTCTCCCCTCGGATTGCGACATCAGCCCTTCGGACCCCCAAGCCTGAAACAAGCAGGCCCTTCTGAATCAGGATGTCGTATTTCTTTTCCATACGCCTTACTCCTCGCGCCTCACGCCTTCCCTTTCACGGAGGCATCTTGAATCGCTTGAACGATCTGTGTGTATCCTGTGCACCTGCATAAATTTCCGCGGATATAGGCTCTTATTTCTTCTTCCGTGGGTCGAGGGTTCTCGTCCAGGAGCACCTTACCTGTCAGGATCATCCCGGGGGTGCAGAATCCGCATTGGACAGCGCCATGCTCCAGGAAAGAGTCCTGAAGGGGGTGAAGCTTTCCGTCGCGGCTTTGCAGCCCTTCAATGGTCGTCACTTCGCTTCCATCCACAGCGATAGCCAATGTCAAACAGGCCAGGCTCGGTTCCCCATCGAGCAGGACCGTGCAGGAACCGCACTCCCCGATGCCGCATCCATATTTGGCTCCTGTTAATCCGAGTTGGTCTCTCAGGACATTGAGCAAGAGCTCGTTAGGGGAAACAAAAAGTTCCCTCTTCACGCCGTTAACCGTCAATGTAATCTGCTTCTTCAATATCCATCCTCCAAAGAAAGACAGGATTCGAGGATTCAAGGGTTCAAGGTTTTATGGTTTAGATCTCACTCGAACCCTTGACCACTTGATCCCTTGAACCTTTTATTCTACATCATTAGCGCCATCAACGCCTTCTGGGTATGCAATCTGTTCTCCGCCTGATCGAAGATGACGCTGTTGGGTGAATCGGCAATCTCGTCGGTCACCTCTTCTCCCCGGTGGGCAGGCAGGCAGTGCATGAAAATAAAGTTCTCTCCGGCTCCTTTAACCAGCCTCGCATTAACCTGGTAGGGCTTTAGAATCTTTACTCTCTCGGCCTGTTCTTTCTCTTTACCCATGCTCGCCCAGACATCGGTATAGATGACATCCGCCCCCTTGACGGCCTCAATCGGATCGTCCGTCACCTTCACCTCCGAACCGTTTTTCTTTGCTTCCTTCTTTCCCATGGCCACCACTTTCGAATCGGGTTCATATCCCTTCGGACAGGCAAGCACGATGTTCATCCCAAACTTTGAACAGCCGTCGATCAGGGAATGGGCGACATTGTTGCCGTCCCCCACGTAGGCCAGTTTCAGTCCTTCGATCCTCCCCTTCTTCTCATAAACGGTAAACAGGTCGGCAAGCCCCTGGCAGGGGTGGGAGAAATCCGAAAGTCCGTTGATCACGGGAACGGATGAATTCCGGATGAGATCAAGGATCGTCTGATGGGCAAAAACTCTTGCCATGATCCCGTTGACATAACGAGAAAGCGTCCGGGCCGTGTCTCCGACCGTCTCCCCCCGTCCCAATTGTAAATCGTTGGCGCTCAGGTAAAGCGCATAACCTCCAAGTTGCCACATCCCCACCTCAAAAGAGACCCGGGTTCGCGTGGAGGGCTTCTCAAAGATCATGGCCAGGGTTTTTCCCTTCAACACAGGATGTTCCTGTCCGCGAAGGAGTTGCAGCTTCAACAGTTCCGAGGTCTTCAGAACCTGTTCCATTTCTTCCCTTGTCAGGTCATTCAGCGTCGCCAACGATCTCCCTTTCATTAGAACCGCCATCTTTCCACACTCCTTTCTGACACAAACGCCATTGAGATGCTGAAACGAGTTCAGCATGACAAGAAAAATTATGTCATTCCGAACTTGTTTCGGAATCTTAAATTTTGGTAGTCAATAAATTAATTGCGTTTGTATTAATATATTTTGATCATTTCTTCCGCAATCCGCATTTCGCAATTCGCAACTAAACGGCCCTTTCCCATGCAAGGTTGAGCGCATCCCGGACCAGTATCCTCGAAACCTCTTTCCGATACCAGGATGTGGACCTGGAATCATCGATGGGCCTAACCTCCTCAGAAACCCGGAGGCTTGCCTCTTCGACAAGGTCCTCCTTAAAGATTTTTCCCCTCAGGATGAGTTCCGCCTCCTTCGTCCTTAAAGGCATCTCTGCCACAGCCCCCAAAACGATCTTGCAATCCCTGCAAATATCCTGTTCCCGCTCGATGACCACAGCCACGCTCACTTTGGCTAAATCGGCAGAAACCCTGCCCAACTTCATAAAAGCGCTCCCCGTGTTAGCCCTCGGCTCCGGGACCCGAATCTCAACCATCAACTCCTCCTGGGTTAAGAGGGTTTGTCCGGCCCCGGCAAAAAAGGTCTCAAGGGGGACGACTCTTTCTCTATCTCCATTGATCATCTTGACCTCTGCCCCAAACGCAATCAGGGGAGGGGCGGAATCGGCTGCAGGGGACCCGTGGCAAAGATTCCCTCCGAGGGTTCCCATCGTCTTGATTTGTATCGAAGTAACAGCCATTGCCGCTTCATAAAGTGCCGTGTAGCGTCTTTGGATCAATTCACTCCGCTCGATTTGCCGGAAGGTCGTGAGAGCGCCGATGCGAAGACCCTGATCCAGGATCAGGTATCTGAGTGCAGGGATTTTTGAAAGGCCGACGATGACTTCCGGACGGACCCTGCCCATCTTCATCTGGACAAGGAGATCTGTACCCCCGGCCATGAACTGGGCTTTCCCGGGATAGGCCGCCATGCATGTTAGCGCTTCCTCAAGGGTATGAGGTTCAACGAACTCAAACTCATGGGGAAGAATATGGGAATTAACCATTTCGCTTTTTCTCCCCTCTCAGCGCCCCAAGAACATCTTCGGGAGTAATAGGAATTTTCCTGAACCGGACTCCGATGGCGTTGTAAACCGCATTGGCAAGGGCAGCAGCCACAGGATTCAGCGCCGCCTCTCCAATCCCCTTGGCCCCGAACGGCCCTGTCGGTTCGTAAGTGTCAGTAAAATGGACTTCTATGTTGTCCATCTCCGGCAGATCGTTTGCCGTCAACATCTTGAAGTCGGTCATCCAGCCGCCGCTGGTCAGCTCCCCGGACTCCTCATCATATTGAGTATCCTCCAGCAGGGCATACCCCAATCCGCGATAGAGGCCTCCGAACAGTTGCCCGCGCGCCAGGTCCGGGTTGACCACCTGCCCCACGTCCGCATAGGCAAGGGCCCTTGTTGGCTTGATGACACCGGTCTCCGTGTTCACTTCGACCTCGATGAAGTAGGCCATAAAGCAGGGAGGGCAGCTCACCTGGCGAAGGCTGTCTACGGCGGCAATCGTCCCCCAGTTATTGATCTGAGCTGTCTTGGCCACCTCTCCCACGGAGATTCTCTTGCCTGGAACCCCCTCCACATAGACCATTCCCTGACCGGCCTCTTCATCCACCTCTATCTTCAGGGCCTGCGGAGGAACCTGAAGAATTTTCGACGCAAACTCCAGAAGTTTAGCTTTGGCCTGGCCGGTCACTTTATGAAGGGCACCCCCTCCGCAATAGATGCCCCTTGTGGCATGCGTGCAGACATCATAAACAGTGGACCGGGTATCGGCCGGAGAGATGCCGACCTTGTCGAGAGGAACCTTCATTTCCTCTGCTACGATCTTAGCCAGCGCATCCAGCGTCCCCCCGCCTAAGTCCATTAAGGCCGTCAGGAAATCGACCGAGCCATCCTCATTGATCTTGACAATGCTTCCCGAATAATCGATGACCTCTCCGGCCATCGGGGCCCCGGCCCCGGAAGTATGGAACCCTCTGGCCACTCCAATGCCCCGTCGAATGATTCCTCCCGTTTTCTCGCTGTTAAATTTCTCCTTCCAACCAACCAGTTCGGCCCCCTTCCTGAGCATCTCTTCCACGCCGCAACTCCGGATGATGGACTTAACCGTGGGCCCCTGTCCCCAGAAGGTCTCACCCAACCCGACATAGTTTTTGAGGCGCAGATCGATGGGGTCCATCTCAAGCATTTCGGCCACCATGTCTATCATCGATTCGACCGCAAAGGTCACCTGCGGGTTTCCAAATCCCTGCATGGCACAGGCAGGGACCTTGTTGGTATAGACCGCCTGCCCTTCGAACTTAAGATGCGGAAGCTTGTAAAGGGAGACCCACCATCCTGCCATGCATCCCAGGAGGGGGTAGGCCTGGGTATTGTGGGCGCCGATGTCAACGACCACCCTCATGTGGCCTGCGGTAAGCTTCCCGTCCTTTTGAACTCCAAGCTTCAGCCGGATCCACGAGGGGTATTTGCAGTGGTCGTGCATATCCTCTTCCCGTGTCAAGATAAGCTTCACGGGTCTTCTTGCTTTGAGGGCAAGGGCAACGCCAATGGGGACAACCGAATTCATTTGAATGCTCGACCCGAAAGAACCCCCAAGGGCGATCTTCTTGACATTGACCTTGCTAAGAGGGATCCGGAAAATCTCCCCCAGGAGTTGGCGGACATTGTGGATAGTCTGTGTGGTCGTCCACACCGTGATGCCCCCATCCGCTTCGGGTTGGCAGACAACCGATTTCGGCTCCATCTGGGCATGGTAGACCCTGCCGGTCTCAAACGTCTCTTCCAAAATGATCTCTGCTTCGTTGAATCCCTTCTTGATATCTCCTTCGACAATCTCCCGCGAGGCGGCGATGTTGTTCATAACCTGGATCTCTTCCTGTCCGAAAAGAATGGTGTGGTGAAGGAGAGGAGTTCCTTCTTTCATGGCCTCAAAGGGATCAAAGACCGCCTGGAGTTTCTCATACTCGACGCGGATAAGTCCAATGGCCTGTTCTGCCAACTCCTCCGTTTCGGCGGCAACCGCGGCAATGGCCTCCCCCACGTGCCGGGGCGTGTTGGTCAGGACCTGCCTGTCCTTGAAGGTTTTGGACGGGATGGTAACAATCCGCTCTGCGTATTTTAAATCCGGAACATCTTTCGAGGTAATACACAAAGCCCCGAGCTTCTCGGCTTCACGCGTGTCGATGGATTTGATGCTTGCATGGGGAAAAGAACTCCGGAGGACACGGGCATGAAGCATCCGGGGAAGAACAATGTCCGTCGTATAGATCTCCTGGCCCGTCACTTTTGCGACTCCATCCTTCCGGATGGATTTTTTCCCGATGGCATGATATTGAGGCTTTTCCATTCTTTCTGCCTTAAAAGTCTTCGATCAATAGTTTATCGTTGTCGAATCTCGCATCAAGGCTTGATGTTTCTTTTTGAAACTGGAGTTTCATTTTTCGAGCTTCGAATTTCGATACAAGTTTCGTTACCGTTTACCGGTCCTTAACCTTTTTTAGGGCCTTCACGATCTTCTCCGGTGTCAACGGAAGGTCATAAATCCGGACCCCAATGGCATCATAAACCGCATTTGCAATCGCGGGAGCAACCGAACAGACCGAAGGCTCTCCCACTCCTTTTGCCCCAAAGGGACCCACGCCATCTCCTGATTCAATCAGGAGGGTCGTTAATTCCGGCACATCCATGGAAGTAGGCAGAAGGTATTCCGAGAAAGACGGGGTCCTCGTGACACCTTTGTCCAGCACGACCTCTTCGGTCAAGGCATATCCCATAGCATAGATTGCTCCGCCTTCGATCTGACCTTCTACGCTTAAGCGGTTAATCGCCCTGCCTACATCAAAGGAGGAGATGAGCTTCAATACATGAATCTGACCTGTTTCTTCGTCGATAGCAACCTGGGCGCCATGTGTTCCGAAGGTAAAATCGGGAAAGACCTGCCCCTCAATCCTCTCGAATTGCGCCACGTTGCGGAAGGGAGCCTTAAAAAGCGCCACATGGTAAAGAGGAAGTCCATCGGAGGCGCAAGCCCTTACCACCTCTTTAAGGGAAAGACCCTTCCCGGTCCCTTCCTTATCAATCACTTCCCGGTCCGCCAGATCGAGCTTTACAGGATCGATTCCCAGAATTTCTCCTGCCTTCTTGATTAAAACCTTTCGCACCTCCCGGGCGGCAATGAGCGTTGCATTTCCGGACATGTAGAGTTGTCGGGTTGCCGTGGTCGTTCCGGCAAGCGGGGTGAGGGCCGTATCGGCGATATAGATCTTAATATCTTCGAGGGGAACCCCCAGAACTTCGGCTGTAATCTGACAGAGGGAAGACGCCTGGCCGCCCCCGATGTCCTGAACTCCCGCCCGGATGGTGACGCTTCCATCCATTTCGATGGAGACATGGGAGCGCGAGGTGTCATGGAGAAAGACCATTCTCCCATAACTGGTCATGCCGGAGGCGATGCCTTTTCCGGTTTTCATCTTCCCTGCCGCAGGACTTCCCTCTCTCAGGGCATCGAGAACCTTTTCCGTTGCCTCCTTTAAGCCGACATGATGGTCGAGCACCTGCCCCGTGGCCAGGGCTTCTCCTTTTTCGAGATAGTTGATCATCCGGACATGATGAGGCGCCAATCCGGTCTGTGCAGCCAGCTCATCCATCTGCGATTCATAGGCAAAGCAGACCTGTGGAGCTCCGAATCCCCGGTTGGCACTGGTAAAGGTATTATTCGTCAGCACAGTGTAGCCATCCACCTTCACATGGGGAATCCGATAAGGGCCTGCCGCATCGACCATGGAGTAAAGGAGAACCCATGGACTGAGATAGACATAGGCGCCCGCATCAGAGACAAGTTGGGCCTTCAATGCGGTTAACCGACCGTCTTTTTTTGCACCGGTTTTATAACTCATCACGTACGGATGACGTTTGCTGTGGGAAAGGATCGATTCTTCACGGGTATAGGTCAGCTTGACCGGCCTTCCCGTCTTAAAAGTCAGAAGGGCAAGGAATGCTTCGACGGTGATATCCTCTTTTCCACCGAAACCTCCGCCCACATAAGTTCCCATCACCCTCACTCGGTTATGGGGAAGATTGAGAACATCCGCGACGCCCCTGAAATGTTCGATCACCTGGGTGGAAACCCGGATCGTGATGACTCCGCTTTCATCGATCCAGCCCACACCGGATTCAGGCTCCAGATAGGCATGGTCCACGAACGGGACGCGGTAGGTGTTCTCCACGATGACCTCGGCATCCGCGAAACCCTGCTCCACATCTCCCTTTACGACTTCATAGTGGGTGATGATGTTTGGCCTCCCCTCCTGGACCGGGGGGGCATCGGGCTTCATTGCCTCGATCGGATCGAAGACGCCGGGAAGCGGCTCGTACTCCACCTGAATCAACTCCAGGGTCTTTTTTGCGATTTCCTCCGTCTCAGCCGCAACGAGAGCTACGGCCTCTCCCAGGTAGTGAACTTTTTTATCGGCGAGAACACGGTAGAGCCCTTCAAATCCTCCGCCCACCGTGTGGGTTTGCCCAAAGCGGGTTACGGATTCGTTTCGCGGAACATCCTTGGCCGTGATTACGGCTCGGACACCGCTCAGCCGGTCCGCCTTTGAGGTATCGATGGATAGGATCTTCGCAGAGGGATATTGACTTCTCAGGACTTTCCCGTGGAGCATTCCGGGCAGGGAGAAATCGGCCGCATAAGCGGTTAATCCAAGCGCCTTCTCCCATGCATCGTGCCGAGGAATGGGCTTGCCGATAATCTTTAAGCCTTTAGCAGGAGATTCAAAATTTTCCACACTCCCCCTTGTCATACTTCTGAACCCTGAAAGTGTCATGCCGAACTTGTTTCGGCATCTCTTCAATACAGGATTCTTATAACTCTTCGCCCAAATCTTTCCATTCTGGATTAAATTGGGTTATCAAATTTATTTTCCAGTCCCTGTGCCAATTCTTTAGCTGCTTTTCTCTTCCAATGGCACTTTCCACATCTTTGGTCATTTCGTAATAGACAAGTTTCGATAAATTGTATTTCTTTGTGAACCCATCTACTAACTTGTTCTTATGTTCGAACACTCTTCGGATCAGATCGTTTGTCACGCCTATATATAGAACCTTATTCGATCTGTTGGTGAGAATATATACGCAGTACTCCCTTTCTTTCTTCATATAGATTCTGAAACAAGTTCAGAATGACATGGAGGGATCTTATTCTTTTTTTAGACGCCTTGCTGCATCCTCAATCGCCTCAACGATCTTTTTATACCCCGTGCATCGGCAGAGGTTTCCCGAGATGGCCTTCACGATTTCTTCCCTCGAGGGTTTTGGATTCTCATCAAGCAAACCCTTTGCCGTCACGATCATGCCGGCGGAACAAAAACCGCACTGGATCGCTCCCTTCTTTACAAAACTCTCTTGAAGGGGATCGGGGCGGTCCGGTGTTCCGATTCCTTTCACCGTCACCACCTTCTGTCCATCCGCTTGGAGCGCAAGGGTCAGGCAGGCGTTCACCGCCTTGCCATTCAATAGAACCGCACAGGCGCCGCAGTCGCCCTTTCCGCATCCCTCCTTCACCTCGGTATGGCCAAGCTTCTCTCTCAGGGCATGGAGAAGCGTC
>JAGVBT010000118.1 GCA_020059605.1 Deltaproteobacteria bacterium
AAAGTACGAATCCATCGGGCATGGCTATGATCACCGGTTCGAGGGGAAGACGATCGTGGGTTCCTCCCTCGTTTTCCAAGAGAAAGTGATCCACATGGCCTTTTTCAGGGTGGATGAATCAGACAGGGCAGGGACGATCTCAAGCTCCAGCCACCGGAGAAGATTCAGGATGTAAGAAGTATGGGAGATGACTGGATCTCATCTTTAACCCGAAAGTTTACAACTTTCTAACGGGGTTTGCGGAAACCCAGGGGGAAATGTCAGGGGGCTGTGCAACCTATTGCTCCCTCCATATCCCTGCTTAGAAATGGGAATTGAAGAGGCGTGTTCCGGTTAAAACCAGTTGTTTTGGGCCAGTTTTTGACCAGTCCAGTCATCCCAATTAAAAACTGAAATAATATCGAGAGGTTATAAATTAATTGAATTGGCACAGAAAATGCTGAAAATATTGCCATAAATTTTCATTTTTGGTATATTGGGTCAAATTCCGGTGAGGGTAGGGTTTTTTATTTTGGATTAGAATTTGTTGCGCACTATGCGCTACCTGTCCTCCGTAGTCCCGCCTTGCGGGACGAAGGATGGATGCGGGAGGTTGTGAGCGATTGATAGGGGAGAGTGGGTAAAGAAAAGTGAAAGAAGTAAACAATGTCACCTTCGTCCTAATATTTCATATTGACAAATACATATAAAATACATATAATATGAGCGTTGTTTGGGACCTCAAAAAGGCCTCAGCAAATATCAAGAATCACGGTATCGAGTTCTCCCACGGGGCTACAGTGCTCGATGATCCAATGGCTGTCACCATAGAAGATACACGACATGGCGAGCAAAGGTTTGTGACGGTTGGATCAGATCTCTTAGGCAGGATACTCGTAGTGGTTTATGCTTATTCTGGAGAGGAGGAGATCAGAATCATTTCAGCACGGAGGGCAACGCCAAAAGAGCGGAGGAGTTATGAAGAAAAAGGATGAGATGCTGGAGGAATACGACTTCAGCAAAGGAAAGCGGGGACCGGTGATTCCCAATAAAGGCAAGACCAGAATTACGATCTTCATCGATACGGATATACTGGAGTGGTTCAGGGACGAAGCGGAGCGAGAGGGCTGGGGATACCAGACGGCCATCAACCAGGCTTTGCGTAATTACATTAAACAGGACAAACGTCCGATCCAGGAGATCGTTAAAGAGGTTGTACGAAATGAGCTTCGAGTTCTTAAGAAGGCTAGTTAATGAATCGAGGTTTGTCTTGAGCCTTATCTGCCCGCCCTGTACCATGCTAGGTTCAGGGCCCGCCGAAGCCTCTTGACCTCCGGAGCCTTGGCGCCTGCGCGCCGAAGCGCTACAGCACCCAGGTGCGTAGGAGGTTGGTGAAGGAGAGCGCCTTAGGTTTCACGCCTCACGGTAAGAAAGGAGTGGATGAGATTTCTGAAAGGAAAAATAAGTGAACGAATTCAACAACGTCCCCTCGATTCTTTTTTGGGGGTTTGGATAAGGCGAGAAAGACACTGCAGATTGATATTGCCTTTGGGGATGTTTTGGTAGCGGGGCCGGTTGAGATGGAATTCCCTTTATTGCTCGATGACCAGCCTGCCCCACGTTTGAAGGTTTACTCCAACGAATCAGCCATTGCGGAGAAATTCCAGTCCCTCGTCAAATTGAATATTTTAACCAGCCGGATGAAGGATATTTATGATATCCTGTTTCTTGCATCGCATCAGCCTTTCGGTATGCATCTGCTGCATAAAGCCATTGTTAAAACTTTTAATAGAAGAGGGACTCCGATTGAGGAACGAAGGTCCATCTTTACCAGGGAGTTCAAATCCTCAAAAGAAAAACAGACCCAGTGGACAGCATTTCTAAAGAGAAGCCGTCTTGAATCTTATAGAACTTTTGATGAAGCGATCAATCGTCTGGAACTCTTTCTTGAACCAGCTTGCTCTCAAAAATTATTTTCATCTGGAGACCAGTTTAGATGGAACCCCGAAAAGTGGACATGGAAATAGGTAATATCCAATGAATTAGGTAGTGAATTAGGTATTTGGACTATTTTCTCCCTCTCCCGTCACAAGGGAGAGGGTCGGGGTGAGGGGGAAGGACAAAAGAAATGCGCGAATAGGATCATGGAGCGATTAATAGGATCACGAAATGCATTAATGATCCTATTACCCTTTTGGTATCTCTTGGGTTGTTTATGCAAATTGGTGTTACTGGTAAGGGAACGGAGTATATTTTAACACGTCACAAAGACGCCTTCAGACCAATCTATCCGTCTCCCCTGGTGGGAGAGCCTGCCGGTAGGCAGGCGCTCTGCGATATTTTGAGGTAAGCCATGCCAGCGATTGCATCTCTTGAAGATTTAAAAACTGCCCAGAAAGATCTTCTGGAAGCGAATGACTTGAACGAGTTGAAGGCGGAAGTGTGGCTCAATGAGCTCATTCGAAAGAACCTCGCGAAGCTGGAGGTGAAGGAATGACAAGTCCTAAAAAGAATCTTACCTTTGACGGGCTTGTCGATTCGATCAAAAAGGTTGATCTTCAACTTGCCAAACAAGCGAACAAAGCGGTTAATATCAGCCTTACCTTGCGGAACTGGTTTATCGGTATGTACATTACAGAATATGAGCTTCACGGGGCTGATAGAGCCGGATACGGAGAAAATCTTTTTAATGAACTTGCTGCGAAACTTGCCCAACACAATGTTAGCGGATGTCGTTTTAGGCAATTATACAACTATCGGGCTTTCTATCGGGCATACCCGCAAATTTTGCGGACAGCGTCCGCAAAATCCAAAGAGTTGCTCCACACGATCGTACAACCTGCCGAGAAATTGCGGACAGCGTCCGCAAAATTGGCAATAGATCCTGCAAAATTAGTCAGCAGCCTTTCATACAGTCATTTTGAGTTACTTGTTGAGATTGAAGATCCGCTCAAGCGGGCTTTTTACGAGGTCGGATGCATCAGGGCTAACTGGTCGGTGCGGGAACTCAAGCGCCAAATAGCCACACTCTATTATGAACGTACCGGGCTTTCCAGAAACAAGAAAAAACTTGCTTCCTTAGTGGAGCAGATATCGGAAAAACAGGAAGCACGACTCCCCATCCGTGATCCGTATATTTTCGAATTCCTCGGCCTCAAATCAAAAGAGGTCATGGGTGAGTCGGAAATTGAAGACGCGCTTCTTGATAAACTTCAAGAATTTCTTCTTGAACTGGGGTATGGGTTCTGTTTTGAAGCCCGGCAGAAACGCATACTGATCGGTTCAAAACAATGTTTTGTGGACATGGTGTTTTACCACAGAATCCTAAAATGCCATGTATGGATAGAACTGAAGGTTGACGAATTCAACCATGAACACCTCGGCCAGCTCAATACCTATGTAAACTGGTACAAGAAAAACGTCATGGCCGAAAGCGATAATCCGCCGGTAGGCATTTTGTTATGCACTCAAAAAGACCATGCGCTCGTCGAATACGCCCTTGCAGGAATGAATAATAAGCTCTTCGTTTCCAAATATCAGTTGGAATTGCCGAAGAAAGAGGAAATGCAGAAGTTTATTGAAGAGCAGATGAGAGAGGTGCAGGAATGAGCAATTCACTGATCAAGTCGAAGTAGGGAAGAATGTGTGTGGAGTCTCCATGGGAAAGGTTCGAGACATTCAAAAGCCGAATGGGAGGCGACATCCCCCGACTGACGTCGGGACAGGCCGCCCAAGAGTTGATGGATTTCTCTGCCGGGGCAAGCTGTGGCTCGAAGAACTGACTCCAGAACAATTGAAAGGTGAGGGGGGAGTCAATGAATAGTGTAGACCTGACACCGATGCCCATGCGGAAGATAACCCCAGAAGTTACCCCTCAAGCTACCCCCCAAGTTTTAGCTGTTCTGAAGGCGGCCAGAACGGCCAGCAGCAGGGAGGAATTACAGAAGGCAGTCGATTTGAAAGACCGGCGGCATTTCCGCAAAGCGTACCTCGACTCTTTACTTAGTGCCGGTTGGCTTGAGATGATGATCCCAGACAAACCGCGAAGCCCGAAGCAGAGTTATAGGACGACGGACTTGGGGCGTAAAGTGTTGGACCAATGGAGAGGAAGAAAATAGATAGAATCTTTAATCATTAAACTTTTTTTGTATTTCTGATAGACTATGCACCAATGACACCTTTACGCTATGTTCACCTGCCGAAGTCTTGGCGAAGGAGAGTGCCTTACGGTAAAAAGGACTGGATGAGATTTCTGAAAGGAAAAATAAGTCGAAGAATTCAACCTGGTCCCTCGGACTTAAATTGTTTTAGAACCTACGTTCCCCTTGTTCTTGCGGGGAAAGACCTGTGGGCAGGCTTTAAAGGAATGACAGAGGGTAAGCAATGCTAATAAAATAGACCTGACCCTCTTCTAAGGGAAATTAGAAGAATGATTCTTAACTACCTGCTCAGTTGCGGGGCTTCAATTGAAAGCTTTCGTTGGTGTTACAGATTTTGATTGGTTCACCTTTCTCTCTGCGCTGCCGGAGATTGATGAAGTAAATTTCTGGCAACCGGGTGGCGGCCACCGCTTCCAAAGTTTGAGCCCTGGCGAACCTTTTCTTTTCAAACTTCACAGTCCGCGAGATTATATTGTCGGCGGCGGTTTCTTTGCCCATAATAGTATTCTCCCTCTCAGCCTCGCCTGGGATGCTTTTGGTGAAAAGAATGGGGTAAGATCTTTGGAAGAAATGCGACAAAGGACTGAAAAATATCGGCGAAAGGCACCTTCCCACGGAGAAGACTTTCAAATTGGATGTATCCTTTTAGAGCAGCCTTTCTTTTTTGACGAGAGGGACTGGATCCCAGTGCCACCAGATTGGAAACGCCCTATTGTTCAAGGTAAAAGTTATGATACAACTACCGTATTAGGGAAAAGGCTTTGGGATGATGTTCAGGTACGTCTTCAGGCGAGAAAAGATTTGTGGAAAGAAGCGAAACTGACCGACGTGGAAGACCGTTATGGATTACCGACCATGATCCTGCCAAGGTTAGGGCAGGGAAGTTTTCGTATTCTTGTGACTGATGTCTACCAACGAAGGTGTTCTGTAACACAGGAACGAACATTACCTGCGTTGGATGCAGTACACATTAAACCATTCGGGAAGAGTGGGCCACACAGCGTTAATAACGGTATCCTCTTCAGATCTGATATTCATAAACTTTTCGATTCAGGATATGTCACCATCACTGAGGATCAACATTTTAAAGTTAGCAATCGAATCCGAGAAGAATTCGAGAATGGTAGAGATTACTATGCAATGCATGGCAAATTGCTTCATCTTCCTCCGGACAAAACACTACGCCCAGGGTCTGAATTTATCGCGTGGCATAACGAAAACGTGTTCCGCGGATAAGAGAAGAAGTTGAATTATGATCACTGAAGCTGATACCTGTAGAAAATATGTTCTTCCAAAACTCATCGAGGCTAGTTGGGATAATGATCCTCATTCCTTCACGGAGCAAAAAACTTTTACGGACGGCCGTATCATAGTCACAGGCCAAAAAATCAAACGCCAGAAACAAAAGCGAGCCGATTATCTTCTTCGTTACACTCGTGATTTCATGATTGCCGTTATTGAGGCGAAAGCTGCGTTTAAAACCCCAAGTGATGGGCTTCAACAGGCCAAGGAATATGCCGAAATTCTCGGATTAAAATTCGCCTATTCTACAAATGGCCATGGCATCATTGAATTTGATTACCTTTCTGGCCAGGAAAGAGAGGTTAATTCATTTCCAACTCCAGCCGAACTTTGGACACGTTTGCAAGCTGCTCAAAAATTTGATGACAATTTAGGAAAACGTCTCCTCACACCTTCCTTCCTTCAAAGCCAAAAGACCCCTCGTTATTACCAAGAGATTGCAATCAACAAGGCCATCCAATCAATACTTCAGGGTAAATCCCGCATCCTATTAACAATGGCAACGGGGACTGGCAAGACTCTCGTCGCCTTCCAAATCTGCTGGAAGCTCTGGAACGCTCGTTGGAATAGGACGGGAGAATACAGGCGACCTAAAATTCTCTATTTGGCTGATAGAAACATCCTGGTCGATGATCCCAAAGATAAGACCTTCGCTCCATTTGGGGACGCCCGCTGGAAGATTGAGAATGGAATAGTTAACAAGGGCCGCGAGATTTATTTCTCAACCTATCAGTCTATCGCCAAAGACGAGAGACGCCCTGGTCTCTACAAAGAATATTCTCCAGACTTCTTTGACCTTATTATCGTAGATGAATGCCATAGAGGAAGTGCTCGTGATGAGAGCAATTGGCGAGAGATCCTTGAATATTTTAAACCAGCTTATCAGTTGGGGATGACAGCGACACCGCTTCGGGAGGACAATCGGGATACCTATCGATATTTTGGAAACCCGATCTATACCTATAGCCTTCGTCAAGGAATTGATGATGGATTCCTTGCTCCCTATCGAGTGCACCGCGTGATTACTACATATGATGCTGCTGGATGGCGTCCGAGTAAAGGCGAACTCGATCGTTATGGTCAAGAGATTCCAGACGAAGAATATCACACCCCTGAGTTTGAACGCATCGTGGCATTACACGCTCGAACTGAGGCTGTCGCTCGACACATGACGGAGTTTTTAAAGAAAAATGATCGATTTGCGAAAACAATTGTCTTCTGCGTGGATCAGGAACATGCTGATGAGATGCGCCGTGCTTTCAACAATTTAAACACAGACCTCGTTCAGAAATACCCTGATTATGTCTGTCGTGTGACTTCAGAAGAGGGAGATATTGGCCGGGGACATCTTAGTAAGTTTCAGGAACTTGAGACAGTAGCACCTGTGATTGTTACCACGTCTAAACTACTTACTACAGGTGTGGATGTACCAACCTGCAAAAATGTTGCCCTAGTTCGTATTATCAACTCCATGACCGAGTTCAAACAGATCATAGGTCGGGGCACCCGCGTTCGTGATGATTATGACAAATTTTTCTTTAACATCTTGGATTATACAGGCAGTGCCACTCGCCTCTTCGCGGACCCAGAATTTGATGGAGAACCGGCTCTGATTTCAGAAGAAGAAATTGATGACAAGGGGGAAATGGTTCCGGGTACCTATGTTGAGGAAGAGGTTCCTGTTGTGGCTGAGCCAGAAATGGAGTGGGAAGTCACACCAACCATTCCAGATGACTCGGAAGGAAGACGTAGAAAGTATTACGTTGATGGAGGCTATGTTGAAATCGTAGCCCATATCGTCCACGAGCTTGATTCAGAGGGAAGGCAACTCCGGGTTGTCAAGCTCACTGATTATACTGCAGAAAAAGTACGTACACTTTATCCTTCAGCTATAGAATTGCGAAGGCGGTGGTCTAACCCGGAACAACGATCAGAGGTCATTGCCTTACTTGAAGAAAGAGGGATTAATTTTGAAGATCTTGCATCTGCTGCCAACCAGCCTGAGGCTGATCCATTCGATTTGGTCTGCCATATTGCCTTTAATGCACCTCTTCGCACCCGAAGGGAACGTGCTGATCGGCTCCGAAAAGAGAAGAAAGACTTTTTCGACCAATATGGCCCGGAGGCTAAAGTTATACTAAATGAGCTTTTGGATAAATATGCCGATTATGGAACTGCTCAGTTTGTCATCCCTGATATATTGAGAGTTCCTCCAATTTCTCAACATGGAAACGCAATAGAGATTGCAGCCTTTTTTGGCGGGGCAGAAAAGTTAAAAGAAGCAGTAAATCAATTACAGACACTACTATATGCTGCATAAAGGATGGTTAATTTATGACTCGGGAAAAGAAAAAGAAGGATAACCAACCCCTTACCACTGTCCAACAATTGGGTAGTCTCATGAAATCTGCACGAGATATCATGCGGAAGGACAAGGGATTAAGTGGTGATTTGGATCGTCTACCCATGCTTACCTGGATCATGTTCCTTAAGTTCCTGGGTGATTTGGAGCAAATGCATGAACAAGAAGCCATCATGGCAGCAAAGAGGTTTCGTTCTGCGATAGACCCACCGTATCGATGGCGTGACTGGGCAGCAAAAGAGGATGGAATCACAGGTGACGAACTTATTGCTTTTATTAACAACGAAGAAGCAATTCGCCCAGATGGTACCAAAGGTCCAGGTCTCTTTGCTTACTTAAGAGGTCTTCAAAGTTCAAACGGAGAGGATCGCCGCGATGTCATTGCCACTGTTTTTAAAGGCGTTATTAACCGGATGATCAATGGCTACCTACTCAGGGATATAATTAACAAGATTAATGGCATCCACTTTAATTCTTCACAAGAAATTCACACTCTTAGCTACTTATATGAATCAATGCTTAAAGAGATGCGAGATGTGGTAGGTGACTCGGGGGAATTTTATACTCCACGCCCTGTTGTCCGGTTTATGGTTGAAGTTGTAGGCCCAATCCTTGGTGAAACTGTTCTCGATCCTGCTTGTGGCACCGGAGGCTTTCTTGTTGAAGCCTATAAACATATGGAAAAACAGTGCAAGACTGTTAAAGATCGACAGATTCTCCAGACGAAAAGCATCTTTGGAGGAGAAGCCAAGCCGCTTCCTTACCTGTTAGCACAGATGAATTTGCTTCTCCATGGTTTGGAATCTCCGCAAATAGATCCACTAAATAGCCTGCGTTTTCCGCTAAGGGAGATTGGAGATAAGGACCGCGTTGATATTATACTCACGAATCCCCCTTTTGGTGGTGAAGAAGAGCGGGGAATCCTCGGTAACTTTCCAGAAGATAAACAAACTGCAGAAACGGCTCTTCTTTTTCTCCAGCTAATTATGCGTAAATTGAGACGGCATCTAAAACCAGGCAGGGCTGGTGTCGTAGTACCGAACGGCACCCTTTTTAGCTATGGCGTTAGTGCCCGTATCAAAGAAGAGCTTCTAAGAAATTTCAATGTACATACAATTGTTAGGCTTCCCAAGAAAGTCTTTTTCCCATATACTGAAATCGAGACTAATTTGATGTTTTTTGATTGCTCAGGCCCCACTGACTTAATATGGTATTATGAGATTCCAAAGCCCGTAGGGGAACGAAGAGATGGGTCTGTTGGACAGAAAAACTTTAATAAAAGGCGCCCTATACTTTATGAAGATTTCGCAGAGTGCATCAAGTGGTGGGGGACCCGCGCCGAAAATGAACATGCGTGGAAAGTTATGGCCAGCGACGTTTTAAATTATGACGAGAATAACAATCTTATCTCTGCTAACCTTGACATTAAGAACCCCAATACTAAGCAGGACTATGAACAACTGCCTCCTGATAAATTGGTTGAGGATTTTCTAGAGAAAGAGCGACATATCATAGAGATTATTACAGAGATCAAAAAGGCGCTGACAGGAGCAGGGGAATGAGCATACCTTGGCGGATGACCCCTCTTGGAGAAATCCTTACGGAACGGCAAGAAATCCCATCTGTTGAGAAGTTAGCCAGCGGCGAGATGCGTATTGTTGCCAAGATTGGGTTTATTGGTGGTGCAATTCAGCTTCGAACTGAAAGCGAAACCAAAACAAATATGATTCTTATTCGGCCTGGTGATCTTATAGTTTCTGGAATCAACGCAGCCAAAGGGGCTATTGCTGTTTATGGAGAAGAGAATAACGAGCCTATTGCCGCAACAATTCACTACAGTGCATATATTCCGAGGAAAGACAAGGTCGATGTAGAATACCTATGGTGGCTTTTACGGAGCCAGACGTTCAGAGACCTGCTATTGAAACATGTTCCTGGGGGAATTAAGACGGAACTTAAGGCAAAAAAACTTCTAGCAGTATCTGTCCCGTTACCACTACTTAATGAACAACAACGAATTGTAAAGCGTATCAAGAAATTAACGACAATACTTAATGAAGCCAGACGTTCCAAAGTCGCCTTAATATTACATTTGGAAAATTTTGTTGAATCTTGTATAGACAATGCGATGTCAAAATTTACCGATATAGGACGTTTCGAAGAAGTTATATTGCTTAAGCCTCGTAGTGGCCCATCATTTCCGACACATCCTGATTGGGTAGGAACACCTGTCTTAATGCCCTCGGCAGTAACTGGCTTTGGAGTTAACGTTTTAAAGGTTGAGTTCGGCATGGGGAATGAGGTTATCAACGAAAAGGATCGCCTCCAACAAGGCGATTTAATCATAGCCCGCGGGAATAAACCTAAACAGGTCGGAAATGCCGGCGTTGTTCCCAATGAGGCCGAAGGTTATGTTTGTGCAAATCTCTTGATGAGAGTCAAAGTCGACCCCCAAAAAACCGACCCATTCTTTTGTATCTACTGGTTGCGTTCCCCAAAGATGCGGAAATATGTAGAACAAAAATTGACAGGTACCAATCCAAATATCCAAAAGATTAATCAGAGGATCATTCTGGATTACCCATATCCCACCACAATTCCCCTTCGAGAGCAGCGTCATATCGTAGCATACTTGGACGACTTGCAAGTAAAGATAAATAGAACTAGGCAGTTGCAGAAAGAGACCTCAATACAACTTACCGCCTTGCTCCCATCCATACTCGACAAAGCCTTCAAAGGGGAATTATAAATGAGTAAACGGATGCCATTAGTTAGCCAGCATTTGGAAAACATCTCCCGTGAAGCATTGGAGAAGTATCAGGACATTGTGCGCAGATATGTTCGACGCCGCCAGGGCGTATATGCACTCTATCGGCGAAACAAATTGTATTACATAGGATTAGCAAGTAATCTTCGTTCTCGCCTCGGTCATCATTTGCGAGACCATCACCAGGATTCTTGGGATCGGTTCAGCGTTTACCTCACTATTGGCGACAGCCATCTAAAGGAGTTGGAATCTCTTATCCTCCGGGTAGTCAAGCCGAAAGGAAACAAACAGAAGGGAAAGTTTCTGAAATCAGAGGATATTCGGAGAAGTTTTGCGAGAGATGTCCGCTCACGGCAACATAATGAGCTTCTTTCACTTTTAGGTAAGGAAAATGTTTTAGATGTGGAAGAAGGAAAGTTAGCCATAGGAAGGCAACCTGTTTTGGCGAATTACATCGACGGTCCAATGAATTTGCAGTCTCGTTATAAAGGAAAGATTATTAAAGCCCATGTTAGGCGCAATGGATCGATCAGATTTAAAGGAAAGGTTTACTTGTCTCCCTCTCTTGCGGGCGCTGCAGCCTGTAAACGGCGTACTTGTAATGGTTGGACCTTCTGGCAATACGAACGCGCACCAGGCGACTGGGTTCCCCTGAACGAACTGCGGAAATAAAGAAGCAATTAGGTATAACATCTAAAGACATTTGAGCCGAAAACCTTTTTACCGATGCAGACACTTGAATCAATTCTTACGCTGGACAATCTGTTCCTAGTTTAAGCTGTTTTTCAGGAGAAGAAGTCATGATCGTCACGGGGAGTCTTAAATTCGTGAAAGTCAGAATTTAGCCTTCAATTTGCGAGGATAGACGCCTGAATTCAAACCTTAGATGAAAGGGGTGCACATAACTCCCAGTGCGAGTGTCGGAATACTACAATCTAGGTAGAACCCAGCCATCGCTGGATTTCGTCGATGTGGACATCTTTGGCGACTCTAAGGTTTTTGTGGATCCATATGCGTTACGCCTGCTCCCATCAAGTTGGGGTGATGTGTGCGTTTTTCTCATTCAGAATTTTTTTCGCAGAGTCTTGGAGTTAATCAAAGAAGGTCACCACCAAGACGCCCGTATCCTTCTAGCCGTTCTTCGCGAACCCAATGAGACGCACCTAGGCCTTTCTCGGGAGCGTGCGCGCGGCAGGGCGCTGGGTAGCGGTTCGGCAAGAGATGTCTGGCAGGCTCTGAGCCAAAGCGAGGCAGTTGCTTCCGGGCTTCTAGAAGACTTGGAAGACGCAATCCTAATGGTAGAAGGCATCTCCTCCGACATTATTTCTGATATCACAACAAACATAATTCGCGATCCTCTCGTAGAGTATACTGAGTCGATGTGTGAGTATTACGGCATACCACTTCAAATTGATGTCAATTCAGGACCCCTGTGGGATCCCACTGGACAACATTGGTATTCCGAGTTTGTTCGCCTCCCGGTCACGGGTTGGGGTAAACTATTGCTTGTTCCCAAAGTCATCGTTCGAAGACGCATGGAATACGACGTGGACGAATACTATGGCGACTACATTCTTGAGCATCTAAGAGATGTCGAGCTGAGTGCTAATAGTGAACTTGTGAGACTTCTGAGGGATGGTAGGCGACGCGTTACCAAGAAAGATTTGAAGGCGAAATATGGTAGGGGCAAAGCAACCGTGGTGCGGGAAACCCGACGGCATCCGGAGCTCCTCCAACGATATCGAAGAGATAAGAGGGTGGGCTATCGTCCGCCGATGGATCATGTTGATATTGCAGAGGCCGAGGGAACACCGAATCCCGACTGGGATGCCCTTCTTCGTGTGGTAACTGAGTTGCCGACGGGCAGAGATACCGCATCAGCCTATGAAAAAGGAATCGAGGCACTCCTTACCGCAATTTTTTATCCCTGCCTGACAAATCCTCAAGTTCAACTTGAACTACATGAGGGTCGTAAGCGTGTTGACATCACCTACACAAATGTTGCCACCGACGGGTTCTTTCGATGGCTTTCTCAGCACTATTCGGCACCGCACATTTTTGTGGAGTGCAAAAACTACAACGGCGATCCTGGCAACCCAGAGTTGGATCAACTGTCCGGTCGATTCTCTCCAAGTCGTGGCCAGACAGGTATTTTAGTTTGTCGGACACTGGCCAACAAGGAGCTTTTTATTCAACGGTGCAGAGACACAGCCGATGATCAACGTGGCTTTATCATACCGCTCGACGATGACGATCTAATCTCTATTGTTGACGAACGTCGCGATGTTCTTCATATTCCTCAGTTTCGCTTTTTGCAGGAGAGATTTGATCGATTGATCATGTGAGATGGGTCCATCCAAAGATCTCGGAAATCTCGGTGCCAGGCAACGGTAAAAGAAGTTTGGGGTCAGGCATCGGTAATTAGGTAAAGGAGTTTTGTGGCATGAGGAGACGAATCCATATTTAATCTGCTTAAAGGACGCAAGGCTATGAGCGGTGTTGATCTTGAAAAGGTTGGAGATGACTTTCTTGCTTTTGCATGGGAAAACCTTTCCCCAAGGGATCGCGCTAAAGTTATGGCCGGTTCTCCAAAAACCGCATGGATCTTTGGGGCGGGAGCCTCTCACCATTACGACTTGAATGTAAGAGGGGTTCCCGTTCCTCTTGCTAGTGGTTTTTTCAATGCCTTTCATGAGCTGCCAACCTCAGAGGGGTTTCATGCCTACGTGGGAAAATATAAAGGGTCAGGCAATCGTAATAAAGTATTGACATTGGGTACAAGGGGAGGCAATGGGGGGATGACAAGGCTGTTTTGGATCCTCCACCCAAGCCTTCAGCTCCTATTTAAAAAAAGATGCTGGGGTAGTCGGGGTCGTATTTCTGGGGAGGTTTCTTCTCGGATTCCTTTAGCTTGGCATGAGCTGCCGCAAGGCGGGCAATCGGCAACCGGAAGACGGAGCAGCTCACATAAGATAGATCAATGGAGTGGCAGAACTCGACGGATTCGGGATGGCCTCCGTGCTCACCGCAGATTCCGATTTTGAGATCGGGTTTGGTCTTTCTTCCCCATTCGATGGCGATTATCATCAACCTTCCCACCCCCTTCACATCGAGGACCTCGAAGGGGTTGTCCTGGAGAATCTTCCGCTGATTGTAGAGGGGGAGGAATTTATTCTCCGCATCCTCCCTTGAGAACGAGAAGGTGGCCTGGGTGAGGTCATTCGTTCCAAAAGAAAAGAAATCCGCCGCTTCCGCAAGCCTTCCGGCCCTCATGCAGGCGCGGACCACCTCGATCATCGTTCCGAATTTAAACTGGATGTTCACGCCATACTCTTTTTCCACTTCCCGCTGGACTTTTTTAACCAACTGATAGACCCATTTCAATTCCTGGGCCGTGCAGACCTGGGGGACCATCACCTCCGCCTGAACATCGACGCCTTCTTTCGTCAATTCGGCGGCGGCTTCGAGGATGGCCTCAATCTGCATCTTGTAGATCTCGGGATAGGTGATCCCCAGCCTCACTCCCCGGTGGCCGAGCATGGGGTTGATCTCCATCATCTCCTTCACCTTCCGAAGGGTTTCCCGCTGTTTGCGGATCAGTTTCTTGTCGAGTCTTTTTTCCTTAATTTCGGCAATGTCGGAGGCGACATGTTCAAGAAGTTTTAAAGATTCCCTGGAGGTGGTGTCGAGATACTTCATGACTTCGGAAATGTTCTCCATCGAGTCGAGGGCGGTCTCAAGATTCTTCAGATTTCTTAACTCCGAGGCCAAATCCTCCGCAGAGGGAAGAAATTCGTGGAGCGGGGGGTCGAGGAGCCGGATGGTCACCGGGAATCCTTTCATCGCATTGAAGATTTCCCTGAAATCGGCCTTCTGGAGGGGAAGAAGTTTGGCGATGGCCTCCGCCCTTTTCTCTTTTGAGCTTGCCAAAATCATCTCCCTGACGACAGGAAGCCGGTCAACCGCATTGAACATCCTTTCCGTCCGGCAGAGGCCGATTCCCTCTGCGCCCAATTGCCTGGCCCGGATTGCGTCCTCGGGGGTATCCGCGTTTGCACGAACCCCCATCGTCCTGATCTCGTCCGCCCAATTTAAGATCGTAAGCAGGTCTTTGCTGATTTCCGGATCAACGGTGGGCACCTCTCCGGAAAAGACCTCACCCCTGGAACCATCGATCGTCAGAAATTCACCTTCCTTGATGCGCTGGTTTCCGACAGAAGCCTCCCGTGCCTTCGTGTCGATCCTGAGATCTTCGCACCCTGAGACACAGGGTTTTCCCATTCCCCTGGCCACGACCGCGGCGTGGGAGGTTTTTCCGCCGCGGCTGGTCAGGATTCCCTGGGAGGCGAAGAATCCATGGATATCCTCGGGTTTGGTCTCTTCCCTGACCAGGATGACCTTATGGCCGAGCTTCCCGACCCTTTCTGCTTCGTCAGCGTCGAAGATCGCTTTGCCGGATGCGGCTCCCGGAGAAGCAGGGAGGCCTGTGAGGATCGGTTTTCCCTTAAAATTCGGATCAATCCGTTTATGGAGAAGTTGTTCCAGTTCGGACGGTTTCAGCCGGAGGACCGCCTTTTTCTTATCGATCATCTTTTCGGCCACCATCTCTCTGGAGGTCCGGACGATGGCCTGGGCGTTCATCTTTCCGTTTCGTGTCTGCAGGATGTAGAGGGTTCCCTTTTCCACGGTGAATTCAAAATCCTGGACCTCGCGAAAATGTTCTTCGAGAGTCTTTCTCACCTTTTCCAATTCCCGGTATATTTTGGCCATCTCCTTCTTCATCTCATGAATCGGTTTGGGCGTCCGGATACCGGCCACCACATCCTCGCCCTGTGCATTGACGAGATATTCGCCATAGAGGAGGTTTTCTCCGGTTCCCGGATCTCTTGTAAAGGCTACACCGGTTGCAGAGTCGAAGCCCATGTTTCCGAAAACCATGGTGCAGATGTTGACCGCCGTCCCGTTGGCCATCTCGGGGGTGATATTGAATTCCCTCCGGTAATCGATAGCCCTTTTGCCCATCCAGGACCGGAAGACTGCCTCAATGGCCAATTTTAATTGGACCATCGGGTTTTCGGGAAAAGGGGAGCCGGTCTCTTTTTTAACCAGGATCAGATATTGTTGACAGATGTCTTTGAGATGGTCCGCATCAAGATCGGTGTCGGTGGCGGCGCCCACTTTCTGTTTTGTCCGGTTCAGAATGTGATCGAACTGTTCTTCGTTCACTCGCAGAGCAATTTTCCCGAATAGCTGGATAAATCTCCGGTAGGCATCATAGGCAAACCTTCCATCGGAGGTGATCTGGATGAGGCCTTCAATGGTCTCGTCGTTTAAACCGAGGTTGAGGATGGTGTCCATCATTCCGGGCATGGAAAGGGCACCGCCCGACCGGACGGAGAAGAAGAGCGGATTTTGAGGGTTTCCGAAGAATTTCCCCGTTTTTTCTTCAACCTTTTTAAGATGTTTCTGCACTTCTTCCATGAGACCTTTGGGAAGCTTTTTCTTGCCCTTATAATATTTGATACAGGCGTCGGTGGTAACGATGAACCCGGGTGGGACAGGAAGACCCATGCGGGTCATTTCGGCCAGCCCGGCTCCTTTTCCTCCGAAGAGCTTTTTATTTTTGCCATCAGCCTCATCAAAGAGATAAACATATTTCATCGTTTTTGGATCCCCCTTGCTTTAATAATTTCTGAACGGGCGTCTTGACCTTTACCTTTTGACCTTTGCCATTTCTTCAACCCATTGTCTTCTATCTTAATTTCATTTGGCTGAAAAATCAATCTTACCCCTGCTTACATCGATGAGGGGCCGATTATAGAGAGCGAAGCGCAGTTTTTTAGAGCTCTCGGGCATTCTCGGGCATTCGCCTTGACAAGGGGGGAAGGGTTCAGATAAATTGGTATATAAAACAGACCTCAAGGAGTGGAGTATGGAAAACAAGCCCTATATCCTCTGGTTTGATGAAATTGGACTTCAAGACCTTCCGCTCGTGGGCGGGAAGAATGCCTCGCTTGGAGAGATGCGACGAGAACTGACCGGGCTCGGCGTGAGCATCCCCAACGGGTTTGCAGTGACGGTCAATGCCTACCACAGTTTTTTGGACGAGGGAACGGTGCAGGAGTGGCAGTATATCATGAAGAAACCAGGGGTCCGGGAGAGCATCCGGGAGATTCTCGACGATCTCAATGTGGATGATATGGAAAACCTTTCCGAAAGAGGAAGCCGGGTCCGGAGACTCATTTATAGCCTCGAGTTTCCGAGAGGGGTCGTTGAGGAGATTATCAAAGCCTACCGGAAATTGTGCAAGGAATATGGAGAAGATACGGATGTGGCCGTCCGGAGCAGCGCCACAGCTGAGGACCTGCCCACGGCCAGTTTCGCAGGCCAACAGGAAACTTATCTCAATATTCGCGGGGAATACGCCCTGATTCAGGCATGTAAACGGTGTTTTGCCTCGCTCTTTACCAACCGGGCCATCTCTTACCGGACCCACAGGGGGTTTGACCATTTTCAGGTCGCCCTTTCCATCGGGATCCAGAAGATGGTCCGATCCGACAGGGCCTGCTCCGGGGTGATGTTTACAATGGATACCGAATCGGGGTTTCCGCATGTGGCCTATATCACCGGTTCCTACGGGCTGGGAGAAAATATTGTTCAGGGAGTGATCAATCCCGATGAGTTTTATGTCTTCAAACCCAACCTCCAAAAAAATTATAAACCGATCATCCAGAAAACCTTAGGGACAAAAGAGATCAAGATGGTCTATGCCATGGAAGGAGAGGGTTCGACAAAGAATGTTCCCGTATCGTTACAGGATAAATCGAAATTCATCCTCGAAGAAGAAGAGATCATCCGGCTTGCCCAATGGGGCGTGATCATCGAAGACCATTATTCAAAGAGGGCTGGTAAATACACGCCCATGGATATCGAATGGGCAAAGGACGGCATCACACAACAGCTTTTCGTCCTTCAGGCGAGGCCTGAGACGGTCAAATCCCAGAGCAACATGAATGTCCTGGAGACCTATGTGTTAAAAGAGAAGGGGAGGGTTCTGGCTCAGGGGAGAAGCGTTGGAGAGAAAATTGGCGCGGGTCCCATCCATCTCCTTTCCAGCGCAAAGGAAATTGATCAGTTTAAAAAGGGCGAGGTTCTGGTAACCCAGATGACCGATCCGGACTGGGAACCCATTATGAAGATTGCCGCCGGGATCGTCACCGACCGGGGAGGCCGGACCTGCCATGCGGCCATCATCAGCCGGGAGCTCGGCATTCCCTGTGTGGTGGGAACCAGTAACGGGAGTGAGATTCTTGGAGATTACCGGAGCGCCACAGTCTGCTGTTCCGAAGGGGAAACGGGTCTTGTCTTTGAGGGGGTTCTCGACTATGAAGTGAAACACTTCGATATGGAACATCTGGAGAAGCCCCACACGAGGATCATGATGAATGTGGGAGACCCGGATAATGCCTTCCATCTCTCCTTTATCCCGAGTGACGGAGTCGGTCTTGCCCGGTTGGAATTCATCATCAATAATGTCATCCGTATCCATCCCATGGCCCTTGTCCGGTTCGATTCCCTGAATGATGAACACATCCGCAAGGAGATCGAGCAGTTGACCGTCGGTTACGAGGACAAGAAGGTTTTTTTCATCGACCGGCTGGCTCAGGGAGTGGCCAAGATTGCTTCGGCTTTCTACCCAAGGGATGTGATCGTACGGATGAGCGATTTCAAAACGAACGAGTACGCCAATCTTATCGGGGGGAGCCGGTTCGAGCCCGTAGAAGACAATCCCATGATCGGCTACCGGGGGGCCTCGCGCTATTACGATGAGGATTATCAGGAGGGGTTTGGCCTCGAATGCCTGGCGATGAAGAAAGTCCGGGACGAGATGGGATTGGCCAATGTGAAGTTGATGATTCCATTCTGCCGGACCGTCGAGGAAGGAAGATTGGTTGTTGCAGAGATGAGGAAATATGGTTTGATACAGGGACAAAATGGCCTCGAGATCTATATGATGTGTGAAATTCCCAGCAACGTGATCATGGCGGATGAGTTCAGCGAGGTTTTTGACGGATTTTCGATCGGGTCGAATGATCTGACCCAGCTGGTCCTGGGACTGGATCGGGATTCGGAGAAGGTCGCCCGCCTCTTTGACGAGAGAGATCCGGCGGTCAAGAAGATGGTCGAGCTAATGATTGAAAAGGCAAAGAAGAATGGCAGAAAGATCGGCATCTGCGGGCAGGCCCCGAGCGATTATCCGGAGTTTGCCGAATTTTTAGTCCGGTGCGGCATCGACAGCATTTCCCTCAATCCCGATACGGTCATCAAGACGACCGAAAGGATACTGCAGGTCGAGAAAGAGTTAGGGATACCCAGAAGGAAAGAGCCTGAAAAAGTAAAGTTGGCGGCAAGTTGATGGTTATTCGAATGCAACGAATGACAGCTAATAACTCGAATAGGTTTTATTCGGGAAATTCGATTCCATTCGATTAATTCGTGTTTTTTCCAAATGAAAATCCTCCTCCACATCTGCTGCGCCAATTGCGCTATTTTTCCCATTGAAAAAATAAGAGAAGAAGGGAGTGAAGTCACTGGCTATTTCTTCAATCCCAACATTCATCCTTACCGGGAATACCGGAGAAGGCTGGACTGCTTGAAAGAATATTCCGAAAAAATAGGGCTGAGCGTGATCTACCGGGATGAATACCTGCTTGAAGAATTTTTAAAAAATGTTTCCCACCGTCACCAGGACAGGTGCAAGTATTGCTATGTCCTGCGGCTCGATGCCACGGCTCGCGAAGCCAAGGAGAGGGGGTTCGACCGGTTTTCAACGACCCTCCTGCAGAGTACACACCAGGACCACGGGATGATCAAGGAAGCCGGGGAAAGGGCGGCGAAGGAAATTGGAATCCCTTTCCATTATGAAGATTTTCGGAAAGGCTGGAGAAAGGGGTTGGAAATCTCAAAGGGCATGGAATTGTATCGCCAGCAATACTGCGGCTGCATCTACAGCGAGAAAGAAAGGTTTATGGGCGCAAAGCCCATAAAAAGTGACTCAAGTGAACTAAAGTGAACTCAAGTGACTAAAGCGCCTAAAATAAACTTTAGTCACCTTAGGCGCTTATCACTTTAGGCGCTCTCAGGAGTCAAAATGTTCGGACTGGGCGCTTTCGGAAAGATGCTCATTCTATTGGGCGTCTTGATCGTCGTCGTCGGTCTTCTCCTGTTGTTTGGCGAGAAAATACCATGGGCGGGGAGACTTCCCGGAGACATCATCATGAAGAAAGAGAAATTGACTATCTATCTTCCTTTCACCACCTGCATCGTTATCAGTATTCTTTTGACGCTACTGTTTGCACTCTTCCGGGAGTGATTTTACGAGTTGGAAGGAGGGACCGGATGGCCGGAGAACCGTTAAACCCGAAATACAAAGAGGCTGTGGCCAGGGTTGTCAATCGGTCTCCTTATTTTTCTCTACTGTCCATGGAGATCAAAGACCTGACATGGGGAACCTCCCTCCTGGAGATCCAAGTGGAAGAGAAACATCTCCAGCCCTTCGGAAATGTACACGGAGGCGTCATGGCTTCCGTGGTCGATGCGGCCACTTTCTGGGCGACGTTCCCCCAGGTGGAGAACGGCCTTGGGTTGACGACCGTTGAGATTAAAGTGAATTACTTGGCCCCGGTTCAAAAAGGGAAACTCACAGCCGAGGGCCGTTGCATCAAGATGGGGAAAACCCTTGCCCTGGGAGAAGCTGTCGTCAGGGATGAAGAAAAAAGGTTGATTGCCCATGGAACCTCTACGATGATGGTCCTGCCCGGCCTGACCGTCCAAGGGTATGGAGAACTCCCGCCGACCCGGTTATAAAGAGTTTTTTAGGATGAGTTCTTCGTCCTTTTCGCATTCCATCGAAAGAGGCTGCTATGTTCGGATTGATAGTCGTCTTTATCTTCATCTCTGCTTTGGAAATTACCTAACTACGGAGGACCTCGCAGGATGAAAGCGTTGGCAAAAATTACTCGCCCGAGTCCTGAAGGAATATTCCCCAGAAAACGACTTTTCCGCCGGTTGGACCAGGCCCGCACCCAGCCCGTCATCTTTATCAGCGGGCCTCCCGGCTCCGGAAAGACGAGCCTCGTCGCCAGCTATCTCAAGGACCGAAACCTCCCGTGCCTGTGGTACCAGGTGGATGAAGGCGATGCAGACCTTGCCACATTCTTCTACTATATGGGGCTTGCGGCCAGGAAGGCCGCGCCAAGACACAAGAAGCCGCTCCCTCTGTTCACTCCTGAGTATGGTCTCGGCGCCGCCACATTTACTCGAAGATACTTTGAAAACCTCTGCTCACGCCTCAAGCAGCCTTATGTGGTGGTTTTTGACAATTACCAGGAGATCCCGCTCGAATCAGCAATTCATGAAATCATCCGCACAGGCCTATCGGCAATTCCTAAAAACATATCTTCCGTGATCATCAGCCGTTCGGAGCCCCCGGCCGCTTTCGCAGCCATGGATGCCGGAAACAAACTGCACGTGATCGACTGGAACGATCTCAAGCTTACCCCAGAGGAGTCAAAAGGCATCGCAAAGGTCCTGGGAGTCGGAAGCCCCCAGTCGAAATCCTACGAATGGTTGCACGAGAAGGCGGATGGGTGGGCTGCGGGCCTGGTGCTTCTGGCGCGTGCAGTGAAATCCCAGGGCATCGATCCCGGCTCATTAAAGAACCTTGCGCCGGAGAAGGTGTTCGATTATTTTGCAAGCGAGTCATTCGATCGGTTTGATCCCACCCTGCAGGAATTTTTGCTCAAGACCGCATTTTTGCCGAAGATCACGCCCGGAATGGCCGAAGAGCTGACGGGCAATAAGGCGGCGGCCAGGATCCTGTCGAGCCTGAACCAGAGAAACTACTTCACGGAGAAACGGAGCCACCCCGAAGTGATTTACCAGTATCACGCAATGTTCCGGGAGTTTCTCATCACCCGCACCGCGAGCCGGTTCCCATCGGGGGAGTTAGCCGGCTTGCGACTCGAAACAGCGAAGGTCCTGGAAGCCTCGGGCCAGGTCGAGGATGCGGCAGAATTGTTCATGCAAGCCGGGGCATGGAAGGAGTTGATGGGGCTTATCTCTGCCAGGGCTCAGACATTCATCAGCCAGGGCAGGAATAAGCTTCTCGAAAAGTGGCTCGCCGCGCTGCCTGAAGAACAGCTCAAGTCCGATCCATGGATGAATTACTGGCTGGGTACTTGCCGGCTGTCTTCCAATCCCATGGAGAGCCGGGCGTTTCTTGAACGCGCCTTTCAGCTTTTTGTTTCCTCGGGAAATGAAGCAGGCGCCTTGTTGGCCTGGTCGGGATCGGTGCAGACCTTTTTCTACGTTTTTGATGATTTTCGTCCCCTCGACCGGTGGATTGCGTGGCTGGATGAGCGCGGCGGGAAGGACGCTTCCTTTCCCTCCGCCGAGATCGCTCTCATCGTGGCAGCGGGCATGACCGCTGCGTTGACCTGGAGAAACCCTGTCCACCCGGACACTCAACAATGGGCTGAAAATGCAGTTTCTCTCTCAAAAAATAGCTCAAACATCGAGGCCAGTACGCGGGCATATACCAACAGTGCGGTGTACTTTATCTGGATGGGCGCATTCACCGAGTGCGGCATGCTGATCAGCGAAATGAAAAAGATGATTGCCTCTCAACCGGTTTCTCCGCTCAGGTCTCTTGTATTAAAGCATACGGAAGCGATGTTCTACAACACCTCGGCAGAATATCGACAGCAGGCTTTCCGGTCGGTATCGGAGGGGCTGGAAGAGGCTCAGAAAACTGGCGTGCATGTCGTTAATCCTCTGTTTTACAACCAGGGAGTGGTTAGTTCCCTGAACGAAGGGAACTCCGGGCGCGCCGAGGAATTCCTTTTAAAGCTGGAAAAGACCCTGCGGAGCGAAAGCCGCACCCACGTCAGCCACCATTTCTACCTTTCTGCCTGGCACGCTCTGTATGTCGGAAAAATGTCCCAGGCCGTTCTTTTAGCAAAAAAGGGCCTGGAACTGGTGTTGGAAACAGGGGTGCCTGTTTCCGAGGTTCTGGTCCGGCTTGTTCTGTCACATGCATTGCATGAAGCAGGGAACGAGGACGAGGCGAACAGGGAGCTGGCCGCAACCAAACAGGCTGTCAACCAGACGGGCAGCTCCTATTTTGAATACTTATATGGTTTGGCCGAAGCGTATTTTGAATTCGTCCGGGAAAATGAGCATGCAGCTCTGGAGTCCCTGCGAAAAGCAATGACACTCGGGCGGCAAAAGGGTTTCACAACACTTCTCTATTTTTGGCGGCCTGCCGTCATGAGCCGTCTCTGCGGTAAAGCATTGGAGGCCGGGATTGAAATCGGGTACGTGCAGAGTTTGATCCGGAAACTGAACCTGGTCCCTGATGAACAGTCAACGGAGATCGATAGCTGGCCCTGGCCATTGAAGATCTTTACCCTCGGTCGATTCGGGGTCGTGAGAGATGAAAAGGTGCTGCAGTACCCTGTTCGAGCTCCACGGGTGCCCTTGGCCTTGCTGAAGGCCATCGTTGCCTTCGGCGCCGGAGGGGTGAAGGAGGAACAACTCGTCGATGCCCTCTGGCCGGAGACAGACGGTGACACAGCCCATCAGACCTTTAAGACCACCCTGCATCGCCTCCGCCAGTTGGTCGGAGACGAAAGGGCAGTCCATGTCCGTGAAGGGCGGGTGACGCTGAACCCACAATTCTGCTGGGTGGATGCCTTTGCTTTTGAGCACTTCCTGGAGAGAGCAGGGCATTTATTAGGGGAAAATCAAAAAGGTGATTCTTTGATTAAGGGAGAGAGATTTGCCGAGAAAGCACTCTCCCTCTACAAGGGGCCTTTTCTCGGGGAAGAGGCCAATGAATCGTGGATCATTGCCTACCAGGAACGGCTTCGAAGCAAGTTCATACGGGCCGTCAGTAAGCTTGGTAACCATTTTGAAAGAATCGGTCAGTGGGACAGAGCAGTGGAATGCTATCAGAAGGGAGTTGAAGCCGACGAACTTGCCGAGGAGTTCTATCAGCGCCTCATGATTTCCTATCTTTCTTTAGGGCGAAAGGCCGAAGCCATGGCTATCTACAACCGTTGCCGGAAGATTCTCCAAAACGCCCTTGGAATCGATCCCTCCCCGGGGACGAAAGCCCTTTACGAAACAATACCTCAAAATCATTGAGTTTTTTTTGGCTTTTCTCCGTTTCCCCGCGTCTCCACGTCTCCGTATTATTTTTTCTTCCTGTAACCTACCTGTAACCTCCCCTGTGATATAAGAATGGCCGGCAAGGGGTAAATCGTGGAGAACTACATCGTTCGGATATACCGGTTTGAAAAGGGCAATCCCCGCTCCCTGGTGGGGATTGTCGAGTCGGTTGAAGGTGAAAGAAGGGAAAAAAGAGCTTTCACCAATCTCGACGATCTCTGGGAGATACTCAATTCTCATGAGCTGGAGGCAGGCATCCATCCGCAAGGGGAAGCTGCCAAGCAAAACAGTCAGGATGAAAGGAGAAAGGAATTATGAAAAAGAGAATGATCAAAATGGCGTGTTGTTTGGTGTTGGGGGGAGCGCTTCTTTGGCTTCTGCCTTCAACGGGGTTTAGCTGCGAGGTTAAAATAGGTTCAACTACTTATACCTCGATTCAGGCGGCAATCGACGCAGCTACACCATATCAGACCATACAGGTGTCTGGGACCTGCACTGGTGTTGAACTTGCAGGCACTTCCGATAACCCAAGAAATCTATTTATATCGGAGTTAAAAGATTATATTAATTTGGTTGGACCAGCAATCATTAATGGAAATTTGGGCCAGGGGCCCACCATCACGACCATAGGTAAGGGGATACGCATCAAAGCCCTCACCATTACAGGGGACTACGATGCCATACAGGTAATCCGGGGTGGGACTGCATTCATTGAGGATAATTTGATCCAAAATACAGGGAGGCATGGTGTTGTGGTTGCAATGAATAGCTTCGCCCATCTCCTCGGCAATGCAATACAGGGTAACGCGGAGGACGGGGTTGTTGTGGATACCAACTCCCTTGTCCGTATTGGCATAAGGAGCAGTGCTGACAGCGCTGCGACCCCTAATACAATTCAGGACAATTTGAACGGAGTGACAGTGG
The DNA here is from genome assembly GCA_020059605.1 of Deltaproteobacteria bacterium. Taxonomy (GTDB): domain Bacteria; phylum Desulfobacterota; class BSN033; order BSN033; family UBA1163; genus RBG-16-49-23. The sequence goes on from JAGVBT010000118.1 coordinate 24,728, forward strand.
CCCGGTCTTCCACCGCCCAAATCGTCGGAAATGAAATCCGGAATAATTCCAATGACGGGATCAGGGTAGCCAAAGTGTCCCAGGCCGATATCTCCGGTAATGTTATTGAAAGAAACGGCAGAAATGGGATCTTAGTGACCCAGAACTCCGGGGTAAACCTGGGCAGGGATACAGGAGATACCATCTTTGACCTTCCGAACTACAGCGCCGTGCTCAATGGCGTCTACGGACTGCAATGTGAAATCGGCGGTTATGCCGATGGCCGTTTGGGGACCCTCAATGGCGGGGTAAAGAAGGGTCCGAAAAGTGCAACCAGCTTCACCAAGGACTGCATCGACAGCCTGATCCCTTGATCAGTTAAATCTTAAACCTAAATTGTGCGATTCTTTAAGAGAAAAACAGCAGCAGCGGGATTTTGGCTGAGATTTCAAATCACCTGACAGGTGATTTTCCTGATTGGGTTGAAGAATTTGTAGGGGAGCCCCTCCGCGGGCTCCCGAACCGGGCGGCCACAGAGGACCGCCCCTACAGAAGCAAAATGTTCACAGAAAAACCGCTCAAGTTAGATACATTATTCTCAAGGTATAGATCAAAAGGAGGAATCCTCATGTGCAGAAAGCTGTTTCTTTGCGTGGTGTTAGCTCTTATGACTTTAGCCCTTACCAACCCTGCCGTCGCAGGCGTCGAGCCATCGCCGTTTAAATCCCAGCTAAATAAGCTGAATTCGATTTCGAACGTGCTTGATTCAATCAATAAAAGGCTGAATCATCTGCTGGTACCAACAGGAAGGTCGCCCAAGGCAGATCCCTCCGGTGTTGCAGACCAACTCGGCTCGATGGCGGAGCAATTCCGTGAATTGAGGGCCCGAATGGGTGACGTTCATGCGACCTTTGGGGACGACCCCGTTGACCTTCCAGCGGAAATCAGGGAAAGCCTTGATATCATCGAGAGACAGACCTCCGATATCGCTGATCTTGCCCAATTGGTCTTTTTCAAGGAAGCGCGGGTGATGTCTGCCCTGCATGAACTCAAAACAAATATCAAAGCGTTCGCCGGCAGGGTTGCGGGCTTTTTAAATACAAGTGTAAAAAAAATCGTTCCCCTATCTTTTATCCTGGCCCAGGATACTTACCCCTTTCAGAGCGGTGGGGCCCCTTTTCTAAATTATGAGCAACTGCAGTCTAACTTGAGAGCACTGAATGAATCCTTCGCCCACCGCCCGACGGGAGTGAAATTCTGGATAAAGTCCACGGAAGGCTACCGGATGAATATTTTCGCAAATGAATCGATGGTTTGTGAAAGTCCCCTCAGGTGGAATGATGTGAAGGGGGAGCTGAAACAAATCTATTCCCTTTCTATACCGGATGGATCCGAGGTGGATGGTGATCAAGGGGCCGGCAGCTGGATAAGATACGCGGTGAATAACTACTCGGATAGGTCTGATCTCATCGTCTGGCTCTTTGATAAGGAAAGCCTGACCATCCGCGATGCAAACAATTGCGATGGCAGCAGCAGTATGGCTGATTTTCCGGACAACCGCAGAGTCTTAATGAATGCCCGCAACATGTATAATCCCGTCGGGAGTGTTTTCAGCCCCTACCATCTTGTGCATGAACTGGGACACTTCTTCGGGCTCAGCCATGTATGGGAACCTCCGGCAGGAACCCATCCAACTACGGGGCAACCGCTTGATCATACGGACATATGGGATATGATTTATTGTTTGAATGATCTCGGTTCTCCGTTTTTCTTCTCGAGCAAGAGCGATGCGCAAGCCTATTCCGGAGACTGTGCCCGGAATGATGGATACCGGAATATCGCTAAAACCGGAAATGAAAGGAATTGTCTTGTTGACAATAGGGGCGGGTCATACCCAGACTGTGCCGGAAACAGCGTCATGCGCTGTACCGTAGACGGTCCCTTAGCCGGTTACTCATTTTCCTCAGGCGACTCGGCACTCAAAGGTCTCAGTTTTCCGACAGGGGATCCGGAAAACTGCCCGAAAACATTTGCATGGGGAGTCAACGCCATGGGTTACTGGGGAGGCACTTACCTGGCGCACCTCCTGACCCCTGGATACTTCTCGGACTCACAGAGAAAACTGATCAGGGCGCAAGTTTCCGGGGAAAGCCTTACCAACCGCAAGGAACTGGGAACGAACAGCGATTCTTATATCTGGTGGGCAAACGGGGATCTCAGCTTTGCCCGGGAAAAGAAACCGGTTTCCACCCGGACTTTCATTCCGGTCGCCGGCGACTTTGACGGGAATGGGGCAGACGATATCTTCTGGTATCAACCCGGGACAGCCTCTGATGTGATGTGGTTTTCGAACGGGAACAGAACCTGGACAGAGAATTCCTCATTTACGGCAAACGAAGTGGCAGTGCCCGTGGCAGGAGATTTTGACGGCAACGGGGCTACGGATATCCTCTGGTATGTCCCCCGTGCACCGACCCATTCCATCTGGTGGTTCAGTGTTTTTGGCACAGGATATGTCAAAACAACAATCAATATGACCCCATCCGTGCTGAGAACCTATATTCCTATCGTTGGCAACTTCGATGGTCTTCACGGAGATGATATCCTCTGGTATGAGCCGGTTGGGGGAACGACCTTTATGTGGTTGTCCGACGGCAGCGGGAGTTTCAGCTTGAAAAGCTTTTTCGGCCCGGGCGAGAACTATAAGCCTATTGCCGGCGATTTCAACTGTGATGGGAAAACGGATATATTCTGGTACGCCAAGGGGCCGGCTACAGACAAAGTATGGTGGGCTGCCTCGCATGGGGATTTTGCCTCCTCGTCTTCAGATGATATACAGGTTTATGGAACGTATTCTCCGATCGTGGGAGATTTCAACGGGGACGGCTGTTCCGACATCCTGTGGGATGCGGTGGGGCATACCACCGACTTTCTATGGACAGGCAGTGAATTAGGCATCTTTGGAAAAACAACGGCGACTGCTTTTGACGCGTTTACTCCAATTCCCGGAAAATTCGACAGCGGCACTGCAACGGACATATTCTGGTATAACAAACAGTGATTTCAAGACCGCGAGACAATGATGCAATCATTAAGGCAAAGGAGGAAGATTATGAGATGATCGAGAGTAATAACAGCAGGGATTATCATTGCGGTTATCTTTTTATATGGAACCAACGCTCTTCATGCCGGGCCAAGCCTGTGGCCGAACAGCAAGGGTGAAATTTGTTTGTCCAACGTTGACTTCGGAGAAAAAGCGAGATTGGCAGTTATGCGCACCGTTGGGAATCATTACATCATTCATGGCATCGCTACAGATAGTGAGGGACACCAGACATTAGTGAACGGGAATACCATCCTTGATGGAAATAAAGTGAAAATGCATTTGACCGGCTCAATGCATTATGTGACGAGTGGCTCGGTTACAGAGGTCCATGGATTTATCGGGAGCGCGGTCTTAGACGCCGGCACCTGAAAGGTTACATCGTGATACTGGGATTCCACTGTGATGACCCGGGCTCGCCAAGTGGTTGTGATTTTAGTAATGATGGTGTTCAATCTCTTCAGCCTGCCACCAACTGCCCCTAATGACTGCCAAACATAAAACCGCCTGAATTAATTTAATCATCAGGAAGGCAGGGTTCGGAACCGGCCCTGCCTTTTTTCAACACATCTTGAAATCGCAAGTTTTTAATTTATCCTGGAATTGAAGATTTCATCCCCAGAACCCGCGCATCGTCTACGCCGGCGGGAGCGTGTATTCGACCGGGTTGCCCTAAAACGCGCACTGCTCCAGCAGCCTCACATCTTTCGCACCTTGTCGACCTTGCCGTCGAGGTTAAACTCGACGAAGCCCGCCTTCTCGACGTAGACGAACCAGCCGATTGCCTTACAGAACACCCCTCCGCTCAGTGAGACGTGTGTGACCTTTCCCGAGGGCGCGCCGAGCAATCCCGGCGCCTGCTTAACGAGCTTGGGGACGAGCGAGAAGTCGACGCCCGATAGTGCGATCTTCTTCGTGCAGTCCTGGACGCCCATGGCGTCCTGCGGTCCGGTCACTGTCCCTCCCCTGTAGGTGAACTGACCGCGACCGTTCTTGCTATCGGCATAGGGCGCCGTCACCATCGCGAACTGATCGTAGATGATCAGCTCGAACGCCTCGGAGACGTGCTTGGGGAGAGTTGACTGCAGCTGCGAGAGGTCGTCGAACAGGCTTCCCTTCTGCTCCGGACGAGACATGTCGGAGATGACGGCTACCTCCTCGCGGGAGCTTGGGTCCACGCGGAACAGCGCATTGCGAGCCTCGAGGCTGATCCAACTATCGGGATCCCGAAGCGCCGCTCGCAGAACGGGAATCGCCTCACGCGCCGCCGGTCCTATCTCACCCAGCGCCGACAGCGACGCCCTGCGAACCTTGGGCCACTTGTCGTCCCTGGTCGCCTTGATGAGAGCCGGCACGGTGGAGCTGGCGGCGCTGGGTCCGATCTTACCAAGAGCTTCAGCCGCCTTCTCGCGCGTATCCGCGTCCCTGTGGGATTGCAGGCACTCGATGAGACGCGGGACGGCTGAAATTGAGGCCGTGCCCATGCGCCCCAGGGCGTAGACCGCCCCTCGCTGCGTATACTCGTTGCGGCCATCGATTAGCGCGATGAGCACAGGTACGGCCTCGGTCACTGGAGGCTGGATGGAGCTTATGGCCAACGTGAGATCGCTCCCGTCGCGGTTCCCAAGCGTCTTCAGCGTTTCGAGGATTTGTGGAACCAGGATGCGATCGCGACGGTTGATGATCTTGCGAAGCGCCTCGCGAGCGTCCCGTTTTATGTCCGAGTTGACGCCCGGGGCTTCGCCGCACTCCCATGCATGCTCGAACAGCGCCATCGGCGGAACTTCGTTGACCAACCCCTTCACGCCGATCATGCGAGACTTGCAGTCTGGCATTGTGAGCAAACGCTGATACACAGGGATCAGTTCTGCCATTGGCACACCGAGCTTCCTGAGCGCTCCGGCAGCATTGCCTACCGCGATGGCAGAGGAATCGTTGAGCGTCTTACGCAGCGCCGGTATTGCCGGCTTCGACACAGCGCCGAGCTTCCATAGCGAGGCAGCCGCGTTGGCCCGAACCGCATCCGACGAGTCGTCAAGGGCCCGGATCAGCGCGGGAACGGACTCGCCCGCCCCTATCTGCCCGAGATCCCAGGCAGCGCGGGCGCGAACCCTCGAGTCCTTGTCCTTGAGCTGTTTCTCGAGTTTTTGAACCTCTCTGGAGGGGCTGTCTGCTGCCGCCAATGAGAGGCAGAACGCGAGGACGAAACCGATGGTAACGAAACAGCGCAGCATGGAATCCTCCTTCAACGGACGGGTAGGTTTTCCCTTGTGAGTGATCCTCCCTTCCTCCCCCCTTCATTTAAGGGGGGAAAAGAGGGGGGTTATGACAGAGGTCATTCCTCCCTTTGGCAAAGGGAGGGAATCAGGGATTTATCTTCCGTGTCTATACAATTTTGGACTGATTAATAAGTATTACCCCAATTGAGCCAAAAAATAGCTCCTCCCCCCCACGGAGACTGTGTCGTAATTACTATTTTGTCACCCTGAATTTTTTTCAGGGTCTCGTAATTGGTTGAATTCATTAGATCCTGAACCAAGTTCAGGATGACA
>JAGVBT010000149.1 GCA_020059605.1 Deltaproteobacteria bacterium
AGATATCCTGACATGGGGTGTGTCCTCCTTTCCATTGGGATTTGATTTTGTCCAAAATCTTCCCAAGAGGATAACACCCCTCTCTCTTTTTACACAAAACATTTTACATTACCTTGCGAATTCGGTTTTAACCTGTTAGCTTAATTGAGTTTAAATCCCATTCGATGCTTGAGACATGAGGATTGAGGAGTTTGACTATACCCTCCCGAGATCACTGATCGCCCAGTACCCAACCCCCCGCAGGGGAGAGTCCCGCTTAATGGTTCTCGACCGAACACAGAGCGCCATTGAGCACCGGAGCTTCGCAGACCTTCCCAGCTATTTGCGCCCGGGGGACCTGCTGGTGATGAACAATACCCGTGTTCTTCCTGCCAGATTGTTCGGACGGAAAGAGACAGGTGGAAAAGTGGAGGTCCTTCTCATCCCCTCGTGGAATGGGGCAACGGGTGAATGGGAAGTGCTGATCAAAAATTCCGGAAAGGTCAGGAGCGGGGCTCGCCTCCGGTTCGGCCAGGAGGGCTATGGAACGCTGAAAGAAGTGAAAGGCGGAAGGGGAAAGATTTCCCTCTTCGATGAAAAACCGATGGGAGATCTCCTTCAGGCATTCGGCCATATCCCCCTTCCTCCCTATATCAACCGGAAAGATGAGCCGATCGACCGGGACCGTTACCAGACAGTCATCGCGGAGAAGGACGGATCGATCGCCGCTCCCACGGCAGGCCTCCATTTCACCCGATCGACCCTTCAAACCCTGAGGGACAAAGGGGTGAAGGTTGCCTCGATCACCCTCCACATCGGGCCGGGAACGTTTACTCCGGTGAAAACGAATGAAGTTGAAGATCACCGGATGGACAGGGAGTGGGTGGAGATATCGGAAGAAACGGCAGCCGAGATCGAACAGGTCAAGGGACGGGGGGGAAAGGTGATCGCCGTTGGAACAACAACGGTCCGCGCCCTCGAATCCTTCTCTGACAGGGAAGGCCGGATCAGACCCGGGAGAGAGTATGTCACGCTTTTTATCCGCCCGTCCTATCGTTTCAGGGTGATCGATGGATTGGTGACCAATTTTCATCTCCCAAGATCGACCCTGATCCTGCTCGTATCGGCTTTTGCAGGCAGGGACTTTGTTCTGCGAGCCTATCAGGAGGCGGTGGACAGTAAGTATCGGTTTTACAGCTATGGAGATGCCATGCTGATTCTATAAGAGAAAATTAGAAATCCGAAGCACGAAATTCGAAACAATACCAAATAACCAAAATTCCAATGCTCGAAACAAATAAAAGTTTAAGACATTTGGATTTCGAAAATTTGAATTTGTTTCGTGCTTCGATATTCGAATTTCGAATTTAATATTCAAGGTGATGGCTTTTCATTTCGAAATCATAAAGAGGGACTCTGTGACACGGGCGCGCCTGGGAAAAATCGTGACCGGCCACGGCGCGATCACGACGCCGGCCTTCCTCCCCGTGGGAACGCAGGGGACGGTCAAATCTCTCACCCCCGAGGAACTGGTCGAGGTCGGCGTGGAGGGGATCCTGGGGAATACCTATCACCTCTATCTCAAGCCGGGCCACGAGACAATCCTCCGGCTGGGAGGACTCCACCGCTTCATCCACTGGGAGAAACCTATCCTGACGGACAGCGGCGGTTATCAGGTCTTCAGCCTCGCGAAACTGCGTAAGATCTCGGACGAGGGAGTCGCCTTCCAGTCCCATATCGATGGCTCTCCCCATTTTCTTACGCCCGCAAAAGTGGTCGAGATCCAGAGGGCTCTCGGCTCCGATATCGCTATGGTCCTGGACGAGTGTGTGCCCTATCCTTCTCCCCATGATTATGTAAAGACCTCGACCAGGCTCACGACCCTGTGGGCGGAGAGAAGCTTAAGGGCAAGAAAAGAGGATGATCCGGCTCTCTTCGGCATTGTCCAGGGCGGGATGTACCGGGACCTCCGTGAGGAAAGCGCCGGGGATCTCACCCGGATGGACTTCCAGGGATATGCCATCGGGGGTTTGAGCGTCGGGGAGCCCAAATCGCTCATGCAGGATGTCCTGGAATGGACCGCCCCTTGTTTGCCCGAAAATGCCCCCCGGTATTTGATGGGCGTGGGAACACCGGAGGACATCCTCCATGCGACCCTGCAGGGAATCGATCTCTTCGACTGTGTCCTTCCCACGAGGAATGCGCGTAACGGAATGCTCTTCACGTCGGAAGGCAAGATATCGATCAAACAGGCCCGATATGCGGAGGACCCCGGGCCGTTGGACGAGACGTGCCGTTGTTACACCTGCCTCCATTATTCGAGGGCCTATCTGCGGCATCTTTACCTCGCCAACGAAATCCTCTCTTCAAGGTTGAACACGATTCACAATATCTATTATTATATGGAATGGATGAGGGGGATTCGGGAAGCCATCCGGGAAGGGAAGATCGCCGAATTTTACCAGGCCCGGGTTTCCCGGATGGAACCATTACAGGGCAAAGGCCTGTCCTGTAATGAAACGGCATTTACTTAGAAAATAAAAAGGAGGAGTTATGGGAATTGATCTGGTTTATGCAATGGGACAACAGCCGGGAGGAAATCAGGGCTCTGCCATCTGGAGTTTCCTTCCCATCATCCTGATCTTCGTCATCTTTTACTTCCTGCTCATCCGTCCTCAGCAGAAGCGGGCCAAGGATCACCGCAGCTTGCTCTCGAGCTTGAAGGTCGGAGATCAGGTCCTGACCAACGGCGGCATTTACGGCCGGATCACCGGGCTCCGGGATGATGTCGTCACCGTCGAGATTTCCGACAAGGTGAGGGTCAAGGTCAGCCGGGGCCATATCGCCGGAGTCAGCAAATCATCCGATATCGGTAAAACCGAATAAAAAATAAAATCCGAAGCACCAAATCCGAATTTCGAAACAATGTCGAATAACCAAAAGTTCAAATGCGCCAAACTTAAAGGTTTTGAAAATTTGGTCATTCAAAAATTCGAATTTGTTTCGGATTTCGAAATTCGAATTTCGTATTTTAATAAATCATGCCCCTTGCTCTAAACTCTGATTTAGGGCTATAATCCACGAGGAGGTGAATCATGTCGTTGCAACAAGAAACCCAGAGGAAGTATGAGACCATCTTTATTTTAGACCCCGATCTCGAAGAAGAGGCGGTAAAATCCGCCGTCGAAAAGATCAAGGGAATCCTCACCCAGGGCAACGGGGAGATCCTGAAGATCGAGGACTGGGGAAAGCGAAAGCTTGCCTACGAAGTAAAAAAGAAGTCCAAAGGCCATTACATTCTGATCCATCTTGCCGGAACACCTGCCCTCCTCTCCGAGTTAGAGAGAAATTTTCGAGTCATGGATGCCGTCATCAAATTTCAATCGGTCCGCCTTGACGAAAAAGAGGGGGCGGTCTCAGAGGGAACGGCTCTGGAGGATCAACCGGAGGAAATATCTGAGGAAACCGCATGACCTCGTCGATTTCGAGTCGTACCGACTTGAATCAGGTCATCCTCACAGGGAAGGTGGCTCAGGATCCGCAATTTCATCATCAACCCGACGGAACCCCTGTGCTCCAGTTTCCCCTGGAGTTTAACGATTCAGGAAATGTTTCGAAAAAAGGACCGGACCCGGGCCGTCAAGGGCCGGTTTTACGTTCGAGCCTGGTTCATATCGTGGCCCTTGGCAAGGCGACCCAATCCGGGTTCGAGGTCAGGAGCGGCCGACGCCTTCTGGTGAAAGGCCGGCTCCATCTGAGGCGGTGGCAAACGCCGGAGGGAAGAAGCCGGATGCGTACAGAAGTGATCGCATCGGAGCTCCATCCGGTTGAAGAAAAGGAGGGGGATATTCAGAGATGAGAGCAAACCAGCAAGGAGAGGAGAAGAGAATGAAAAAACCGGGTGAAAGGTCGGCTCCGGATAGAAAGAAGAGGCCCTTCCTGAGACGGAAGGTCTGCCGGTTTTGCACTGACAAAAAGTTGGATATCGATTATAAAAATCCGAGGGTTCTTCGTTATTTTGTGACCGAACGGGGGAAGATCATCCCCCGGAGGATCTCCGGAAACTGCGCCAAACACCAGCGGCAGGTAACGGTTGCGGTAAAGAGGGCCCGAAACATCGCTATCCTGCCTTTCACCACAGCCGTGCATTAACCCCCTCTCCCCTCCCTCTCCCTCCTGGGGAGAGGGTAAGGGTGAGGGGATTTTATAGGAGGTTCTCATGCAAGTGATACTGTTAGAGGACATCCCCGCACTGGGAAAGGTGGGGGAACTGGTAAAGGTCTCGGATGGGTATGGAAGGAACTACCTCATTCCGAAGAAGAAGGCGGTTTTTGCTACGGAAAAGAACCTCAAGGCCCTCCAACACCAGAAGGCGCTAGTTCAACAGCGGATGGTGAAGATGAAGAAAGGCGCTGAAAAAATGGCCGAGGAGATCGAGGCGCTCTCCTGCACGTTTGCCAAGAATGTGGGAGAGAGCGGAAAGCTTTTCGGCGCCGTGACCTCCATGGAAATTGAAGCCTTCTTGAAGGAAAACAGCCTCGAGGTGGACCGGAAGAAAATTCTCCTGGAAGAACCCATCAAAAACCTGGGAATGTATACCGTGCCGATCAAACTGAACCCGGAAGTCACCGCCCATCTGAAGGTCTGGGTCGTTCAGGAGTAAACATGGAAGGGGCAGATCTCTCTTCCCGTAAAATCCCACCCCAAAACCTCGAGGCGGAACAGTCCGTCCTGGGGGGCATTCTCATTGAAAATGAGGCGATCAACAAGGTGATGGAAATCCTTGTTGCGGACGACTTCTACCGGGATACCCATCGCAGGATCTACGGCGCCTTGATCGACCTCGCCGAACGGGACGAACCTGCCGACCTCATCACCACCACCAACGAACTGCGCAAAAAAGGCCATCTCGATGTGGTCGGAGGGGCTTCCTACTTAGCCTCCCTGATCGATTCGGTCCCCACCGCGGCCAACATCGAATATTATGCCCGGATCGTTAAGGAGAAGGCGGTTCTTCGGAAGCTGATCGAAACCTCCACCGAGATCATCACGCAAAGTTATCAGGACCGGGGTGACGTCGAATCTTTTCTTGATGAGGCCGAGAAAGCCATCTTCGAAATCTCCGAGAGACGGGTGAAACCGTCCTTCTACTCCATCCGTGAAGTGGTCAAGAACAGCCTCGATACCATTTCAAAGCTTTATGAGAAGAAGGAACTCATCACCGGCGTTCCCTCAGGGTTTAAAGAACTCGATAAGATGACGGCAGGCTTTCAGCCCGCGGACCTGATCATCGTGGCCGGAAGGCCCAGCATGGGCAAAACCGCCTTCTGCCTCAATATTGCCCAGTACGCCTCCTTAGAGCGAAAAGCCCCGATCGCCATCTTCTCTCTGGAGATGTCGAAAGAACAACTCGTCATCCGGATGCTCTGCTCCCAGTCGCAGGTGGAAGGAAACCGGCTCCGGACTGGGTTTCTCCATGAGAGCGACTGGACTAAGCTGACGCTCGCAGCGGGAACGCTCTACGAGGCGCCCATCTTCATCGACGATTCGGCCGCCCTCTCGGTCCTTGAATTGAGGGCAAAGGCCCGGAGGCTAAAGGCGGATCACCGCCTGGGCATGGTTATCATCGACTATCTCCAATTGATGAAGGGAAGGGCCCGGGTGGAGAACCGCCAGCAGGAGATCTCGGAAATCTCCCGCTCTCTGAAGGCCCTGGCCAAGGAGCTCAATATCCCGATCATTGCCGTCTCCCAGCTCAGTCGGAAAACCGAGGAGCGGCACGGAAACAAGCCCCAGCTGTCCGATCTCCGGGAATCCGGGGCGATCGAGCAGGATGCCGATGTCATTCTCTTCATCTATCGCGACGAGATCTACAACCGTAGCGAAGATAACCCCAATAAGGGAATCGCGGAAGTCATTATCGGGAAGCAGCGAAACGGACCGATCGGCAAGGTCGATCTGGCCTTTCTGGACAGATTCACCACCTTCAAAGACCTCTACAGGGGAGAGGGTGGAAATTTCTATGAGTGATCCACGGTTCGGTGTTCGGAGTTCAGGGTTCGGAGTTTAAGAATGGTTTTTGTTTTACTCCGAACTCCGAACTCCCGACTCCGAACTCTTATTGCTGAGAGCCATGAACTTGCCCAATGCCTTAACCATCATCCGGGTCCTGTTGATTCCTGTCTTTGTCATCCTCATCATGAATCATTCCTTCCGCTGGGCCCTGATCACGTTTGCCGTCGCCGGCATTACCGACGGACTCGATGGCCTGCTGGCGCGTCTCACTCACCGGAAGACCGAACTGGGAGCCTATCTCGACCCCATCGCCGACAAGCTTCTTCTCATCTCCGCGTATGTCTCGCTTGCCATCGTTGAGGTGCTCCCGGGATGGCTTTCCGTCATCGTCATCACCCGTGATGTGATCATCCTGCTCGGACTTCTTGTGATCATCCTCATCAGTCACCCTCCTGTCATCCGGCCCAGTTTCATCAGCAAGATGACCACTGCCTTCCAGATCATGACCGTGATTCTGGCCCTGCTGGCCGGGTATCATCCTCTCTTCAGACAGCTAACGTCGATGGCCATCTATGCGACGACCTTCCTGACCATCGCTTCCGGAATCCATTACATTTACGTGGGCACGCGCATCCTGAACCAGAGGAACCATCATCCATACGCGAAGGGAGAATGAGAAATGCCAACCATCGCCACAATCATCGGAAGGGAAATCATCGATTCCAGGGGAAATCCAACCGTGGAGGCGGAAGTCTTTCTCGACAGCGGCATCATGGGACGGGCCGCCGTCCCTTCGGGCGCCTCGACCGGAAGCCATGAGGCAATCGAACTAAGGGATAAAGATCCGGGGCGATACCTTGGAAAAGGCGTCCGGAAGGCGCTTCATCACATCCACCGCCGAATCGCCCCAAAGCTTCTCGGGATGGACCCTTTCGATCAAAAAAGGATTGATTCCGTCCTGATCCGTCTGGACGGAACCCCTAACAAAGGACGACTCGGAGCCAACGCCATCCTGGGAGTCTCGCTGGCCTGTGCGAGAGCGGCCGCCAACCAATCGGGAATTCCTTTATACCGCTATCTCGGGGGACCTTCGGCCACAGGGCTTCCGCTCCCTTTGATGAACATCCTCAATGGAGGAGCCCACGCCGACAATAACCTGGACATCCAGGAATTTATGATCCTTCCCGTCGGGGCGAAAAGCTTCCGCGAAGGACTCCGGATGGGAGTTGAAGTTTTTCATCATCTCAAGTCGATTCTGAAGGGAAAAGGCTATAAAACCTCGGTCGGGGATGAGGGCGGATTTGCGCCCGACCTCGGATCGAATGAAGAAGCCTTTACCCTGATCATGGCGGCCGTCCGGAAGGCCGGCTACCGGCCCGGGAAAGATGTGGGCCTGGGAATCGATGCGGCTGCCAATGAATTCTACCGGGATGGATTTTACTTTCTCAAGGCGGAAAAAAGGCCGAAAAGGACTTCGGCCGAGATGGTCGCCTATTACGAAGACCTGATCAAAAAATTCCCCATTCTCACCATCGAGGATGGCCTCGCCGAGGATGACTGGAAAGGGTGGAAGGAGATGACCCTCCGTCTTTCCGGGAAAGTCCAATTGGTGGGAGACGATCTCTTCGTTACCCATCCGGCGCGCCTCTCGAGGGGAATCAAAGAGGGAATCGCCAATGCCATTCTGATCAAACCGAATCAGATCGGAACCCTGACCGAAACCCTTGAGGTGATCGACATGGCCAGGAAGGCCGGTTATCGAACGATCATCTCCCATCGTTCGGGGGAAACCGAGGATACGACCATCTCCGATCTCGCCGTCGCAGCCCGGGCAGGCCAGATCAAGACCGGCGCCACGTCCCGGACGGACCGGGTGGCCAAATACAATCAACTGATTCGAATCGAAGAAGAACTGGGCAGGAAGGCCGTCTATGCGCCGCCGCTGAGCTTCCAAAAGAGGAGCAGAGCGCAGAGAGCATTGCGCAGAGCGTTTTAAAACTTTATTACCAATCCGCAATCCGAAATCCGCATTCGGCATTCGGAGGAAAAGGGGGTGACTTATGAAGATCAGAAAATATTTTGATGCTGAGATGGAGTTGATGGAACGAGAGGAACTCGAAGCCCTTCAATTTCATAAACTCAAGCTCCAGTTGCGAAAGTGCTATCGAAATTCGGAATTCTACCATGAGAAGTTCAAAAAGGCGGGCATCCGACCTGAAGATATTCGATCGCTGGGAGACATCCGGCACCTTCCCTTTGTCACCAAGGAAGAACTTCGGGCCGAACAGCAGGCCCATCCCCATTTCGGAAGATTTACGGTGGCCCCTCCCGAAAACTGGGCGGAACTCAGACCTTCTCCCGGGACAACGGGGATTCCCGTGAACACCATCTGGTCCCATGAAGATGTAAAAAGCATCGCCCGGTGGACAGCCCGGACGATGTGGACGTTCGGTGTCCGTCCGGGAGATATCATCCAGAACGGATTCGGTTACGGTCTCTGGGTCGCCGGCATCTCGATCCATTACGCCTCCAGGGAGCTGGGATGTTTTGTCATCCCCATCGGATCGACCAAGAGCGAGCGCCAGATCGATTACCTCCTCAATCCCGGGTCCACGGTTCTCATCTGCACTCCGACCTATGCTCTCAACATTTCGGACCAGCTCAAGCAGAAGGGGATCTCGCCCAAAGACCTTCCTCTCCGGATAGGATGTTTCGGAGGCGAGGTCGGCGCCGAGGTGCCTGCGACCCGCAAGAGGATTGAAACCGGACTGGAAATCGACGCGTTTGACTGCTACGGGCTGACTGAGATCGGCCCGATTATTGCGACGGAATGCTCATTGAAGGCTGGGATTCACTGGATTGAAGACCATCTCCTGGTGGAGGTCATCAACCCCGAGACAAAGAGGCCCTGTGAACCCGGAGAGCCCGGGATCCTGGTTATCACCCATCTCACCAAGGAAGCCACGCCCATGGTCCGTTTCTGGACGGGGGATGTGGCCAGGCTCGACAAGAAAAAATGCAGGTGCGGACGGACCCATGCCCGATCGCCGGGAGGCATTCTCGGAAGGATGGAAGATAGAATTACCTGCGGGGGTCTTCACCTCTTCCCATCACAGATAGAGAATGCCGTTAGGGGGATCAAGGAACTTTCGGAAGAATTCTCCATTGAACTGACCACCGATCCGAAATCCGGAGAAGAGCAGTGCGCCCTCATCGTCGAATGCTTGAAGCAGGGCGAGGTTCCGAAGGCTTCCTCCCAATTAAAAGAGAGTTTGCTGAAAGAATGTAAGGTTCTCCCGGAGATTAAATTCGTCCCGCCGGGCACCCTGAAACAATCCGTCTTCCGGGCCAAACGGGTCGTGGACAAGAGGGGGAAAAAGAAATAATTGAATCCTTTCACAAGGGGTTGAAGATGAATCTCTTCGATTTGACCGGGAAAGTCGCAATGATTACGGGAAGCACGCGGGGGCTTGGTGAAACAGCGGCCAGGGCATTGGCAAAGGCCGGCGCAGATATCGCCGTTTGCGGCCGTAATCTTGACGATCTCGAAAGGGTCTCAACCGAAATCCAGGCGACGGGGAGGAATGCGACTGGGTTTGAACTGGATGTTCTCTCCAAGCAGAAGGTGCTCAGAGGGGCCGATCGGGTGCTCAGTCATTTCGGCCGGATTGATATCCTCGTTAATAACGCGGGCACCAATTATCGTGTTCCTGTCCTTGAATACCCGGAGGACAAGTGGGATCTGATTATTAATACAAACCTGAAAGGATATTTTCTGGTTGCCCAGGCGGTTGTCCCTCAGATGATCGAAAGGGGATACGGGAAAGTGATCAATATGAGTTCCATCTTCGGCAAAGTGGGGCTTGCCACCCAACTCGCCTATGCTTGCTCGAAAGGCGGGGTGGAACAGATGACCAAGGTCATGGCCCTTGAATGGGCCAAACAGGGTGTCCGGGTCAATGCGATTGGTCCGACCTATTTCGAAACCGATATGGTCAAGCAGATTCGAAATGACCCAAAAAGGTTCAACTTCATCAATGAACGCACACCCATGGGACGATGGGGGTATCTCCCGGAGCTTGAAGGGACGGTCATCTTCCTGTCGGCCCCCGCTTCAGATTTCATCACCGGCCAGACCATCTACGTGGACGGGGGCTGGACCATCTGGTAACCACCCCGATAAATATGAAAAGGATCGGTGTTAAATTCTGCGGGGGGTGCAATCCAACGTATGAGAGGGTCGAAATGCTCCAGCGGATCCGATCCCGATTTGAAGGGCAGTTCCTTTTTCTTTATTCTTATGGTGAAGAAACGGAGATGGATGCCACCGTTCACCTCTGTGGATGTCCCAGGGCCTGCCCGGCACAAGATTCGAATCCAGCCGTTCCTCACTACTCAGTCACAGGAGAAGCTGATTTCGAACCCCTCGTCGACGGGTTGAATTCGTTCATCATCAAAGGAGATCCGGGATGAATTCGAAACACCAATCAAGGCGATGGCTTTCCTTATATCCCAAAGACTATTCGCCCAACTTAGCCCCCGAGGCCAATCATGGCTTGGACCATCTTCGGAAGACGGTGCAGCGCCACAGCCAAAGCCCTGCCCTCTATTACTTTGACAAGATCATCTCTTACAAGGAATTGGATGAGATGAGCGATTCCTTTGCCTGCGCTTTGAGAGACCTCGGCATTAAGAAAGGGGACCGCGTCTCTCTTTACCTTCAGAATATCCCGCAATTTGTCATTGCTCAATTTGGCGTCTGGAAAAGCGGCGGGATCGTCGTCCCATTAAATCCCATGTACAGGGAGAAAGAACTTTCCTACTATTTTCGGGATGCATCGGTTCGAGTTCTTATTGGCATGGAATCCCTTTTCGGGGCGACCATTCGAAAGGTCATTGAAGAAACGGGCGTCGAGCATGTTGTGACAACTTCGGAGTTGGATTTTCTCAATCCGAAGAGTCCACGCCCCTCGATCCTTAAAGGGGTGGAAAGAGCCAAGGGGCTTGAAACTCTGGATTTTATCAAGCTCGTTGAGAAGTATCGGGGGAAGCAACCTCCTGAAATCAAGCTGTTAGGGCATGAGGTGGCTTATCTTACTTATACCTCCGGAACGACGGGACCGCCCAAAGCTGCCATGAACACCCATGGGAATGTCGCCTTTAACTCCGAGGTTTATCAGCATTGCTGGAAGCTGACCCCTTCGGATACCATGCTCGGCGTTGCCCCCCTTTTCCACGTGACGGGGATGGTTGGCCATATCGGAGCCTGCGTTGCCTCCGGCACACCTCTCATACTGTTTTATCGGTTTGATCCTAAAACGACATTTCAGATGATTGAAAAATGGAAAGCCACCTGTACAATCGGAGCGATCACCGTCTTTATTGCCCTGATGAATGATCCCGAAATCGGCAAACACGATCTTTCCTCCCTCCGGAAAGTGTACAGCGGTGGAGCCCCCGTTATTCCAGCCGTGGTGGAACAGTTTGAACATCTCACAGGAACTTATATTCACAATGTTTATGGCCTCACCGAAAGCACTTCACCGGCCACCCTGGTCCCCCTGGGTCTGAGAGCCCCTGTCGATCCGGCGACGGGGGCCATTGCCATTGGGGTCCCCATTCCAAGCCATGAGGCCAAGATCATGGACCTCAGCGATCCTGGAATAGAACTTTCCCCAGGAGAGGTCGGCGAATTGGCCATCAAAGGACCC
Source organism: Deltaproteobacteria bacterium (assembly GCA_020059605.1). GTDB lineage: Bacteria > Desulfobacterota > BSN033 > BSN033 > UBA1163 > RBG-16-49-23. Next base: position 11,706 of record JAGVBT010000149.1, read on the forward strand.
GGAATCATCACCGGATATTGGAATAAGCCGGAAGAAACCGCCCATGCCATCCGGCAGGGATGGCTTTTTACAGGAGATGTGGGCACAATGGATAGTAAGGGATGGATCTATCTCTTGGACAGGAAGAAGGACATGATCATCGCTTCCGGATTCAAAGTTTGGCCGAGAGAGGTGGAAGATGTAATCTACCTTCATCCCTCGGTTCGGGAGGTTGCCGTCATCGGCGTGCCGGATCCCTACCGGGGAGAGACGGTCAAGGCGTTTGTAGCTCTAAAGGATGGATTCGAAGGGAAAGTCACCGAAGAAGAGATCATGACTCTTTGCAGGGAGAGAATGGCCGCTTATAAATATCCCAGGCAGGTTGAGTTTGTAAACGAAGTCCCCAAGACCACCACCGGAAAATTTTTAAGAAGAGCGTTGAGAAAAACATAAAGAATATCCCCCCTACCCCTTTGGAGACTGTGTCGTAATTACTATTTTGTCACCCTGAATTTTTTTCAGGGTCTCGTAATTGGTTGAATTCATTAGATCCTGAACCAAGTTCAGGATGACA
>JAGVBT010000125.1 GCA_020059605.1 Deltaproteobacteria bacterium
GGTGTGTCCTCCTTTCCATTGGGATTTGATTTTGTCCAAAATCTTCCCAAGAGGATAACACCCCTCTCTCTTTTTACACAAAAGATTTTACATTACCTCTGAATTCTGTTGACAGATGAGCTCCGATTATATTAAATTTTTCAATAAGATTAGTCGATTATTCCCGAGGCAAATATGAACGAATATCAGATTGCCACTCCTGTCAATATCGAAGACGAGATGAAGAAATCCTACATGGATTATGCGATGAGCGTCATCATCGGCCGCGCCCTTCCCGATGTCCGAGACGGGCTAAAGCCCGTTCATCGCCGAATCCTCTATTCGATGAACGATTTGAATAACGACTGGGATAAGCCCTATAAGAAATCGGCCCGGATCGTCGGCGATGTGATCGGAAAATACCATCCCCATGGAGATATGGCCGTTTATGATGCCATTGTCCGGATGGCCCAGGACTTCTCGCTCCGTTACCCCCTGGTTGACGGCCAGGGAAATTTTGGCTCCGTTGACGGCGACCCTCCTGCCGCCATGCGGTATACCGAAATCCGCATGGCCAAGCTGGCGGGCGAACTGTTGGCCGATATCCAAAAGGAGACGGTCGATTTTGTCCCGAATTACGATGAATCCCTGCGTGAACCCTCTGTCCTTCCCTCCCGATTTCCCAATCTCCTTGTAAACGGCTCTTCCGGGATCGCCGTGGGAATGGCCACCAACATCCCTCCGCATAATCTGGTCGAAACGATTAACGGGCTGATCGCCCTTATCGACAACCCTGAGATTTTGGTCGCCGAATTAATGTCGTACATCCCGGGGCCGGACTTTCCCACAGGAGGATTCATCTACGGGAGGGAGGGCATCAAGGCGGCCTATGAGACAGGCAAGGGCATCATTCAACTCAGGGCTAGGGCCATTATCGAGAGGGACAGGAAAGGAGAGAGGGAGAGCATCATCATCACAGAGCTTCCTTACCAGACCAATAAGGCAAAACTGATCGAGAGAGTAGCCGAGTTGGCCCAGGAGAAGGTGATCGAAGGCATCGCCGCTGTCCGGGACGAATCGGACCGCGAAGGGATGAGGGTGGTCATCGAATTGAAACGGAATGAGGTTCCGGAAGTCATCCTTAACCAGCTCTACAAGAATACTCAGATGCAGACCTCCTTCGGAATCACCCTCCTGGCTATCCATCAGAATCAGCCAAGACTTCTCACCCTCAAAGAAATGCTCCACTTCTTCCTCCAGCATCGGCGGGAGGTGGTGACCCGGAGGTCGCTCTTCGAGTTGAAGAAGGCAGAGGCCAGGGCCCACATCCTCGAAGGCCTCAAAAAGGCAATCGATCAGATCGATGCCATCATCGCCATGATCAAGGCTTCCAAAACACCCAAGGAAGCCAGGGAGCGATTGATAGAACGTTTCTCGCTGTCCGGGGAACAAGCCCAGGCCATCCTTGACATGAGGCTCCAGCGCCTCACCAACCTGGAGCAACGGAAAATCATCGAAGAGTATGAGGAAACGATTAAACAAATCAACCGCCTCAGGGAGATTCTGGCCAGCGAGCGGCTGATGCTCAATGTGATCCAGGAAGAACTCGTCTCCATCCGGGACGCCTATGGAGATGAGAGACACACGGAGATCGTGGAGGTTGCCCCGGAAATTAAGATCGAAGACCTCATCGCAGAAGAGGACATGGTGGTAACGATTACCCATACGGGATATATCAAGAGAAATCCCATCAGCCTTTACCGGAGTCAGCACCGCGGCGGAAAGGGGAAGGTCGGAATCAATATGAAGGAGGAAGACTTTGTCGAGGACCTCTTCATCGCCTCCACCCATGACTACCTCCTTTTCTTTACCGATGCCGGAAAGATTCACTGGAAGAAGGTCCACGAAATCCCTCAGGCGGGGCGCATTACCCGGGGAAAAGCTATCATCAACCTCCTCAACCTCAATCCCGAGGAGATGGTGACGGCCATTCTGTCCCTCAAGGATTTTTCGCCGGGGAAGTTTATTACCTTCATGACGAAAAAGGGGACGATCAAGAAAACGGCCCTCGAGGCCTACAGCAATCCCCGGGCGGGGGGTATCATCGCCCTCGGCCTCGATGAAGGGGATGAACTGATCTCCGCTAAATTAACCGACGGTGAGCGCCATCTCTTCATCGGGACGAAGATGGGGAAGGCCATCCATTTCCCCGAGAATCAGATCCGGGAGATGGGCCGAACCGCCCGCGGCATCAGGGGAATACGGCTCTCCAAGGGGGACGAGGTGGTGGGGATGGAGGTGGTTGTTCCATATACATCCCTGCTAACGGTCACAGAAAATGGTTATGGGAAAAGATCCCAGGCCTCGGAATACCGGATCCAGAACAGGGGAGGATCGGGCATCTTCACGGTGAAAAGGACAAAGAAGACGGGAGACGTGGTGGGAGTGAAAGCCATCACGGATGAGGACGAATTGATGATCATCTCCAACAGTGGAAAGATTATCCGTTTGAAAGCCGCTGATATCCCCGTCCAAGGGAGGAGTACTCAGGGGGTGAGGCTGATTAACATTGATCAAGGGGAACGGGTTGTCGCGATCGCGAAACTCGCTGAAAAGGAATAAGACAAAAAAATACTTGAATTTTTTTTAAAATGGGGTTATTGGTATTCTGGTTTGAAAAGATAAATTTAATCCTCAAATCATTCCCCTCGGTTTCATTTTTATTCATTTATCCACAATTGTGGAAACATTGTGAAAAGAGCTTGACAACCTATTAAAAATAAAGAGGTATTTGGTTTTTGGTCTGGTCCGCCCATTCCATAAATGTTCATCTATGATCCATCTTCCTTCCCCTCAAGGTCGATTTTATGGAAGATCTCTGGTCTAAGGTAACCGATTCTCTCAAAGAGAAGATCGGCCCTCAGAATTTCGACATCTGGATCAAGCCCATTCATTTTATTTCGATGGATGGCGAAAAGGTCGAGATGGAAGTCCCAAACCGTTTCTTCAGGGAATGGATCCAGGAACATTATTCAAACCAGATCAAGGAGGTTTTTTTCCGCCTGACCCGGAAACCCTTTCATCTTCAATTTAAAGTTAAAAACGACCCCGCATCCGGCAGGGTGGATCGAAGGGACTCCGCCCCTTCTTCCCAGGAAAACCCTCCCTCCCCATCTTTCCACGCACTCACTCCCCCTTTTAATTCCAAATATACCTTTGAGAATTATGTGGTGGGAGCAAGCAATCAATTTGCCCATGCCGCCTGTTTGGCCGTTGCCAACCTGCCGGCCAAGAATTACAATCCCCTCTTTATTTACGGAGGAGTAGGGTTGGGAAAGACCCACCTTCTCCATGCGATTGGAAACCACATCTTCCGGCATCGCGTCCTTCCCGACGTTAAAAAAATTTTCTATACCTCGGCCGAGGATTTTACCAATGAGATGATCAATTCAATCCGTTTCGAGAAGATGGAGGAGTTCAGGAATAAATATCGACGGATGGATATTTTGTTGATCGATGACATCCAGTTTATCTCTGGAAAAGAGAGAACCCAGGCAGAATTCTTCCATACATTTAACTCCCTTTATGAGGCGAAAAAACAGATTGTCGTTACAAGTGATAAATTTCCAAAAGACATTCCCAATTTTGAGGAACGCCTTCGATCCCGTTTTGAATGGGGATTGATCGCCGATATTCAGCCGCCGGACATTGAAACGAAGGTGGCAATCCTTAGAAAGAAGGCCGAAAATGAAAAGATCAACCTTCCCAATGACGTGGCCTTCTTCCTTGCCTCTCAGATCGACTCGAATATCAGGTTATTGGAAGGTTGTCTCATTCGGGTCGGGGCCTTTGCCTCTTTCTCCAAGGAAGCCATCGACCTAAATATGGTGAAAGAAGTGTTGAAGAATATTATTAAACCAAGGGAAGAATTTGTTTCCACCGATGTCGTCCAAAAAGTAGTGGCCGGATATTTCAATATTAAAATTTCCGACTTTAAGGTTAAAAGAAAGAGTAAAGGTTTTTTAGTCCCGCGTCAGATTGCCATCTACCTCACTCGAAAGTTGACGGATTCTTCACTCATTGAAATAGGAGAAAAATTTGGAGGAAAAGACCATTCCACCGTCCTCCATTCCATTAAAAAGGTTGAAGAAAAGATGCTGAATGACCCTTCCTTTAAAGAGTTAGTAGAAAATCTTCAGGGAAGAATTAAATCATAAATCATCATCAATGAAACGGAATATTTCTTATAAATTTCAATTCGTTCCTTTCTTATTGAAGTTCCTGCGGCTTTTCAACAGGATGTTATGCACGAAGGCCTTCAAGAGGTTAAATTGAGTGAATAAATTGTTTATAAATAAACAAAGAAAAAGATATACTTTATTCATCCCGGGTTCCTATTTATTTTCCACATTAAAATCGACATGAAATTATTTATTCATTATAGACCCTTATATTCTTTTTCATCATCTACACAACCATAGATGATGATGATCTAAATGAATATAATTATTTAGACTTCATAGGAGGGAGCGATGACCTACTTTGAAATTGACAAGAAAGAACTTTTAAAAGGATTGGGGCTTATGCAGGGAATTGCAGGAAGGAAAACAACCCTTCCCATTCTCTCCCATATTTTTATGGAATGGAAAAAAAATTCACTTTTTCTTACAGGGACCGATTTAGAAACAGGGGTTCAGGAGGAGTTGAACGCAACGGTTCATGAAGAAGGCAAGGCTTCCGTCTCCTCTAAAAAATTATATGAGATTGTCAGGGAATTGCAGGATGAAGTTATCCACATTCAAAAAAGAGAGAATCACTGGATCCATCTTAAATCTGGAAAATCAGTATTCAACCTCGCCGGATTGGACCCCGATGAATATCCATCTTTGCCGGCCTGGCAGCAGACGCCCTTCTCAACCGTCCCCACACGGGTGATGAAAGAGATGATCGAAAAAACAGCATTTGCTGCATCCAATGAAGAATCGAGATACCATCTCAACGGAATCCTTTTTATTGCGCATAAAATAGGAGGAAAAGAGTTCCTTCGAATGGTGGCCACCGACGGACATCGCCTCTCTTTGATTGATCGAGAAGGACAGGTCATACCGGGGATTGAAAAAGGTGTTATCGTTCCTAAAAAAGGGGTCATAGAGATTAAGAGAATTATGGGGGATAAGGATGAAGAGGAGGAGATGGAAATCTCTTTTGATAATACCCACGCTTTCTTTAAAATGGGGAAGTCCTTAATGGTCGTCCGTCTCATCGAAGGCGAATTTCCGGAATATGAACAGGTGATTCCAAAAAACAATGACAAAAAGGTAAATATTAAAAAGGAGACGCTCCACCGGTCCCTGAGAAGGGTGTCCACGATGGCGAGCGAGAGGGCGGAGGGAATCAAACTTTCATTAAAAAAGAATATCATGGAACTCTCTTCTTTCCACCATGATTTTGGGGATGCAAAAGAGGAGGTCGATATCCACTATGATGGGCCTTCAATTGAAATTGGTTTTAATGCAAGATATTTGATAGAGGCCCTTCAGTCTTTCGATGACGACGGCATCCTGATGGAGTTAAGGGATGATGGAAACCCGGGAATATTGCGGTCCGAAACCACTTCGACCCCATCTCACCAGCTCAGCATCATTATGCCAATGAAAATTTAAATTACTTAATGTCCATCCTAGAGGGTCGAAGGGAGATCCATTTCCTGCGGCTACATCCCCCGGCCTGTTGATCGGCACAGGTCGGGGCCTCCAGGAGGCAAGCCTTACTAAAGGAGAATGAATGAAGGAGACGCTTGAACAATATAACGCAGAAAACATCAAGGTCTTAGAAGGACTCTCGGCTGTTCGCAAAAGGCCCGCCATGTATATCGGGAATACCAGCATAGAAGGCCTTCACCATCTCGTCCACGAGTTGGTGGATAACAGCATCGATGAAGCGCTGGCCGGGTTTTGTGACAAGATCGAGGTGATCATTCATATCGATCATAGCGTGACGGTCAGGGATAACGGCCGGGGCATTCCCGTCGATATCCATGAGAAAGAAAATCGACCGGCCGTCGAAGTGGTCATGACCAAACTCCATGCTGGAGGAAAGTTTGACAACCGGAGCTACAAGGTCTCGGGAGGGCTTCATGGCGTAGGTCTCTCCGTGGTCAATGCCCTGTCGGAATATATTGATCTGGAGATCCGCAGGAATGGAAAAGTCTACCACCAGATCTATGAAAAGGGAGAAACAAAGACTAAACTCGAAATCACCGGAAAAACAAGGCATACCGGAACCCAGGTCCGGTTTAAGGCCGACGGAGAAATTTTTGAAACGGTTCAATTCAGCTTTGACCTTCTTTCCCAGAGACTCAGGGAGCTGGCCTTTTTAAACAAAGGATTGTCGATCAGCATCGAGGACGAACGGTCCGGGAAGCGACATGACTTCTTCTATAAAGGCGGAATCCTCTCCTTCATCGAGTTTCTGAATAAGAACAAGAACTGCATCCACTCGAAACCCATTTATATTTTGGGCGTGAAGAACGGCATTGAAGTGGAGATTGCCTTCCAGTATAACGACGGGTATGCGGAGAACCTCTTCTCCTTCGCCAATAATATCAACACCCACGAGGGAGGAACCCACCTCGTCGGATTTAAGACGGCCCTGACCCGGACCATCAATCAGTACGCGACCAATGCAAATCTGATGAAGGGAGTTAAGGAGAACCTCAGCGGCGAGGATACCCGCGAGGGACTGGTCGGAGTGATCAGCGTCAAGATCCCGGAGCCCCAGTTCGAAGGCCAGACCAAGACCAAGCTTGGAAACAGCGAAGTGAAAGGGTTGGTGGAGGCGATGGTTAACGAGAAGCTGGGGAGTTTCTTCGAAGAGAACCCTTCCGTGGCCAAAAAGATTATCACCAAGGTGCTCGATGCGGCCCGGGCCAGGGAGGCAGCCCGCAGGGCGCGGGAGTTAAGCCGCAGAAAAGGGGCCCTGGAAAGCGATTCCCTTCCCGGAAAACTCGCCGACTGCCAGGAAAAAGATCCCCAGCGGAGTGAGATCTTTATCGTGGAAGGGGATTCCGCCGGCGGTTCAGCCAAGCAGGGGAGGGATCGAACAATCCAGGCCATCCTTCCCATCAAAGGGAAAATCCTCAATGTGGAGAAGGCCAGGTTTGATAAGATGCTGGCCAACGAAGAGATCCGGATCCTCATCTCCGCCTTAGGGGCGGGAATAGGGAAGGACGACTACGATATCCACCGGATTCGTTACCACCGCATCATCATCATGAGCGATGCCGATGTGGATGGATCGCATATTCGAACCCTGCTTCTCACCTTCTTCTATCGGCAGATGCCGGAGGTGATTGAGAAGGGATATCTCTATATCGCCCAGCCTCCTCTGTTCAAAGTAGCGGAAGGAAAGAGGGAGATCTATATCAAAAACGAGGAGGAGTTCAACCGATACCTGATGAGCCGGGCCATCGCTGAAAGCGAGGTGGTCGCAGGGGAGACCAAGAAGAAACTGCCTGAAAAGAAGCTGGCCCTGTTGCTGGAAAAGATCTATCTCCTCAACGATTTGACCCAGAGGCTCCAGAAGAAGGGCACGCCAAAATCCCTCCTCAACTTCCTCCTGGAGCAGGAGGTCCGGGGAAAAGCAACCTTTGAGGATAAGGGGAAGATTGCCGACCTTCAGAAGCGTTTGAGAAAAATAGGGTTTGAAGTATTTGATATTTACCGTGACGAGGAGTATAACCTCTACGGCTTTGAAGTCCAGGAATTGAACGGAGGAAAGAGCCTTCGGTGCCAGGTCCAATGGGACCTCATCGCTTCGGTCGAATACCGGAGCCTCTTTCAGGTTTACAAGGAGATTCAGGAGATGGCTCCCCCTCCCTATCTCGTTACCGAGAAAGGACAACCGGTGACCGTGGAGAAGATGGAAGATCTCCTTCAATTGCTGGGCCACCTGGGGCGGGAAGGACTTTCCATCCAGAGGTACAAAGGTCTGGGAGAGATGAACCCCGAGCAACTCTGGGAGACGACGATGAACCCCGAGAAGAGGACGCTTCTCAAGGTGAGAGTGGAGGATGCCATCGAAGCGGACGAAACCTTCGGCATCTTGATGGGCGATGAGGTCGAACAGCGCCGCCGCTTCATCGAGGAAAATGCCCTTTTTGTCCGGCGCCTCGACATTTAACCAGCACAGCCGAATAACACGAATTAAAAAAGCGAATGACGCGAATGTGTATTTCGTGAAATTCGTTACCATTCGTGACATTCGTCATTGCGAAGGAGAGGGATGCTCGTCGTCGGAGTAACCGGAGGGGTGGCCAGCGGGAAGACAACCGTCTCAAAGATATTTGAAGAAGAGGGTGCCTACCTCCTCGAGGCGGATCAAATAGCAAGGGAGATCGTTCAACCCTCATCCCCTGCCTGGGAGGAGCTCGTCGGGGTTTTCGGGAAAGAGATTCTTCAAGAGGATGGAACGATCGACCGGAAGAGACTGGCGGCCCGCATCTTTTCCGATTCGAGCCAGAGGAGATTGTTAAACAAGATCCTTCATCCCAAGATCAGAGAAGAGATGGAGAAGAGGGCAGGGGAGATCGGACGGAAAGACCCCGAAGCGATCGTCGTCTTTGATGTCCCGCTGCTCGTGGAGACGGGATTTCACCGGGAGGTAGACAGGGTGGTCGTCGTCGCCTCGGAAGAAACGCAACAGATCGGGAGACTGAAGAAGAGGGCAGGCATGAGCGAGGAGGAGACGCGGCGGATCCTTTCCGCTCAAATGCCGACCGGGGAGAAGGTGAAAGCGGCGGATTTCGTCATATCCAATGAGGGATCGATGGAGGAGACCCGCCGGAGAGCCAAAGAGATATTTCAGGAACTCAGGAGGATCGCCCTTCAAAAGAGAAGGGCGCCGACATTGAAAGAGGAGGATAAAAGAGAGGCTTATGAACATCAAGGACTTGAAGAGAAGAAAAATCAATGAATTGACGAAAATCGCAAGGGAACTCAATGTCGAAGGGGCCAGCGGGATGAGGAAACAAGACCTTATCTTTGCTATCCTTCAAGCCCAGACGGAGAAGAACGGCCTGATCTTCGGAGAAGGAGTGCTGGAAATCCTGCCCGATGGCTTCGGGTTTCTGAGGGCGCCCGATTACAATTATCTGCCCGGTCCCGATGACATCTACATCTCGCCCTCCCAGATCCGGCGATTTAACCTGAGGACCGGCGATACGGTCTCCGGCCAGATCCGTCCACCGAAAGATACGGAGAGATATTTCGCCATGTTGAAGGTGGAAATGGTTAATTATGAAGACCCGGAGGTGGCGCGGGATAAGATCCTATTCGACAACTTGACTCCCCTTTATCCCCAGGAAAGGATTTTCCTGGAGATGGACGGAGAAAGAAACAACTATTCTGCCCGCGTGATGGATATGCTTACCCCCATCGGCAAGGGGCAGAGGGGACTCATCGTCGCTGCCCCCCGCACTGGCAAAACGATGCTCCTCCAGGCGATTGCCCACAGCATTACGAAGAATCACAAGGAGATCATCCTCATCGTTCTCCTGATCGACGAACGGCCCGAAGAGGTAACCGATATGGAGCGATCCGTCGATGCAGAGGTAATCAGCTCCACCTTTGACGAGCCGGCCTCGCGCCATGTTCAGGTGGCCGAAATGGTGATCGAGAAGGCCAAACGATTGGTGGAACATCAAAAAGATGTGGTCATCCTTCTTGATAGCATCACCCGGCTGGCCAGGGCTTACAACACGGTCGTCCCGCCCAGCGGAAAGGTCCTCTCCGGCGGGGTCGATGCCAATGCCTTGCAGAAACCCAAACGGTTCTTCGGGGCGGCCAGGAATATTGAGGAGGGTGGAAGCCTTACCGTCATTGGCACAGCCCTAATCGATACGGGGAGCCGGATGGACGAAGTGATCTTTGAGGAGTTCAAGGGAACGGGAAACATGGAGATCAACCTGGACCGGCGCCTGGTGGACCGCAGGGTTTTTCCCTCCATCGATATTCAGCGCTCGGGCACCCGGAAGGAGGAACTCCTCCTGGCCCCAAATGACCTGAACCGCATCTGGCTTCTGAGGAAAGTGCTCCAGCCGATGAATCCCGTGGACAGCATGGAATTTCTTCTTGAGAAGATGCATGCCACCAAAAACAACCGGGAGTTTCTCGATTCCATGAATCAGTAGAGGACGCCTCGATGCACTCCCTTGCCGAATTGAATATCTTGAAAATCTTCACAAAATCAGTTAAATAGATTCGGAGGCTATGGAGATGAAAAAGGATATCCATCCCAAGGTTTATGAGACGGTGATCAAATGCGCCTGTGGCGCGATCTTCGAAACGCACAGCTCTCAGCAGGAGATCCGTGTGGAAATCTGTTCCAATTGCCATCCATTCTTCACGGGCAAGCAGAAATTTGTGGACTCCGCAGGCAGGATTGAACGGTTTAAGAAGAAATACGGAGAGGCGATTGAAAAAAAAGATTGATACGTTCGACAGGGTTGGACCCGGAATGTTAAATCGAGGCGTCGAAAGGATTCATTTCGCCTCGCCCCTTTTTGACTCTCCTTTTCAAAAAAAACCCCCCGGTCCCGGGTCCCGGCAGACCCCGGGGGGCCAGCGATTGATTCCCTCCAAACCCTTAACCAAAACCGCTACTCAGCATTAGTCCATTCGGAGGATGAAGATGCCTTTAGGGAGAAGGGCTCCGGAAGGGGGGCGTTTCCCATGGAGTCCCATTTTATTCCAAAAGGAAAAAGGCCCGATTCGCGTCGGCGGACAGGCTGTGATCGAAGGGGTGATGATGAGATCGCCCAACTCCATGGCCATTGCCGTCCGAAAGCCGGACGGAGAGATTGTCGTCAAAAAAGAGGGATTGAACTTCTTCGCCGAGAAAAGCTTCCTTTTTAAATTCCCTCTGGTGAGAGGCATCATCGCCCTGATTTCAGCCCTCACGCTGGGGGTCCGGGCCCTCCATTTCTCTGCCAATCAGGCCCTCCCCGAAGGAGAAGGCCAGAAGGAAATCAGCCCCTGGACGATGAGCCTCACCTTTGCCCTGGCCCTCTCTTTCGGGATCTTTCTCTTTTTTCTCGTCCCTCTCTTTTTGACGAAGGGGCTGAAATGGTTCTTGCCAATCCTTTCAACAAGCGGGCTGCTCTTCAATCTCATGGACGGACTCCTCCGGCTGGCCATCTTTCTCGCTTACATCCGGGCCATCTCCTTTTTCAAGGAGATCGAACGGGTTTTCCAATATCATGGGGCCGAACACAAGTCGATTTTCGCCTTTGAGGCAGGAGAGCCGTTGAATGTCGAACGGGTAAAGGAATTCGGTTATCTCCATCCCCGGTGCGGGACGAACTTTCTCCTGATCGTTATGGTGGTGAGCATTCTGGTCTTTGCCCTTCTCCCCCACCACCTGCCGTTCGGATATAAGGTGGTCTCCCGGATCGTCTTCATCCCATTCATCGCGGGGCTTTCCTATGAGATTATCCGGTTTGCGGATCGTAAGCGAAACCAAAGGGGCGTCCGGTTTCTGATCCAACCCGGACTATGGCTCCAGAGGCTCACGGCAAAAGAGCCTACCGAACCTCAGATTGAAGTCGCCCTTCGCGCCCTGCAGGAAGTTCTGGATCTGGAGAGAAGAAGATGAATGAGGAGTCACGACGATGTTTGAAAAGTTAGAAGAAGTGGAGCGCCGGTACGAAGCGCTTTCCCATCTCCTCAGCCAGCAGGAGGTGGTCACCAATCAGGCAGAGCTTCAGAAGGTGGCCAGGGAGTTTACGGAGCTGGGAAAAATTGTTGACCTCTACCGTAGACTGAAGAGACGGGAGGAGGAGATCCGGGAGAACCGCCAGCTTCTCGCCGGTGACGAAGATGAAGAGATGAAGGGCATGATCAAGGAGGAGCTCAACCGGCTCACGCTGGAAAAGGAGAGGATGGGGGAGGATCTTCGAACGGCCCTGCTTCCCAAAGACCCAAATGATGAGAAGAATATTCTCCTTGAGATCCGGGCAGGAACCGGAGGAGAGGAGGCCGGGCTCTTTGCTTCCGACCTTTTCCGGATGTATGCCAAATATGCCGAGAAAAACCGCTGGCGAATAGAGATCATGAGCCAGAGTTACACGGGGGTGGGTGGGTTCAAAGAGGTTATTGCCCTGATCGAAGGCAAGGGGGCGTACAGCCGGCTGAAATATGAGAGCGGCGTCCACCGCGTTCAGAGGGTCCCTGTGACCGAGTCCCAAGGGAGAATCCATACCTCTACGGTCACCGTGGCGATCCTTCCCGAGGCGGAAGATGTGGAGGTGGCGATCGACTCAAACGACCTCCGGATCGATATCTTCCGGTCTTCGGGCCCCGGAGGGCAGAGCGTCAATACCACGGACTCGGCGGTCCGGATCACCCATCTTCCCACCGGCATGGTAGTCACCTGCCAGGACGAGAAATCTCAGCATAAGAACAAGGCAAAGGCCCTTAAAATTCTGAGGGCAAGATTGCTGGACCATGCGAAGCAGGAGAAGGAGAAGGAGATTTCGGAGAAGAGGAGGAATCAGGTGGGGACCGGGGAGAGGAGCGAACGGATCCGGACTTATAATTTTCCACAAGGAAGAATGACGGATCACCGGATTGGCTTGACCCTTTACCGGTTAAACGAAATATTGGACGGTGAGATCGACGATATCATCCAGGGGCTGACGACGCATTATCAGGCGGAAGCGCTCAAAGGGTAAAGAATAGGGTTCAAGGGGTCGAGGGTTCGTGGAGTCAAGCGACAAACTCTATTTTGAAAAAAACTTGAACCCATGAACCCTGGAATCCATGAACCCTCTTGAGAAAGACAATGACTATCCTGGAGGCACTCAACTGGGCAACCGATCATTTGAGAGACCAAGGGATTGACAATCCCCGGCTCGATGCGGAGCTTATGCTGTCCCACTCGATGCACCTCGGCAGAGAAGAGCTCTTCCTCCGTCTCCGCGGCCGGGTGATCGAGGAGGAGAGGAAGACGCTTGAAAGTTTGGTCCGGAGAAGGGCCTCCGGGGAACCCCTTCAATACATGTTGGGCCATCAGGAGTTCTGGTCCATTGACCTGAAAGTGGACCCCCGCGTCCTCATTCCAAGGCCGGAAACGGAACACCTGGTGGAAGAAGCCCTTTCGATCCTCGTAAAAATTTCTTCCCAAAACATTCCTTCTGTTTTAGAATTGGGGACGGGCAGCGGAGCCATCGCCATCTCATTAGCAAAAGAAGTGAGGAATATTTTTATTGTTGCCACAGACCTCTCGGAGGATGCGCTCATGGTGGCCAGGGAGAATGCGAAGCGTACCGGCGTTTGCGATCGGATCCGGTTTGTAAAGGGAGATCTCCTCGGCCCCTTCCGTTCGGGAGGGGCCTTTGACCTGATCCTTTCGAATCCTCCCTATCTCTCTGATTCGGAAATAAGAGATCTCTCAAGGGAGGCGAAGGACCACGAACCGGTCATGGCCCTGAGCGGAGGGGAGGACGGCCTGGCATTCTATCGGAGGCTGGTTTCTCAAGCTCCTTTGTATCTCAAGGAGGAAGGATGGCTCCTCCTGGAAGTAGGGATCCATCAGGCGGGCCATGTGTGCGGCATGATCGAAGCCAGGGGGCACTTTCAAAAGCCCGCGCGGATCAAGGATCTTTCCGGCATCGAAAGAGTGATGAAAGCACAGCGTAGAGAATAATCAATGACCAATAATCAAGCACCAATAACCAAATAATAACCAATATCCAAATTCCAATCCGATTTTGAAATCTTTTGGTTATTGGAAAATTGGAGCTTATTTGATGTTTGGAATTTGGTGATTGGAATTATTCACGGAGTGTGTGATGGATAAGATCGTGATCGGGGGCGGGGAGCGGTTGATCGGGGAGGTGGAGGTGAGCGGATCAAAGAATGCTTCCCTTCCCATCTTTGCCGCCTCGCTTCTAACCGAAGGAGAGAACCTCTTCCACAACGTCCCAAGGTTGAAGGATGTCCTGACCATTGTCAGGGTTTTGAAGAACCTTGGGGTGAAGGTTCGGGAGAAAGAGGGGGCCTATCGAATCGATGCCACAGAGGTTTCAAACGATGAGGCCCCTTACGATCTGGTGAAGACGATGAGGGCCTCCATCCTTGCCTTGGGTCCCCTGGTGGCTCGAATGGGAAAGGCGAGGGTATCCCTTCCCGGGGGATGTGCCATCGGTGCCAGGCCCATTAACCTCCACCTCGTGGGTCTCGAGGCCATGGGGGCAAAGATCGAACTCCGGAACGGGTATGTGGAGGCCAAGGCAGACCGATTAAAGGGGGCAACTATCTCTTTTGACACGGCCACGGTGACCGGGACGGAGAACTTGATGATGGCCGCTACGCTGGCCAAGGGGAAGACCGTTTTGCAGAACGCCGCCATGGAGCCGGAGGTGGTGGACTTAGCCGGCGTCCTTAAAAAGATGGGAGCAAAAATTGAGGGAGCCGGGACGGGCCTCATCGGGATCGAAGGTGTGGAATCCCTGCATGCGACAGAGCATACCATCACCCCTGACCGGATCGAGGCGGGAACCCTGATGGTGGCGGCCGGCTTGACGCGCGGCAACATCAAACTCCTCCGATGTCCCTTTCACCATATGGAAGCGGTTGTCCATAAATTGAGAGAGACGGGAACCGAGATTGATCCTGAAGGAGAGGGGGTGAGGGTGGTTGGAAGCCGCAGGATCCGGAGCGTCGATGTGAAGACACAACCCTATCCCGGATTTCCCACGGACATGCAGGCCCAGTTCATGGCCTTGATGTCCCTTTCCAGGGGGCTGAGCGTCATTTCGGAAACGATCTTTGAAAATCGTTTCATCCATGTGAGCGAACTTCAAAGGATGGGGGCGGATATCCGGACCGAGGGAAACACGGCGATTATCCAGGGGGTGGAGAGCCTGAGCGGGGCCCAGGTTATGGCAACCGACTTGAGGGCGAGCGCCTCCCTCATTTTGGCCGGTCTGGCTGCGGACGGCATCACGGAGGTCTCCAGGGTTTATCACCTGGATCGCGGATATGAAGGATTGGATCAGAAATTGAAGATGCTCGGGGCCAATATCAAGAGGGTGAAAGAGGGGAACTAAGATTTCGGCCTCCGGCTCAAAAGCCTTCTGGCTCGGAGAGAATGCGGAGTGCGCCTGCCTGCCGCAGGCAGGGATTGCGGAATAGGTTCCAGATCTTCGTCACAATGTAACTCAAGGCTTTAGCCTTGACGAGGTGTTTTGAATGAAAATTCTTAAGATCGGAGAAAGAAATTTTAATCAATACCTTTCCGGGGTGGAGAAAAGGATAACCCAAGATCCTCTCCGCCTCGAGCAAGAAGTCCGGTCTATTTTGAGGGATGTGAAGAAATGGGGGGATAAGGCTCTTCTCCGATACACAGAGCGCTTTGACAACGTTCGGCTCCTCCCTTCTCAACTCGAGGTGAAGAGAGAGGAAGTGAAGGATGCTCAAAAGAGAACCCCCCCCCTTTTTTTAAAGACCCTGAGGAGGGCCGGCCGTCGCATCCGGAAATTTCACGAGATTTCGAAAAAGAGGGGAAGGGTCCGGTGGATTGACGAAGGAATCCGGATCGAACAGGTGGTAAAACCGCTGGAGAGGGTAGGGATCTATGTTCCGGGAGGAAAGGCGTCCTATCCTTCCACCGTTCTCATGGCCGCCATTCCGGCAAAAGTGGCGGGGGTGGGCGAGATCATCATGACCACACCCCCTCGCCCGGAGGGCATCCCCCCTGCAGTTCTCGTTGCCGCAGAACTTGCCGGAGTGGACCGGATCTTCCGTATCGGAGGGGTTCAGGCGATTGGGGCCATGGCCTATGGGACCGGATCGATTCCCAGTGTGGATAAAATCGTAGGACCCGGAAACCGTTACGTGGCCGTTGCCAAGCGGCTTGTCTATGGCGCTGTGGATCTGGATATGGTGGCCGGACCGAGCGAGATTTTGATCATCTCCGATGACGAGACGCCCCCGGCCTTTGTGGCGGCCGACCTGATCTCCCAGGCCGAGCATGATGAAATGGCACTATCCATTTTGATCACCACCTCTGAAGTCTTTGCAGGAAAGGTGAAGGCTGAGCTGGAGAGACAGCTCTTAACTCTGAAGAAGGAGAGAATCGCCCGCAAAAGCCTCCGCCAGAGAGGCGCCATCCTGATCGTCAAAGATCTCCATCAGGCCATCGAGCTGGCAAACAGGATCGCACCCGAACACCTCGAACTGAGCGTGGAGAATCCCCTGCGCCTGGCGAAATCGGTAAAACATGCGGGGGCCGTCTTTCTCGGTCTTCATACTCCTGAGGCCATCGGAGACTATCTGGCAGGACCCAGCCACATTCTCCCAACCGCAGGCACGGCCCGGTATGCGTCGGCCCTATGCGTGGAGGATTTTCAGAAGAAGATTAACCTAATGCGGTTCAGCAAAAAGTCCCTGAGGCGATTTGAAGGGGATGTGAAGAGATTTGCGGAGTGGGAGGGATTGGAAGGGCATTATCGGTCTATTGAGGTAAGAATGAAAAGATAATGATATAGGAATGAAACCGAGATCCCGAATCAA
>JAGVBT010000135.1 GCA_020059605.1 Deltaproteobacteria bacterium
ATTCCAGTATGGGTTCGATACGTGTGTGCCCTTACGCCTGAAGGTTCGCCTCGAACCCTTTCCGAACGATTCACCCATGTCCGTTTAACTCAATTTTTTACAATGTTAAGGTATAAATAAAGATAATTCTCTGGAATCATTTTTTAAACCTGTGTCATCAGAGAGCCAAAGATAGTTTCGCAGAGCTCTCTTTTAATTCCCGTAATCATAGAATCCCCTGCCGCTTTTCCTCCCCAGATGTCCGGCCCGGACCATCTTCCGGAGAAGGGGCGAGGGTCGGTACTTCGAATCGCCGAACTCCCTGTAGAGGTTCTCCTGGACCATCAGGAGCGTATCCAGCCCGATCAGGTCGGCCAAGGCCAAGGGGCCCATCGGGTGATTCACTCCGAGGACCATCGCCTGATCGATATCTTCCGGGGAGGCGATTCCTTCCTGCAGAACGAAGATGGCCTCATTAATCATGGGAACAAAGATCCGGTTCACGACGAAGCCGGGCGCCTCCTTCACCAGGACAGGCTTCTTCCCCAATGTTTCGGACAGGGCTTTAATGGTCTGATAAGTTTCTTCCGAGGTGGCCTGTCCCTTGATGATCTCAACCAGTTTCATGGCGGGAACCGGGTTGAAGAAATGCATGCCGATCACCTTGTCGGGTCTTTTCGTCACAGAGGCCATCTCCGTAATCGAAAGCCCGGACGTATTGGAGGCGAAGAGGGTCTCTCCGGGGCAGAGCTGGTCCAGTTCTTTGTAGACTTGCTTTTTTAAGTCCATGTTTTCGATCACGGCTTCGATAACCACCTGGACGCCCTGCACCGCCGCAACGAGATCGACGGTCCCGTTAACCCTGGACAGGAGCGCATCGGCCTGTTCCCGGGCCATCTTGCCCTTACTCACCGCTTTCTCATAATTCCTTTTGATGATGTTGAGGCCCCCCTGGACAAAACGGTCCTCGATATCTCTCATTGAGACTTCAAAACCTGCCTCTACGCAGACCTGGGCAATCCCGGCCCCCATCAAACCTGCCCCCAGCACACAGATTTTTTTGATTTCCATAACAACCTCCTCCTTTGCCCCCTTAATAGACAATCCCCGCATACCCCACGAAGCTGTCGTCTGGCATGATGTCGTAACTGGTGTAATAATCGATGAGCGTTCCCCTTTCTGCGCCTAAGGCTTTACAGGTGGCAATCGCAGAGGCGGCTGCTCCCGCGCTGCAGGCGCTGTCATTTTCGGCGGCATGCTTCAAAACGCCTTCTTCGTCCATCTTCAAGGCCAGATCGATAAACCCCTTATCATTTTCGCTCTTCACCCAATTGAGCGCGGAAGGCCCGGCTCCTTTCGACACAAATCCATAATTTGGTCCATAGTGCGTGAGATCGGTTGACCCGACAGCCAGGAGAGACGTTCCTTCTTCTTTTGCGAGAGCGGCAACCTCTTTCCCGAGTGCCACCGCCCTTGAAGAGTGAGGCGAACGGATGGCCAGGAGCTTCGCTTCCGGAAAGAAATACTTGACCATGGCAAGCTGGATTTCAATCGTATTATCCACACCGGAAGGGCTCTCCGCCTTGGCCTCAACCTTCTTTAGCAGTTCCCGGGCAAAATCCTGCCGGATCTCGATCTCCCCCAGCGGGGTTTCCCATGTCTCCTCCATAATGATTCTCGGAAGATCTTCCGGGCCGAGGTGTCCTCCGTAAAGGACAACCAACCCTGCCTGACCCCCGGATCGAAGAAGATGAAAGACCCTTGCGGCAAGACGTCCTGAAAAATACCAGCCCGCATGGGGAACGATGCCCCCCCTCGCCTTCCCAAGCTGGACCGGGAAAGACCACCCCTCTAAAAAGGACTCGATCTCCCGTTGGCACTCCCTCTTATCCGCCGGATACCAGCCCCGCGGCAACGTTCTTGATCTCGTACTCATCCCATTCTCCTCCGTCACAACATAACTCCCCTCCCCTGGTGGGAGGGGATGATGGGGAGGGGGATAAAATATTCTCACCCTCACCCCATCCCTCTCCCGTCAAGAGAGAGAGTGATTGGTTTATATTTTTTCTAAAGCGGGCATTCCCAGCAGCCTGAGGGTATTCCCCATGACGATTTGAAATGCCCGCACCAGCGAGAGCCTGAACGTCCGCAAACTCTCGTCCCGAAGGTGGATGAACGGGGTTTGCACCTTGGACCCGGGATCAGGGTGTTCATAGAAATTCGTAAAGGCGGTGGCGAGATCGAAGGCATACTCTGTCAACCGGGAGACCCTTAAATTTTCTGCAGTTTTCATGACCACGGAGGCAAATTCCGAAATGGCTCCAACCAGGTCCCTTTCCGTGTCCGTCAATTGGACCGGAACGACCCCTTTCCCCCACTGAAAGTCGATCTTTCGTTCTTCGGCCTTTCTCAGGATGCTGGAGGCCCGTGCATGGGCATATTCGAGATAGACTCCCGTATCTCCGGTGGTCTTGAGGGCCTCGTCGAAATCGAAGACGATCTGGCTCTCAAGGGTGAATTTGAGGAGGTAATAACGGATGGCCGCAGAAGTCAGGGCATTGGCAACGCTCTGTTCAAGGGGATGGTCTGCTTTCTCCACCACCTTCTTTTTCACCATCTCGATAAAATCCTTTGCCTTCACGCCTGTTCCCGAACGGCCCGACATGGCAACGGACCGCTTCTCGTCCGTCTCTTCCGCTCCCAGAATCCGGGCGGCCTGGGGAGACAGATTGACCACCTCATAGGCCAGATGAATCGATCGCTCCGCCTCCTTCTCAAAACCCATCTGCCGGAGGCACTCGCTGACCACCTGCTGGGGATAAGTCTGTCTCACATCGATCACATTGATGACCCGGTCAGCTTTTCCGAAACGTCTTGAAATCTGATGGCCTTCTTTCCCCTCCATCGATGTCGTCCAGAGGACCTCGCCATGGTCCTGCTTTCCCCAAGTCCGATAGAGAAAGTCTTTTTCGAGAATTCCGAACTTCCAGAGCTGATAGGCAATATCCTTTGCCGTGTAGGTGATGCTTCCGTTGGAGCGGACCAGAATCTTGTCCAGGCTCCTGACCCCATTGCTCGTCTCTGCAATTCCACCGAAAGGAACGACCCAGCACCCCTCGTTCGGCCCTTCGGTTTCGAATCGGAGCCCTCCCTTTTCTTTCAGGAGTTCGAAGGTGGTTTCCCAGAAGCCCTGACGGATGATATCCGACTCCCAGTTAAGAAGGTCGTAAAAGACAGAAAGCCGGGCCACGGTTTCAAGATGGGATTGAACGATTCGGGTGGCCAGTTCCTTGGCAAAGTCGGAGACAGGGTGGTTCCCCCCCTCGATCCGATGGAGAATTTCTTCCCGCTTTTCTCTCAGGGATGGATCCTTTTCGACCTCGTTCTGAAAACGGGCATAGAGGTCCCAGCAAAAATAGTCGATGGGATGATCTTCGGGGATCTTTTGCCAAACGGATTTAAAATCGGAAGTTCCTTCTTCGAAAAGGGGGGGATTAAGATAAAGGAGGGCTGTGACAACATCGACCACCTGGACCCCGGTGTCATCGATATAGTTGCAAACCTCCGTGGGATAGCCAAGCCATCGGAAAACCCTTGCGATCGTATCTCCCAGGACCGAGTTGCGGAGGTGGCCGATATGCATGGCTTTATTGGGATTGACGCTCGTATGCTCGATGAAAACCTTCTCGTTCCCGCCGGAGAACGATTTGCCCGCCGACTCCCCTTGTTCAAGGATCTCGGAAATCAATTCCCGGGTCAGGCGGGACCAATTGACTTTGAAATTGATATATCCGGGAGGGGTGAGAGTGACTTCTTGAATATGCGGCGGAAGATTGGCCTTCAATTGTTCAACCGCTTCCCCGGCGATCTCCATCGGCGGACGCTTTCTCTCCTTTGCAAGCGAGAGGCAGATGGCGCTCGATAAATCTCCCATCTTCCTCTGAGGAGGAACATTAAAGGGGATCTCCTCAACCCCTAAAATTCTCTTCAATACCTCCGCTACCTCTTCACGGATCATCTCTGGCCTTTCCCTTTCACCCCGAATGACAAGCATTTCTCAACTTCATCGTGATGCTTGATTATTATTTTTGGCAAGCCAAAAGTCAAGCAATCAATAGTATTCCGTCAGATCCCATCCCAATCAGATCCCATCCCAATTGACAGTGCCAACTCCAAAAAGATATAATTTTCCAGAATTTCATTTAGAAAGGACGACACCCATGATGGACTTTAGCGCTTCGGAATAATCCGGGTCCCAAGGAAGCAAGCCCTTCATGAAGAGAGAGGAAGAAGATGAATAAAAAAAGTTCCCTCAAGTTTTCGATCTGTAATGAACTCTTTCAGGGGTGGCCCGTCGAAAGGGTCTTTGAGTATGCCGCCCGATTGGGCTACGACGGGGTGGAGATCGCACCTTACACCCTCGCCGATTCCATCACCGAGATATCGACGAAGAGGAGAAATGCGATCCGCCGCGCGGCCGAGGAGAACGGGATTGAAATCGTCGGCCTCCACTGGCTTCTCATGAAGCCCGAGGGGCTCTACATCAACCACCCCGATGAGTTTATACGCATCCAGACTCAGGAGTATATCGAGGCTTTGATCCACTTCTGCGCCGATATCGGAGGAAAGGTCCTCGTTCACGGCTCTCCCCACCAGCGGACGGTCAAAGAGGGGTGGAGCCCCAAGGACTCCTGGGATTTCGCCAAAGAGACGTTCAAGGTCTGTCTCAAGACCGCACGGCAGAGAAATGTGATCTATTGCCTCGAGCCCCTCTCTCCCCGTCAGACCAATTTTATCAACACCATCGATGAGGCGCTTCAATTTCTCAAAGAGGTGCGGCACCCCAATTTCAAAATGGTCTTTGATTGCCGGAGCGCTTCCGCCTCCGAGAAATCCCTGACGGAATCTCTGCTCCGGGCCTTGGACTCCGGATACCTCCGCCATATCCATATGAACGATTCGAACGGACTGGGGCCAGGTTTCGGGGAGACAAAATTTGAGCCGATCCTGAAGACTCTGCTTAAAAATGGTTATAAGGGCTACCTCTCCGTCGAAGTCTTCAGCTATGATCTCGATCCTCAGACCCTTGCCAGCGGAAGCATCGGCTACCTGAAAGGAATCCTTGAAACCCTGACATAGGGGAGGTTCTTCTCTATTTTATTAATTTTCCCCACCGCCCCTGCTCGACACAGGTTTGTTTTTTGTTACCTCCTCCACCTCCGCTCTGCCTCTATCAAAAGCGCTCATGTTTTCCTCAATGGTGCGTGAAGGAAGGAGTTCCTTGATCACCGATTGGAAGGTCTGCCGGTCAATCGGCAGAACCTGAATCGAAGAGAGGGCTCCCAGCATGACGATATTTGAAAAGATGGAGTCGCCCATCTCCAGGGCAATCTCCGTCGCATTGAGCGTCCAGATCCGGCTGCTCAGATCTTTTATCGTGGCGATCACCTTCGAAACCTCCGGGTAATCGGCATCCCCGGAGATGACCTCGATGGGATGGATCGGCCTCGTATTGAGAAGGGTCATGATGTTAGGATTCCCATAAGGGGCGAGTATCCTGAGCCCCTCGACCGGTTCCAGGGCGACGAGAAGATCGCCCTGCCCTTCAGGAATCAGAGGGGAAAATGGATTCTTTGCCGAAATCCGCAGATGGCTCATAACCGAGCCTCCCCGCTGTGAAGCTCCGTAAGTCTCTCCGATTGTTATGACATATCCCTGGGCAACGAGCGTCTCGCCCAGGATTTGCGAAGCCAGGACATTCCCCTGTCCCCCCACCCCGCCAATGATCACATTAAATGGATCCTTGGGAAGGAACATCAAGCCGCCTCCTTCCGGATGGCCGAAGCAGGGCAGATCTCGGTGCAGACTCCGCACCCCGTGCAGATCGCCTCGTCAATGCGCGCTCTGCCGGTGGCCTGATCCCACATCAACCCGGGGCATTTGAAGATCCGCGTGCAGAGCCGGTTGCATCCGCACGCCTCTCCCAGGCACCGCTCCTGATCAACCTCGATCCGGAAAAGTTTCTTCTGACGCTTTGCGCTGACAAGGGCGCATTCTCTTCTGAGGATGAGAACCTTCACCCCGTTAGAAATAATCTCCCCTTTCTCCATCTTCTGGTTTGATGTTTCACTCAGTTCCAGGTTGCAACAATTCGGATTTCTAACGGGGTGAACCCCTTTTTCCGTCCGGATCATTCTCAGGATCATCTCAACGGTGGACTCTACGTCAAAGGGATCGACCACCTCCACGCTGGCTCCGAAAACTTCGCAGATCGCCCTGAGGTCGATGACCGGCGTTTTATCTCCCGTGGCTGTCAAACCCGTCCCCGGGTGAGGCTGGAAACCGGTCATGGCGGTGGCGTTGTTATCGAGGAGAAGCAATAAAAAGTTGGCGCCGTTATAACGGGCATTGATCAGGGCAGGTATGGCCGCATGGTAGAAAGTCGAATCGCCGCAGACAGCCACCACGGGCTGTTCCAGCCCGAAGCGTTCGAGTTGGCCGAACCCGCACGCCAGCCCGACCCCCGATCCCATGGCATGGAGCGTCTTCATCTGTGCAAAACCGGAAGGGCCCATCCCCAGAGAATAACAGCCGATATCCCCAAGGACAAAACCATTCCTTCCATCGAGCGCAAGGGCCAGCTTGATCGCCCAGTAAGTCGCCCGGTGAGGGCATCCCGCACAGAAGCCCAGCGCCCTTGCCGGAACAAGACCGGCTGCCGCTTCACGGGCAATCCGGCTGTAATTTTCAGGCCTTGGAAGGTGTCGAACATTCAGAAGGTTTTCCATGGCGGCCGTGACGATTTCAGGATTGAGCTCGCCCACATCCGGCACCATCCCGTCTGCCTTTCCATGGAATCGTTTGACACCTATATCGAAACAATTCTGGGCAAAGAGTTCCTTCACATTGTTCTCAAGGAACGGGTCCACCTCTTCGATGAACAAGAAATTCCCCGCCTCCCTGAGATATCCCAGAACGAAAGCTTCCGGCAGTGGCCAGGTCATCCCAAGCTTGAGGATGCCGACCCTCTCCTCAATCTTTAAGTTGATCGCCGCTTCAAGAGAATAGAGATATCCGCTTCCGCTCGTGATCACGACCAAATCGGGCCTTTCAGGGCCCCTGTAGAAATTAAAGGGAGACTCCTCAGACATCTCCTTCGCCCTTTGAAATCTTTCGTGGAGAAGCCTGTGGTTGGGCAGGGCAGGAAACGCACAGCGTGGTTGAGAAAGATCAAACCCCGGCTTCGGACCCGACTGTGGGAGTTCGTCGAGAGAGACATTCCCCCGTGCGTGCGACACCCGGGTCACGCTCCGGATCATCACGGGAAGCCCCAGTTTCTCGGAGAGGCTGAAAGCCTCACGGGTCATCTCCTTGGCTTCCTGGATCGTGGCAGGCTCCAGGAGAGGG
This sequence comes from Deltaproteobacteria bacterium, assembly GCA_020059605.1. Taxonomy (GTDB): domain Bacteria; phylum Desulfobacterota; class BSN033; order BSN033; family UBA1163; genus RBG-16-49-23. The sequence goes on from JAGVBT010000135.1 coordinate 7,387, forward strand.
AGGTCTCCCAGCTTGGCGAAGATACGCGAATCCTCCTCGTTGCTCGAAGAGACGCCGGCCGGGTCGTCGGCAACAACTACGACGAGTCCTCCGCGGGTCCCCGTCAGATTGAGGTTGAGCAGGAAGTCGGAGGCCACATTGAGGCCATTCTGTTTCATGGCGCAGAGGCCCCTCAGTCCTGCCAGAGAGGCCGCCGCAGCCACTTCCAGGGCCACCTTTTCGTTGACCGACCACTCGACATGGAGGCCCATCTCATCAGCGACACCGGCAAGGGTACCGATGATCTCCGAGGACGGATTCCCCGGGTAGGCCGCACAGACCTTCACACCAGCCTCGAGGGCTCCCCGGGCAATGGCCTCGTTCCCCATTAAAAGCGCCACTTTTCCAGGAGCATTCTGTGAAATTGAACTCACCGTATCATCTCCTCTGTCTCTCCGATTCCTTTGATCACAATAGCGTAGTGTTTCAAAAATGATTTGACTTATTTGGTCATTCCGGACTTGATCCGGAATCCAGTCTTTTTAACCTGGATTCCTGTTTTCACGCCCACGCGCTGAAGCGCTACTGCGCGCAAGCACGGGAATGATAATTTTTTTACGAGTCCATCAATCCCTTCTCTCTGAGAAAATCGAGTCCTCTCCCCTTCTTGAGGAGGGATGCCTCCTTAAGGTGGTTCAGATGATCCTCCGGCAAAGGCTGGGATTCGATCATGCCTTCTCCTTCCGCTTTTATAAAAAGGTTTTCACCTGTGTCAGAGCGGAGGATCACGGTGCTCCATCCCTCAATGCCCTCGACTGTGCCGACTGAGATATCCGAAAACTCAGCCGTCATATCGAAACAGGCGCGGCAGCCATTGCGGATGAAGGGACGAATCTCATCAACAGGGAGGCTATGTAATCCGTCCGCCATCTTTATCTTAAAAAGCCTTTCCGGCGGTGGAGTAATATCCATCTTTTCAATACATCCTTCTCCCAATCTCTTTTTTAAGAAGACCATCAACTTTTCATATTCGAGGGACCAGGTGCAGAAGAGGCCGATCACGAGGTTAACTTTATCAATAGATCCTTTCTTTTCTACGGGGGCTGTCCTCATTTTTGCCAGTGCAAGCGCCTGGCAGGGCAGGCCCACCGCTCCGATCCTCTCTTCTCCCTGCCAGGGACCCTTATGGAGCGCTTCGAGGGTCGGGCCGGAGATATAATTCGAGCCGGCGCAGTTGAAGATATCTTCACGATTCCTGACCATTCGACCTTTTGGAAGTAAGTCGGTATCCCGAAGCGTAAGAATAGCCGCATCAATGGCCTTCTTTTTAAGAGCGTAGTCGATGAGCGCAGACACCACTCCTCCGCTCTGAGCCTTCTTTCTCCAGATGGGGTCTCTTGCCCTGGCCATCAAAATCTTCCGAACAGGGCCTATTCCAACATCATTATAACCCTTGCCATGTGCTTTCCGTTGGAGCGCCCCCTGGTCAACTTCTGTTCGGGGACAATAGGCAAAACAACGGCCTTCCTCAAGGCCGCAATCGTGAAGCTTGACCACTCTCCCGCGCCAGGTCCGGAGGTAGGGACAGAGCGAGAGGCAGGCCCCGCAGGCGATGCAGAGATCCTTTTGAAAAACCTTCTCTTCTAATCCTTTAAGTCCCCTGCTCATATTGTTCTGAAAGACAAACCCTTCGATATACAGATAGATCTAATGCAGGATCTGGCTCAGAAAAAGCCTTGTTCGTTCGTGCTGGGGGTTTTTGAAGAATTCCTCGGGCGTGTTTCCCTCAACAATCTTGCCGAAGTCCATAAAAAGAACCCTGTGCGCCACGCTCCTGGCAAAACCCATTTCGTGTGTGACCACAATCATGGTCATGCCTTCCTGGGCAAGCTCGATCATCACGTCGAGAACTTCTTTGATCATCTCCGGGTCGAGGGCGGACGTGGGCTCATCGAAGAGCATGACCTTCGGGTTCATGCACAGGCTTCGGGCAATGGCAACGCGCTGCTGCTGGCCCCCGGAAAGCTGCCCGGGGTACTTGCGGGCCTGCTCTGCGATATGGACCTTTTCAAGGTAATACATGGCCGTCTCTTCCGCCTCTTTCTTCGGGATCCTTCTCACCCAAATGGGCCCCAGGGATAAATTTTCAACAATCGTCAGGTGCGGAAAAAGGTTGAAGTGTTGAAAGACCATGCCTACTTCAGCGCGGATCTTCTCTATGTTCTTGATGTTATTCGTCAGCTCAATTCCGTCGACAACAATGCGGCCCCGTTGATGTCCCTCCAGGCGGTTGATACATCGGATAAGGGTGGACTTTCCCGATCCTGAAGGGCCGCAGATGACAATGCGCTCCTGCCTGTCCACGGACAGGTCGATGCCCTGGAGCACGTGAAACTCGCCGAACCACTTGTGGACATCGATGAATTCGATCATCGGCTCTTTTGACGCTTTCTCTTCGATATTCATTTCGATCAATCTCCCTTTGACAATTCCTTTTCGAGCCTCCGGCTGTAATTGGACATGGAGAAACATCCCAGGAAATAAAGAATAGCAACAAACACATAGGCCTCACGACTGAACCCCATCCATTCCGGATTGGAGAGCACGGACTGAGTCGTCTTGAGGAGGTCAAAAAGGGCGATGATCACCACCAGAGAGGTGTCCTTGAAGGCTGAAATGAGAATGCTCACCGTGGGTGGAATGACGATCTTCAGAGCCTGGGGCAAAATGACCAGCCTCATCGTCTGGTAATAGTTTAACCCCATCGACTCCGCCGCCTCATACTGTCCGCGGGCCATACCCTGCAAACCGCCCCTGATGACCTCAGCAATGTACGCAGCGGTAAAAAGGATGATGGCTACCTGTGCCCTAAGGATCTTGTTGAAGGTGACCCCTTCCGGCAGGAAGAGGGGGAAGATGATGGAGGACATGAAGAGGAGGCTGATCAGGGGTACGCCGCGGATTAATTCGATGTACAGAACACACAAAACTTTGACGCCGGTCATCCTGGACCTCCGCCCTAATGCCAGCATCACCCCCAGAGGGTAAGCGGCAGTAAGACCGAAAACAGCCAGAAGGAGGGTAAGAGGCAGCCCGCCCCATTGAGTGCTTTCCACGGGAGGGAGCCCCAAAATGCCTCCTGTCATGAGGAGGCCCATCGTGAAAAGCCCGATGATCCAGGCATAGGCCAGCGATTTTTTCCAATGCTCCCTATTCCTGCTGTAAAAGAGAAGACCGAAAAGGATCAACATCGCAAGTAAAGGACGCCATTGCTCTTCATACGGATAGAAGCCGAAGAGAATAAAACGATAGTTTATTGAAATGATCGACCAGCAGGCCCCCGCCGCCTCTCTGCAGGCCTGGCCGGTGGTATGCCAGGCGCTGTCGAGGAATGCCCAGCGGAACAGCGGAGGAACGACTTTCCAAAGAAAGAAGAGGGTCACGAGGGTAAGGATGGAGTTGAACACCCCGTCAAACAGGTTCGTCTTCGTCCAGCCGATGATGCCAATGTGGGTTACTGGGGGTTTTAATTCCCCTGCCGGGACTGCTTGTTTCATCTCATCTCTCTACAAGGGCAACTCTCTTGTTATACCAGTTCATAAAGGCCGATGTGGACAGACTGAAAAAGAGATACACCGTCATGATGATGGCGACTCCCTCTATAGACTGTCCCGTTTGATTGATGGTCGTATTGGCCACGGAGACAAAATCCGGGTACCCGATAGCGACGGCCAGAGAACTGTTCTTGGTCAGGTTGAGCATCTGGCTGGTCAAGGGCGGAACAATGACCCTGAGGGCTTGGGGTAAGATCACCAGATTTAAGACGGGAACTGGCCTGAGACCGATGGACATGGCCGCCTCTCTTTGGCCTTTGCTGACTGACTGGATTCCTGCACGAACCACCTCGGCAACAAAAGCGGCCGTATAGAGGACGAGGCCAAGGAGGAGAGCTATGAACTCGGGACTTACCGTCAAACCGCCCTCAAAGTTAAAGCCCCCGAGTTTGGGGACATTCATCCCCAGGGGAGCGCCGAAGGCTAACCAGGTCAGAAAAGGCAGGCCGAAAATAATTGCTATGCCGACACGAAAGGCAGGAAAAATTTTTCCCGTTCTTTCCTGTCGTTTTCTGGCCCAGCGTCGAATGAGATAAACAATGACACATCCGCTCATTAGGGCGAGAAACATATAAAGATGGGCGGGATGCGCCTGGGGAACGGTAAATGCCACTCCGCGGTTAGACAGGAAAATCCCTGCGCCGGGGCTGATGGCTTCCCGCGGAGAGGGAAGGGTTTCATAAAAGATGGCATACCAGAAAAATAACTGCAGAAGGATAGGGATATCCTGCATGACTTCGATGTAGATGGCTGCCAGCTTTGACAGAAGCCAGTTGGTGGAAAGCCTTGCGACTCCGATAATTGTACCCAGGATAATGGTGATCACGACACCTATGAAAGCGACCTTGATGGTATTAAGGGCACCAACCAAAAGGGCGCGTGCATAAGTATTGGCCGCCGAATAGGGGATCAGGGATTCGCCGATCTCAAAGGCGGACTCTTTTTGGAGGAACCCAAACCCCGTGGCAATGCTTTGTTTTTTGAGGTTGATCAGGGTGTTGGAAGTTAGATAGTAGGCCAGCAACCCCACCACCGCAAAGGTCATCAGTTGAAACAGGATGGCCCTTTTCCTGGGGTCAAGCCAGAAGGGTGTCTTTTCCGACGAAGCGGTTTCCTGAAAACCTTTCACCTTCTTTTAAATGACCGGTTGATTCCTGTTGAGAAATGTGATGGCCGTTCCCAAAAGGAAGCCCTTATGCTTTCGGACGGTCGTCTAATGTTTTACCGTGATTTAAAAAAGGGCGCCCTATTGAAAGAGCGCCCTGCAGCGGTTTATCTGAATGGAAACGAATACATCAGCCCGCCCCTTGTCCAGAGGTCGTTCAGACCTCGTTCAAGCTTCAGGGGCGTTTTCGGACCGACGTTGCGATCAAAGACTTCACCGTAATTACCCACCTGCTTGACAATATTGAAGGCCCACTTCTCATCGAGACCGAGCGCCTTGCCCAATCCCGGGGTGACCCCCAGGAAACGCTGAATCTGCGGATCTGTGCTCTTTAACATTTCATCAACATTTTTAGACGTGATGCCCAGCTCCTCCGCCTCGATGAGCGCCATCACTACCCAGTTGACGATATCGTACCATTGATCGTCCCCATGACGGACCACCGGGGCCAGGGGCTCCTTGGAGATGATCTCGGGTAAAAGAATGTAATCATCGGGGTTGGGCGCTACGGAGCGGACGGCTGCCAGCTGGGAGGCATCCGAAGTCAGGGCGTCGCAGCGGCCCGCAAAAAAAGCCTTATTCAGCTCGGCGTTGCTCTCGATGACGACCGGTTTCCATGGCATCCCATTTTTCCGGAAGTAATCCGCCGCATTCATCTCGGTGGTTGTTCCGGGAAGGGTGCAAACGGTGGCGCCTCTCAATTGTTTGGCGTTTTTTACACCCATCTTCTTATGGATCAGAAATCCCTGGCCGTCATAATAATTCGGATGAACAAAATTGAGGCCGTTGACGGTTTCACGGGTCAACGTGATGGTGGTATTACGGCACAGGACATCCACCTCCTTCGATTGTAGAGCCGGGAGGCGCTGGACGGCTGTAAGGGCGACATATTTCACCTTGTTGGCGTCGCCCAACACAGCGGCAGCAACCGCTTTGGCCGTATCCACGTCAAGGCCTTTCCACACCCCCTTTTCATCGGGCATGCTGAACCCAGCCACCCCTGGGTTCACGCCCACGACAACAACCCCTTTTGCACGGACTTCGTCAAGGGTCCCTGCAGCAGCCATAGGACCAGCCGCAAGAAGCGTCCATACGAGTGCACCCACAATCCATTTAACTTTTTTCATCCCCTATTCCTCCTTTCTTATAAATTGATTTCTCACCGGACCGGCTATGTCGAATATACGAGGTACGGAATTTTATGTCAAGCAAAAACCACTAAAGACTTTCTGGTCAATTTACAGGAGAATGGAAGTATGTTAGAAGTAAAAATGATGCAGAGAGAGGTGGGGGGAATCTCCTGAGGATTTTATCGTGTTGCCACCAAAAGCATGGAAGACCCCGGATTTTTCGGGGGCATTGAGGTAGCTGGAAACGCTCTCCTGTTTTCGGTTTTACGAGGGGCTTCTTATGTATCATGTCAGCATCATGGGTACGGGTTCCTATGTCCCCGAGAGGGTCCTGACGAACTATCATCTGGGAGAAATGGTGGATACCAGTGATAGATGGATCATAGAAAGAACAGGCATCCGGGAGAGAAGGATTGCAAGCGGGGAAGAGACCAATGTGACCATGGGCGGGATCGCGCTCGAACGGGCGATTGAAAACGCAGGGATCAGGCGCGAGGAAATCGAATCGCTGGTGGTGGGCACCAACACGACGGAGCCGGTCTGGCCCTCAGCCTCAGGCCATATTGCGAACTTACTGGATCTCCGCAAAGACCTGCCCTTCCTGGATATCCAGGCGGGGTGCACGGGGTTCAATTACGCCCTTTCAGTGGGTGAAATGTTTATTAAGGGCGGGCAATATGGGACGGTTGCGGTGATCGGAACAGATAAGCTTTCAGCGATCACCGATTATGAAGACCGCAATACCTGCGTTCTCTTCGGGGATGGCGCCGGCGCTCTTATCCTGAAAAAGGCGACAGAGGAAGGGATCATTCGTTCCCATCTCGGAGGAAATGCCAGATCCCGTGACCTTCTCATCCTTTCCAAGAAGGACGGGGTTGGGAATGGATATATCAAGATGGAGGGGAGAAAGGTTTATACCTTTGCCAAAAGGGCGATGGTCGAAAGCTGTTTTCATGTCCTTGACCCTTCCGGGACGGCCGGAAAAAAGGAGCTCCGCGCCCTGTTCGAGCAGGTTACCAAAATCATTCCCCATCAGGCGAATGCGCGGATCATCATGGGGGCTGCCGAGGAACTCGAATCACGGCTGGAGCTTCCTGACGGTGAGGCAAAGAACAAGATGATTGTGACCATCGAACAGTACGGAAATAATTCCTGCGCTTCCATCCCCCTCGCCCTGGATCTCTCCCTCCGTTCCGGAAAGCTAAAGAGAGGAGACCTGGTTATTTTTGTCGGTTTCGGGGCAGGACTGACCTATGCCGCAAACCTGGTCCGCTTATAATGGAGGTTTTTTTTGACGAGAAAAATTAAAAGATCGGTCTGTCCTTACGATTGCCCGGATGCATGCGGCCTTCTTGTGGAAGTCGTGGATGGAAAAGCGGTCAAGGTTTCAGGCGATCCGGACCATCCCTTTACGAGGGGCACTCTCTGCACCAAAATGAATCGCTACCACGATACGGTCCACTCCCCGCTCCGTCTTACGGGCCCCCTGCTCCGGACTGGAGAAAAAGGCTCGGGCCAGTTTCGACCCATCTCCTGGGAAGAAGCCATTGACCGGGTTGCCGGACGATGGCAGGAAATCATCACCCGCTCTGGAGCACAGGCCGTTCTCCCATACTCTTATGCCGGGACCATGGGACTGATCCAGAGAAATGCAGGGCATCCTTTCTTCTTCCGCCTGGGGGCATCACGCCTTGAACGTACGATATGTTCCCCAGCCAAGGAGGCCGGCTGGAAGGCGGTGATGGGGAGCACTCCGGCTCCCCATCCTGATGAGGCAGCAGAGAGCGATCTTGTCATCTTATGGGGAATCAATGCTGTTGCAACCAACATTCACTTTCTCCATGGCGTGAAGAAAGCGAGAAGAAAGGGGGCTTCGGTCTGGTTAATCGATACGTACCGGACCCTTACCTCTTCCGTTGTCGATCAAACCTATATTGTCCGGCCTGGAAGCGACGGCGCGCTCGCCCTGGGCCTGATGCATCTTCTGGTCCAGTACGGTTTGATTGACAATGATTTTCTGGCCGCTCATGTGCAGGGTTTTGAAGAGTTAAAGGAGAAAACCCTTCCGGACTTTCCACCGGAAAAAGTGAGCGGGATTACAGGCCTCTCGCCTGAGACTCTTGAATCGATGGCCAAAGCCTATGGCAGGGCAGAGAGACCCTTCCTCCGCCTGGGAAGCGGTCTTTCCCGTTACGGAAACGGGGCCATGACAATTCGTACGATCGTCTGCCTGCCTGCGCTTGTGGGGGCCTATAAAAATAAAGGCGCCGGATGTTTTACCGCTACGAATACGGGAGAAGCCTTTGCCATGGAAGATATTCTGAGAGAAGACTTCATGGCGGAGAAAACCCGTCTCGTCAATATGAATCAGATCGGTTGGGCCTTAAATAAGATCCAGGCCCCTCCCATTCAAAGCCTTTATGTTTATAGCTCCAACCCTGCCTCGGTCGCTCCGGATCAGAACCAGGTCTTAAAGGGCCTTGCAAGAGAAGACCTCTTTGCCGTGGTTCACGAGCGATTTCTCACCGATACGGCCCGTTATGCGGATATTGTGCTTCCTGCCACATCGTCTCTCGAGCACGACGACCTTTATCGTTCCTATGGCAGCTACTGCATTCAGCAAGGCAGGGCGGTCATCCCGCCCGTTGGCGAAAGCAAATCGAACTGGGAGGTCTTCGGCCTTCTCGCCGGGGCCATGGGCTTTGAAGAATCTTTTTTCCATCAAACGGCCAATGACCTGATTGACCATCTTCTGTCTCTCCCCAATCCGATGAGGGAGGACATCGACCGGAAAGCCTTTGAGATCGGGAAGGCTGTCGAAATTCCTCTTCCGCCAGATGCTCGGGCCAACTTTCGTACGCCTTCGGGAAAGATTGAAATCCTCAATCCGGAGGAACCCCATCCCCTTCCCCTCTACATTCCCCCTTATGGCGGCGGCGAGTTCTTCCGTTTAATGACAGCTCCGAGTTTTCACGCTTTGAACTCCTCTTTTCGCGAACGAGACGATCTCCGGAGGAAGGAGAGAGGCGTCTTCCTCAAGATGAATCCTGAGGATGCAGGAGCTAAAGGCCTTCGTGAAGGAACCGCTGTGATTGCCTTCAATCAGTTAGGCGAGGTCCCTTTTATTCTTCGAATCACCGCCGAGGTTCCGCAGGGCGTTGCGGTGGCAGAGGGAATCTGGTGGCTGGAGCACTCTCCGGGACCCCGCTCCGTCAATGCCCTGACCTCCCAGCGATTAACTGACCGGGCCAATGGAAGCACCTTCTATGACAATACCGTGGAAGTCAAACCGGCTGGAACATGACATTATGCTTAGCTTTAAATGCTGGCAAACCGTGAGGTTATCCATTACAATAATCGGATAACCATGCGCTTCGTCCTCTTCATCGGCACCGTCCAATCCATCCTCTTCCTTGGACACTGGTTTTTGTATAAAACCCTGGTTCCCTTCTTCGGAGTGGCTTATCCGGTGAAGCTCTGGGCCCTGCGGGCTGCCATAGGGGGGTTGTCCCTCAGTCTCGTCGCCTCGTCTTTTCTCTCCTTCCATTACTCAAACTTTTTTGTGCGAAACCTTTACACCGCCTCCGTATCGTGGCTGGGAATCTTCTACCTGCTCCTTCTTGCCTCCATCCTTTCCTGGATCGTTTATGGCCTAACGAGACTCTTCCACTTTTCTTTAGATCGAAGAATGTTAATCATCATCCTGATCGGCATCGCTCTCCTGGCAAGCCTTTACGGAATCCTGAATGCCGGGATCATCCGTATTAAAACAGTAACCCTCCCGCTTCCCAATCTGCCCGGCGCCTGGGAAGACAAGACCGCTGTCTGGATCAGCGACATCCATTTAGGTCAGGTGAGAAATCACCGGTTTGCTCAACACCTTACGGACAGAATCCAGAATCTCCGCCCGGACATCGTCTTTATCGGAGGCGACCTCTTTGATGGGGGAGAGGCGATGGACCTGAATCACATGGTCGAGCCCCTATCGGGGCTTTCCCCCTCTCACGGCTCCTATTTCATCACCGGAAATCACGAAGAATTTTATGACAATGCCCCATACCTCCGGGCTGTCCGAGGCGCAGGCATACGCGTGTTGGAAAATGAAAAAGTGGAGATTGACGGGCTTCAGATCATCGGTGTTGGTTACAGGGATTCTAAAAATCAGGAGCAGTTTAGAGCAATTCTTCGGAGGATGGAGATTGACCCCCGGAAACCCAGCATCCTCTTAAGGCATGCTCCTTACGATCTGGAGATTGCTGCGGACCATGGGATCTCCGCCCAGATTTCAGGACATACACACCGGGGACAGGTCCTTTTCTTCCGTTTGATCACATCGTGGATCTATAAGGGTTACGACTACGGACTGAAACGATTTGGGGACCTTATCGTATATACCTCCAGCGGGGTCGGGACCTGGGGCCCTCCCATGCGCATCGATACAGTTCCCGAAATCGTGGTCATCACATTTACCGAATCCCATTAAAAGACTACTGTGCTTTCGTTGGGAACCCACGCCTGAGGCGTCACATTTTTAATCTTCTCTCCAGCTCCTGAACCAGCCTTTCCATCTCTTCCTGCTCCTCTGGTTTCAGTTTCTCTTCAACCAAACGTTTCTTCAATACAAGCAGTTGCTGTTGGCAGCGATATTCTTCACAAGACAAAGGCATCTGACGAACCTCTTCCCAATGATTTTATCTATTCAATGTTAAGGTTTGGCATCAGCCATTCTGTCCGGCCCCCGACTTCCTTGAGGCTGTGTCGTAATAGCAGGCATAGGGGGAGAGGCAGTCAGGCTCCCTGCCCGCCGGCAGGCAGGCAAAGATTTAAAATGCGGGTCTTCTATGTGATGGGAAATCGTTGTTTGTATAAAATC
>JAGVBT010000133.1 GCA_020059605.1 Deltaproteobacteria bacterium
GATCATCACGTAACTTTCGAACAACCCTTTTCAATCATAAGGTCTGAACTCGTTTCAGGGTCTCGTAAGTTCTTGAAACTGTTGGATGCTGAAACAAGTTCAGCATGACATTGTTTCTGTTTTTTGACTTTTTACGAGACCATCAAAATTGGGATTAAAAATTAGCATTTTTCAATTTACATTTTGCATTTTTCATTGAGACGTTATGGATCTTCACGGCAAAAAAGTTTTAGTGGTGGGATTGGCCAGGACAGGGATGGCGACGTTGGAGTTCCTGAAGGAAAAAGGGTCGATTGTCAGCGCTTCGGAGTCCAGGCCCGAAGAAGAGATGAAAGAAGTTCTGCAGGAATTAAGGAGGATGTCCGTTTCAATGGAATGGGGCGGTCATACGGCGGAGAACTTTCTCCGCCAAGACCTCATTGTCCTCAGCCCCGGAGTCAATCCGGCCCTTGAACCGGTCCGGAAGGCCCTGGCAAAGGGAGTCCAGGTGATCAGCGAAGTGGAGCTGGCTTACCATTTCATCCGCATTCCCATCATTGCGGTCACCGGCACCAATGGAAAGACGACGACGACGCTGCTCATCGGAGAAATGCTGAAAGATGAGGGGAAGAGGGTTGGGATCTGCGGCAATGTGGGAGAGCCTCTGATCCTCTTCGTGGAGGGAAAAGACCGGTGGGAGACGCTGGTGGTCGAGGTTTCCAGTTTTCAGTTGGAAGGGATCAGGGAATTCCGGCCCGGGTGCTCGATCCTCCTCAATATCACCGAAGATCATCTCGACCGTTATCCGAGATACGAGGACTATATCGGGGCAAAGCTCAGGATTTTTAAAAACCAGGGAATGGGGGATACGGCCATCCTCAACCGGGATGACCCCGTTGTGATGAGGCATGAGGGAAAGGTTAGGGCAAAGAAGTTCTTTTTCAGCCTGAAGGAGAGGGTCGAAGAAGGGGCCTTTTCCAACGGAGAAAGCATCCTCCTGAGATTAAACGGCGCCGAAGAAGCTTATTCTTTGAGTCGGTTGCCCCTGCAAGGGATCCACAATGTGGAGAACATGATGGCTGCGATCATTGCGGCGAGGCTCTTCGGCAGTTCGAAGGAGACCGTCGAAAGAGTGCTTCACCGGTTCAAAGGACTGGAGCATCGTCTCGAATTTGTCCGGGAGGTTGGGGGGGTCCGTTATTATAACGATTCCAAGGGGACGAATGTGGGTTCCGTAGTCAAGTCGCTCCAGAGCTTTGAGGGACCCGTCATCCTGATTGCGGGCGGGAAGGATAAGCATACAGACCTCCTTCCCCTCAGGGAGTGGGTCAGAAGCCGTGTCAGGCGGATGATCCTCATCGGCGAGGCAAAGGAGAGAATGGTCCGGGAGTTGGGGCCGTTGACCGATACGGTCATGGCAGGATCGCTGGAGGAGGCGGTCCTTCTGGCTCACCGGTCGGCGAAGCAAGGGGAGGTGGTCCTCCTTTCACCCGCCTGTTCAAGCTTCGATATGTTTAAGGATTACCAGGAGAGGGGAAAGGTTTTCAAGGAAGTGGTGCAGAGATTAAACACCAAATTCGAAGCACGAAATCCGGGCGAGGCTTCCCAGCAGGGATCCATTCGAAACGACATTAAATGACTAAATTTCAAATGTTCAAAACAAAAAAAACTTTCAAGAATTTGAATTTTGGAAATTCGAATTTGTTTCGGATTGGTCCCATACGGACGCCTGGCCCGATATTCGGATTTCGAATTTTTTCAACGCTTAAGCCTATTTGGTTCTGGCTTAGCCAGGTTAGGTAACCAGGGTGAAAACAAGAGGGAAGTTTGATTTTATCGTGTTGGTTGTGGCCCTGGCCCTGGTGGGGATCGGGATCGTGATGGTCTATAGCACGAGCGCTATCATTGCCGGGGACCGGTTCGGCGATCCCTATCACTTTCTGAAAAGGCAGGCCCTTTATGCGGGGGTCGGGTTTTTATTGATGATCATCATGATGTTCTTTCCTTACGAAACACTGAGACGGTTTGCTTATCCGATTTTTATTCTCTCCGTTCTCCTGCTTCTTGCCGTATTGATCCCGGGCATTGGCCACCGGGCAGGCGGATCGATGCGCTGGTTAAAGATTGGCGGATTCACCTTCCAGCCATCGGAATTTGCCAAATTGGGCCTGATCATCTTCCTGGCTTATTTTTTAACCAAAAAGGAGGAGAAGATACGGAGCTTCTCTTTTGGTTTTCTACCGACGATGCTCCTCTCCGGCCTTGTCATCGGCCTCGTGTTGAAGGAACCCGACTTCGGGGCGGCCCTGTTTCTGACGGTCATGGTCTTTCTCCTTCTCTTCATCAGCGGTGCGAGAGTGATCTATATCGCCAGCGCCTTCGTGCTGGCCGCTCCGGTGGCCGCCTATTTTCTGATGAGTGCGGAATATCGTTATAAAAGATTGATGGGCTTCATTCGCCCCTGGGAAGATCCCACCGGGACCAGCTTCCAGATCATCCAGTCGTTTCTCTCCTTCGGCTCGGGGGGCCTCTTCGGATTGGGATTAGGGGAAGGGAGGCAGAAACTTTTCTTCCTTCCGGCCCCCCACACGGACTTCATTTTTTCCATCATCGGGGAAGAACTGGGATTGGTGGGGGCGATGATCGTGGTCCTTCTCTTCTTTATTCTGGCCTTCAGGGGAATCCAGATCGGGATTTCCATTCCGGACAGGTTTGGTTCCTATCTGGCATTGGGGATCACGCTCATGATTTCTCTCCAGGCGGTCATCAATATGGGGGTGGTTCTGGGGCTGCTTCCGACCAAAGGGCTGACCCTTCCTTTTGTCAGTTACGGAGGGACCTCATTAATTGCTAATTTCATCGGGTTGGGGATACTTCTTCACCTTTCAACCCATGCGGAACGTCGATGAAATGTGTGATTGCAGGGGGGGGCACAGGAGGCCACCTCTTCCCAGGCATGGCTATTGCCGAGGCTTTTATGGAAAGGGAGACGGGAAATAAAGTCCTCTTCATCGGGACGGAGCGCGGGATTGAGGCCAGGGTGCTGGCCGGAGGAAGATTTCCTCTGAAAATGATCCATGCCATGCCGATCAAAGGAAGATCTTTTACGGGAAAATTAAGAGCCCTCTGGGCTCTTCCAAAGGCTATTGCCGAGGCTTTGGCCGTTCTGAAAGAGTTTCGCCCCCAGATCGTGGTAGGGGTAGGCGGATATGCCTCCGGGCCGGGAGTCCTGGCGGCCTTTCTTCTCGGGACGAAGAGGGTCATCCACGAGCAAAATGTGATTCCTGGAATGACCAACCGGTTCCTGAAAGCGGTCAGCCAACGAATCTTTGTCTCTTTCGAAGGGGCGCAGCGATACTTCCCCGCCCCGAAAACAGTTCTCACCGGAAACCCGGTTCGAAAAGAGATCGCGGCTTCCGCCTCCTCACGGGAAAGGGGATCCCGGTTCACCCTTCTCATCTTCGGGGGGAGCGCAGGCGCGCACCGGATCAATGCGGCTGTGATGGAAGCTCTTGATTTGCTCCAGGAGAGAGGATCGAACTTCACGTTCATCCATCAGACAGGAAAAGAGGATTTCAATCCCGTGTCAAGAGGTTATGAAGAAAGGGGATTCGAAGCGGAGGTGCTTCCTTTTATTGACGAGATGGCTCGCTGTTACCGGAGGGCCGATCTGGTGATCTGCCGGTCCGGGGCAAGCACGGTGGCCGAACTGGCCGTTTGCGCAAAGGCGGCCGTTCTCATCCCTTACCCTCATGCGGCGCATCAACACCAGTTGATCAATGCGCAGCAGTTGGTTGATCACGGAGCGGCGAAGATGATCCGGGATGAAGGCCTCAATGGTTCATCCCTCTCCCGGGTCATTCTCGATCTCTATCATCATCCGGAAAAGAGGGAGAAGATGGAGGAGGCGATCCGAAAAATAGGCCGACCGAAGGCCGCCGAAGAGATCGTGGATCACTGCTATGAATTGGTCAGAGGATGAAACGGGAATGGTGGATGCCGGCCGAACATTTGGTTATTGGAATTTTGTGATTGGATATTATTTGGGATTTAGAATTTGTGATTTGGTTATTTGTATCAATTTAGCTTTTTGAAAAGATGAGTTTCATGAGTCAATTGACAAAAAGAATTATCATAAAATCCCCCTTAATCCCCCTTTGCCAAAGGGGGAAATCCCTATCTCCTCCCTTTAGCAAAGGGAGGTGGGGAGGGATTTTACAAAGATTTTCAAACCGCTAAAGTGTTACGGTTATTTAAAGAATTATGTATCGAAAAGGGAAGATCAAGAGCATTCATTTCGTCGGGATCGGGGGCATCGGGATGAGCGGGATCGCAGAGGTCCTGCTCAATCTGGGTTACCGGATCAGCGGTTCCGACATCAAGGAGACGGAAGTGACCCGGAGGCTCCATACCCTGGGATGCGAAATTCATTATGGCCACCGGGGGGAGAATGTGAAGGAGGCAGACGTCGTCGTCGTTTCCTCCGCGGTTCGTCCGAACAACCCGGAAATCCGGATCGCCGAGGAGAGACTCATCCCCATCATTCCGAGGGCGGAGATGCTGGCCGAATTGATGCGGATGAAGGTGGGCGTCGCCATTGCGGGAACCCATGGGAAGACGACGACGACCTCCCTGATTGCGACGGTCCTGGGCGCGGCCGGGCTCGATCCAACGGTGGTCATCGGAGGAAGGCTCAATAGCATCGGGAGCAACGCCAAGTTAGGGCAGGGAGAGTTTTTAGTGGCCGAGGCCGATGAGAGCGATGGGTCCTTTCTCAAGCTGATGCCCACCATCGCCGTCGTGACCAACATCGACCCGGAGCATCTCGACTACTATAAAGGGATGGAAGAGATCAAGGACGCCTTCCTCCATTTTCTCGAGAAGATCCCCTTCTTCGGACTGGCCGTGCTCTGCCTGGATCATCCCAACATCCAGAGCCTCCTGCCGAAGCTGAAGAAACGGTTCGCCACTTACGGATTGACGACCCAGGCCGATTTCCATGCCGAGGAGATCGAATTTGACGGACTCTTCACTTCCTTCGACGTGTTTCATCAGCGAAAGAAGATCGGAAGATTAGGGATCCGGATGCCCGGCCTTCATAATGTCTACAATGCGCTGGCCACCGTGGCCACTGCCTTTGAACTGGACATTTCGTTCCAGGTCGTTCAGGAGACCCTGAGGGATTTCAGCGGGATCCAGAGGCGATTCCAGATCAAGGGGGAAAAAGGGGGAATCCTTGTCGTGGATGACTATGGACATCACCCTGTTGAGATCATCGCCACGTTGAAGGCGGGGAGGGCAGGATGGAAGAGAAGGATCATCGCCGTCTTTCAACCCCATCGCTACTCCCGGACGCAGGCCCTCTTTCAGGATTTTCTGACCGCCTTCTATGACGCCGATCTTCTTATCCTCACGGATATCTACCCGGCCGGAGAGGAGCGGATGGAAGGGGTGGGGGCGCAAGCTCTCTTCGAAGGGATCCGGGAGTATGGCCATAAAGACGTGACTTTTATTCCGGACAAGAGGGATATCGCCGACCATCTTCTCCGGATCGCCGTTCCCGGGGATATGGTGATCACCCTGGGCGCGGGAGATATCTGGCAGGCGGGAGAAGAGCTTCTGAAACGACTGTGAATCGTTCGGAGGGATGAGTTCGGAGTTCGGAGAGAATCGTCGCATCGTTTAACCGTCTTATAGCCTTTGACCGTTCGACGGGCTGGCGAATGACGAATAGACGAATGAATCCTCACTCGATACGTCAAGCGGATGAAAAAAGATTATAAGAAAGAGACCAAGGGTTTGGTCGAGGGGAGGGTACTCTTCGATGCGTCGATGAAACGATACACTTCCATTCACGTGGGAGGGCCTGCGGAGTGCCTCCTCTTTCCGAAAAATTTGGATGAGCTAAAAAAGATAGTCCGGCATGGCCGAAAAAAGGGGATTCCGCTCTTTATCTTAGGAAGAGGGACGAACCTTATCGTGAGGGACAGGGGCATCCGGGGGTGGGTGATCAGCCTGACACAGGGGATGAAAAGGGTCCGGATCGATGGGGAGCTTCTGGAGGCCGAAGCCGGCGGTTTGCTGCAGAGGCTGATTCATTTCTCGGTTCAGAAAGAACTCACCGGACTGGAGCCTTTCGCCGGAATTCCCGGGACCGTGGGGGGCGGACTGGCCATGAATGCGGGCGCATGGGGGGCGGAGTTAAAGGATGTCACCCATTCGGTCACCCTGATGAAAGAGGATGGAGAGATCGTGGAAAAACCGCGGTCGCGACTACGGTTCGCTTACCGGAGTCTTACATTGCCGCCCTCCTGGATCATCCTGAAGGGAAGCTTCCGGCTGAGGAAGGGAAGACGGGAGGAGATCCTGGAACGGGTAAAGTCCTTTTCGGAGATGAGAAGGAGAACACAACCTCTCGATTATCCGAGCGCGGGTTCCATCTTCAAGAACCCTGGAGAAGGACCGGCGGGAAAGTGGATTGATGAAATCGGTTTGAAAGGCCTCCGCATGGGGGGGGCGTGTGTGTCGGACCGCCATGCCAATTTTATCATCAACCTCGGAAAAGCGACCGCAGAAGATGTTCTCGGCCTCATCGAGCGGGTGGAGAAAAGAGTTTACGAGGAGAAGGGGATCTCCCTGCAGAGGGAAGTTAAGGTGGTGGGTGAAGCCTAACGGGAATTCCGACACGAAGGTTGCAGGATAAATGAAGGATTCATCTTTTAAAAAAAAGAAGATCGGCGTTCTGATGGGAGGCCTCTCCCGGGAGAGGGAGATTTCTCTCCGGACAGGAAAGGCCCTGTGCAAGGCCCTTGTTGAAAAAGGGTATGAGGCGTGTCCCATCGATGTGGACCGTGACATTGCGGGAAAGTTGATCAAAAAGAAGATTGAAGTGGCTTTTGTGGCCCTGCACGGGAGGTACGGAGAGGATGGAACGATTCAGGGGATGCTGGAGTTGATGGGAATCCCATATACCGGCTCAGGTGTTCTGGCAAGCGCCCTCTGCCTTCACAAGATCATGGCGAAGAAGATTTTACTCCTCGAGGGAATTCCGACGCCCCCCTCCGAGCATCTTAGGCGCGAGGAGATTGAGAGAGGGGGAGCGAAAAAGATTTCCCTGCCTCTTCCGCTTGTGGTTAAGCCGGCCAGGGAAGGATCGACCATCGGAATCTCCATTGTAAAAAAGGAGGAAGATCTTCAAGGAGCCCTGAAGGAAGCCGGGAGATACGATGAGGAAATCCTGGTTGAGACGTTCATCAAGGGAAAAGAGATCACGGTGGGCATTCTGAATGACATCGCCCTCCCCATCATCGAGATTGCTCCCAAGAGCGGGTTCTATGATTACCGTTCGAAATATACGAAAGGGGAGACGGAGTATATCCTCCCGGCACGGATTCCGAGAGAAAAGTATCTCGCTTCCCAGGAGATCAGCCTCAGGGCTTACCAGGCCCTTGGCTGCTCGGGTTGCGGCAGAGTCGATCTGATGACGGATGAGGAGGGGAGTCCTTTTGTCATCGATGTGAATACGATGCCGGGGATGACCGAAACGAGTCTCCTGCCCAAGGCAGCGGAGTTTGCCGGCATCTCTTTCGGGGAACTGGCGGAGCGAATTCTGTTAGGAGCCTCATTAAAAATAGAAAGTTGAACATGAACCAGCAAACACCAAGCACCAATAACCCAATAACCAGAATAACCCCTTCCCTCTATATTACGAAAAGGGACTTTGGTGATTTGGACATTGGTGATTGGATATGATTGGGAGATTGGAATTTGGTGGTTGGAATTTACCATGAATAGCAACCGCAGAAGGAAAGACCCTTCACTTTCATAGAAAGATTATGAGCCAGAAAAAATTTTTCAGGCCGGAGAGACAGAGAGAAGAGAAAGGGGGAGAACGATTTCAGGAGGTCCTTCGAAGGACGATCCGGGCGGCCTCTTACATCCTCTTTCTCATTCTCCTCTCCTTCGCGGGCCATCAATTGTATGCCCGCCTTCTGGAGGACCCTTTCTTTGAGGCAAAGAAGGTGGAGATAGAGGGGTGCCGGAGAATTCCGGAGAAGACCATTCTCTCGCTCGCCGGGATTGAGGGAGCGCCGAATCTCTTCACCCTTTCCCTCAAGGAGGTTACCGGCAGGGTAGAGGCTCATCCCTGGGTTGAGATCGTGAGGGTCAGGAAGATTTTCCCAGATCGGGTTCGAATTCAAATCGAGGAACGAAGACCCATGGCCATTCTTCAACTGGACGAGCCGTATTATATTGATTCGAAAGGGGTTATCTTTTCAAAGGTGGGAGACCGGGATGGATACGACTTTCCTTTTCTCACCGGTTTAAACCGGGGGGCATTTGATAAAGACCCCGCCGCGGCAAAACATCTCATCAACAAAGCCCTCGAATTGTTAAGGATCGTCGATCAGAAGAAGATTCCCCCCATGGAGGAGATTTCGGAGGTCCGGATGGAGAAGGCCTTCGGGATCCGTTGTTTCACGCAGGCCGAAGGGGTGGAGGTCAGAATGGGATGGGATTCCTTCGGAGAGAAATTGAGGAGATTGTCCCTCGTCTGGTCGGATCTTCAGAAAAGGGGGGTTGCGGCAGAGTCGATCGATTGCAGCGACCTGAAGAGAATGGTGGTCAAAAAAATTTCCTCGCAGACCAAATTAGAGAGGAGGTGATCAGAAGATGGGCAAGAGGGATTCACTGATTGTCGGACTGGATATCGGGACCACCAAAATCTGCACGGTTGTCGGAGAGGCATCCAACGATCAGGTCAACATCATCGGTCTGGGAACCTTTCCCTCCAAAGGGCTGCGGAAAGGCGTGGTCGTCAATATTGAGAGCACGGTCCAGTCGATTAAGAGGGCGGTCGAAGAAGCGGAGTTGATGGCCGATTGCCATATCACCTCCGTTTACGCCGGAATCGCGGGAGGACATATCAAGGGGATCAACAGTCACGGGGTGATTGCGGTCAAGAATAAAGAGATCACACCGAAGGATGTAAAGCGGGTCATCGATGCGGCGAGCGCAGTGGCCATCCCCATCGACCGGGAAGTCATCCATGTCCTCCCTCAGGAGTATATCGTCGACGATCAAGACGGGATCAAGGATCCGGTCGGGATGTCAGGGGTGAGATTGGAAGGAAGAGTGCACATCGTTACCGGCGCTATTACCTCTGCCCAGAACATCGTCAAATGCGCCAACCGTGCCGGTCTCGATGTGGCTGGCATCGTGCTGGAACAATTGGGTTCGAGCGAAGCCGTGCTGACCCCCGAGGAGAAGGAATTGGGGGCGGCCATCGTCGATATCGGCGGGGGCACAACGGACCTGGTCGTCTTTTCAAGCGGTTCAATCAAACATACGGCCGTCTTCCCGATGGCCGGAAACCACATCACGAACGATATCTCGGTCGGGCTTCGTACGCCGGTGGAGGAGGCGGAGAAGATTAAGATCCGGTATGGGTGTGCGCTCACTTCCCTGGTGAGGAAGGATGAAACGATTGAAGTCCCCAGCGTGGGCGGGAGAAAACCCCGCGTCCTTTCGAGGCAGACCCTTGCAGAGATCGTTGAGCCCAGGGTAGACGAAATCCTGACTCAGGTTCGCGATGAATTGATGAGGGTAGGTTATGGAAATCTTCTTGCCTCCGGCGTGATCCTGACAGGAGGAAGCGCCATCCTGGAAGGGATTCCGGATCTGGCCGAGCAGATTTTCAATCTGCCGGTCCGGAGGGGCACCCCTGTGGGAATCGGAGGCCTGGTCGATCTGGTCAACAGCCCGATCTATGCCACCGGCGTGGGCCTTGTCCTTTATGGATGCCGGAACACGGTCCGGGGCCGGTTTAAGGCGGGCGAGGGAAATATTTTCAGCAAAGGCACCCGGCGAGTAAAAGAATGGATTGGAGAATTCTTTTAATGGAATATTGGAATACTGGAAAAATGGAATAATGGGCAAAATATTCTTGATCAAATATAAGAAAAACCCAATATTCCATCATTCCATTCTTCCATCGGTCCATCTTTTCACTATTCCAATTTTAAAAAAGGAGGGAATATGATTGAGTTCGACGAGAATAAGAACATGGCCGCCAAGGTCAAGATCATCGGGATTGGAGGAGGAGGGAACAATGCCCTGAATACCATGATTTCAAGCCATCTCACAGGGGTCGAATTTATCGCGGCCAATACCGATGCCCAGGCGCTGGCGGCAAACTTGGCCCCGATTAAGTTGCAGTTGGGCGCCGGCCTGACCAAGGGGCTGGGAGCCGGCGCCAATCCGGAGGTCGGGAGGAAGGCGGCCCTGGAAGATTTGGAGATGATCCGAGAAGTTCTTAAAGGAGCAGATATGGTCTTCATCACCGCCGGCCTGGGTGGCGGGACCGGCACGGGCGGTGGTCCGGTCGTCGCAGAAGTGGCCCGGGACATGGGGGCCCTCACGGTGGCCATTGTCACCAAACCCTTTCACTTTGAGGGGAAGAAGAGGGCGAAACAGGCCGAGGAAGGCCTGGACAATCTCAGGATGACCGCGGATGCCCTGATCACGATTCCAAATCAAAGACTCCTGAGCATCAGCGGAAAGAACATGACCTTGCTCGAAACCTTTAAAAAGGCGGACGAGATCCTCTACCATGCGGCCAAAGGGATTTCAGACATCATTGTCGGCCGCGGAATCATCAACCTCGACTTTGCCGATGTCCGGGCAGTCATGTCCGAGACCGGAATGGCCATGATGGGAACGGGAATTGCTTCCGGAGAGAACCGGTCGTTGGAGGCCGCCCAGAAGGCAATCTCCAGCCCGCTTCTGGAGGATATCTCCATCGAGGGGGCCAGGGGACTTCTCATCAATATCACCGGCGGGGAGAATATGACCCTCAGCGAGATCAATGAGGCCACCAGTCTTATCCAGAAAGAGGCTCATGAAGATGCGAATGTCATCTGGGGAATGGTGATCGATTCATCCATGAGGGAAGAAATCCGGATCACGGTTATTGCCACGGGCTTCGGAAAGGCAGTGGAAAAAAGAGCGGATAAACCATTGGCCGGAGAAATCAGGAAATTTCCTCAGATTCCCGGTTTTAGGGAACGCAGCAAGGATATTCTTCCTTCCTTCGGGATCAGCGTCAAGGAAGGGAACCGGGAGATCCCCACGTTTATGAGAAGGGTAAAAACCAGCGAACGATTCGATGAACTCAAACTGGATCCTCCCTCCGATTTCACGATTGAGGATGAGGACCGTTTCGACATCCCTACGTTTTTAAGAAAACAGGCCGACTGAACGAGTGGATAGAGCAGGGTGTAGGGGATAGAGTGTAGGGTGTGGGGATGAAAGATTGAGATTGGGGATTCCTCTTTTTTTTGTTATATTAATCGTGAGCCCGAGGCCCTAAACGCCAAACCTTAGACATGACATCCTGGAAGCTCGTTCAGAAGTCAAAAACCATTCTTGAAAAAGAGAGGGGGACCGTTCAAAAACCCTGGGGAGGGAAAATTTCGATATGCCTGATCTATCCGAACTCCTACCATGTGGGAATGTCCAACCTCGGATTTCAGACGGTTTACCAGAGGCTCAACTCTGAAGACGACGTGGTCTGCGAGAGAGCCTTTCTCCCTGATCCGGAGGATCTTCTCGAATACCGGAAGACGAAGACCCCGCTTTTCTCACTCGAATCCCAAAAGGTCCTTTCGAGCTTCGACCTGTTGGCCTTCTCCGTTTCATTTGAGAACGATTTTCTCAATATTCTGACCCTCCTCGATTTAGCCCGCATTCCATTAGAGAGCCGCCTTCGCAACAAGAAGGGGCCCCTGGTCGTGGGGGGAGGGGTAGCCGTCTTTCTTAATCCGGAGCCCCTCTGCGACTTTTTCGACTTTTTTATCCTCGGTGAAGCCGAAGAGGCAATTGAGGAAGTCCTTGACGTATGCCGCCAATCAGAGAAGGGGAAGGAAGATCTGCTCAGGACCCTGGCAGGAATAGAGGGGGTCTATGTTCCTGAATTTTATCGTGTCGCCTATGCCGGGGATGGAAGGATTGGAACGATAGAGACTGACCCCGGGATGCCTCGGAAGGTAAAACGGAGATGGATTTCGAAGATCGACCGATTCCCGACCCGGTCCAACCTCTTTACTCCGGATACGGAGTTCAGGGAGATGGCCCTGGTGGAGGTGAACAGGGGGTGCCCGAGGGGGTGCCGGTTCTGTGCGGCCTGTTTTGTTTATCATCCCTTTCGAAATCGAAGCCTCTCCCTGCTTGAATCGCTCTCCAGGGAGGCCCTTTTAGAAGAAGGACGGATCGGCCTTGTAGGCGCAGCCATCTCCGACTATCCCCACCTTCTTCCGCTCTGCGAGGAGATCCTCTCCCGGGAGGGAAGAGTTACGCTGGCTTCCCTGAGAGTCGATGCGATCACGCCTCCCCTGATCGAGTGCTTGAGAAGGAGCGGGGCCCGGGGTGCGGCCATTGCTCCTGAAGCGGGTTCAGAGAGGCTCCGGAAGGTTTTAAAGAAGGTTTATAAAGATGATGAGATTTTGAAAGCAATCGGGACGCTGGTTGAAAGCGGCCTTTCTCCGATCAAGAGCTATTTTCTCGTCGGACTTCCTTCCGAAACCGATGAAGATGTGAAGGCGATTCTTTCCCTTTCGAAGAGAATCGAGCATCAGGTTGCCTCGACCCGGGCGAACGAAAAAAAGACCTGGAAACTGATTCTGAGCGTCAATCCATTTGTGCCCAAGCCGGCCACTCCCTTTCAGTGGGTTCCTTTCGAGGAAGTCGGCGAACTGAAGAGGAAACTGAAGATCCTCCGGAACGGGATCAGGGCGGAGAAGAACCTCCGGATGATTCATGACCTTCCGAAGTGGGCCTATCTCCAGGCCCTTCTTTCTAGGGGAGACCGGAGGGTGGGAAAAATATTGATGGCCGCCCACTCTCATCAGGGGAACTGGGAACAGGCCCTCCGTGAGACAGACCTCAACGCTGACTTCTATGTCTATCGAAGGAGGGACCTGGACGAAGTTTTTCCCTGGGACTTCATCGACCATGGCATTCCCAAAGAGAAGTTGAAAGAAGAGTATCTTGATGCGATGAAAGAAGCAGGGATTAAAATTGAACAATAAACGATGAACAATGAACAAATCATCAATGCAAGTTTGTCATTCCGGACTTGATCCGGAATCCAGTTTTTAAGCTTGGAATTTGTTTAACCACCAACAATTTTAAGGAGACAGAAAATGAAAACAGAAAGGGTCACTTTCCAGAGCGAGGGGCGCAAAATATCAGGCGTTCTCCATCTTCCTGACAGAGAGCGACCTCCGTGTGTCATTGCATCCCATGGTCTGCTTTCGAGCAAGGAGAGTGAAAAGTATGTCGCCCTCGGGGAACGGATGTCGGGGGAGGGGATCGCCATGATCCGGTTCGATTTCAGGGGAATCGGGGAGAGCGAAGGGTTGGAAGAGGACAATACGATCAGTAAGAAACTTGCAGACCTGAGTTCGGCACTCGAGTTCACGCGTTCCCGTCCGGACCTGGGAAATCGGATCGGGTTGGTCGGGTCAAGCCTTGGAGGGTTCCTCTCCTTAATCAACGCCTCAAGAGATCGAGCGGTTGGGGCTGTGGTGGTCTGGGCGACCCCTCTTCACCTGGACGATCTCGGATCAAAGGAACAGGAGGATGATTATCCGCTCCCTCCGGAGGCCTTCTTCGATGATCTTACGAAACACCGGCTATTGTCCTTCTTGCCCGGGGTGTCCAACTGCCTGGTCATCCATGGAGAGAAGGATGAACTGGTGCCTGTTGAACAAGCCCTTGGAATCTTTTACCATCTGGGCTCTCCCAAGGAGGCCCACCTGATCGGAGAGGCGGACCACCGGTTCACACAGCCGGCCCACAGGCAGAGGGCCATCGATCTGACCGTGGACTGGTTTAAGAGATATCTCTAAAAGTTCACCGAGTCACCTGACTCATCATGCTGTATCCCCCAACTTCTCCGGATTGTTTTACGATCCATCTTCAAGTTAAAATGAAATATGGACACAATCACTCATACGCTCACCGGGGCGGTCATTGCCAGAGCCATCGACGATCAGAAAGTTGGACATTGGGGGACAGTGGCGGGACTGGTCATGGGAGCCCTTCCGGATGCCGATTTTGTCCTTGGCCTCTTCAACCGTCAGTTCTACATTCAGTATCACCGGGACTTCACCCATTCTTTACTCTTAATCCCTTTTTATGCCCTTTTCTTCAGCTGGGTTTTTACAATAATATCGAAGCGCCCCCATTTCTGGAGTTTTTATAAGATTTGTTTCCCTGTTCTGCTTAGCCATGTCCTACTGGACCTCCTCACTTCTTATGGCACAATGATCTTCTCCCCTTTCTTCGAACACCGGTTTTCGTGGGACCTCGTCTTCATCATTGATCTGATCTTTTCGGGAATCGTCTTTCTCCCGTTATTGGCCAGCCTCTTCCTGAAGAGAAGAGCGCAATGGATCTGCCGGGGATCTCTCCTCGCACTGGCCGCCTATATCCTCTTCTGCTGGTTTCAACACGGGCAGGCCCTCAGAGAGGCGAGGACCTTTTCAAAAGAATTGAACGAGGAGGTTCTTCAAATTGCCGCGCTGCCCCAACCCGTCTCCCCTTTTCGCTGGGCTCTCTATGTGGAGACACGAGATAAGATCTATCAGGGATTTGTGGACCTGGCGGGGAGGGCGACTCCCGCCGATGCCTCTTCCCATGCCTCCTTCTTCGAAAGATTGAATAGCCTCTATTATGCATCCGGAAGTATTCCCTATCGGTCCATGGAAAAATTACCGAACTCCCCATGGGTGAAGAAAGCGCTTAATGCGGAGGGCATCAGGTTTTACTACTGGTTTGCCCGGTTTCCCGTTGTGAAATCTGTCGACTCAAATGACGGAAGGCATCGAGTCGAATTCATGGATGTGAGATTTTTTCTGCCCGGGATTCGCCTCCCTTTTGTCTATTACGTGGATTTGGATGATCAGGGATGGGTCCGATCTGAAGGATTTGTAGAAGGCCGAAGAAGGCTATGAAAGATCCTTCTTCACATCATTTAAAATACCGGCCATGATCGGGCCGGCCTGACCATGGATGACGAGATCCGCCATTTCATCATAGGGGGTGGGATCACGGTTGATGATCACCAGTTTCGCTCTGCTCCTTTTGGCAACCAGCGGCATGGAGGCGGCGGGTTGAACCACAAGAGAGGACCCGATGACGATGAAAAGGTCGCATGCCGAAGAACGCTGATAGGCCTCCTCGGTTTCCCTTTCGGGCATGGACTGGCCGAAGGAAATGGTGGCGGGCTTGAGAGGACCGCCGCAGTCATCACAATAAGGGACCTTCGCCCCTCTCCGGAGACGTTCCTGTATCTCGTCGCGATCATATCTCTTTTTACAGTTCAAACAGGTGACATACGTCGCCGTACCGTGGAGTTCGATGATTTTTTCTTCGGAATTTCCTGCTTTATGATGGAGGCCGTCGATATTCTGTGTGATGACGCAGTCGAGTTTGGCCATTCTCTCCAGTTCGGCAATGGCGAGATGGGCCGGGTTGGGTTGCGCCTTCTTGATCGGCCCATACATCTCCGTGGCCATCCGCCAGTACTTCTCCCTCGAGGCTTCACTGGCGATAAAATTCTGGAAATAGAAATCTTCAGGATTATATTTTTCCCATACCCCGCCCGGGCTTCGGAAATCGGGAATCCCCGACTCCGTGCTCAGCCCCGCCCCTGCAAAAATCACGGTTTTCTTGGCATGGATGATCCATTGTGCCACCTGTCTGATCCCTTCTTCCATGTTGTTCTCCTGTTTCTTCAAAACATTTTTCACCCCATCTTCTTATCGCCCCAACACCCTATCGGGCGTTTCCTGATTGTCTATATCACACCCTTCTCCTCACTTGCAAGGGTAAGACGGCATATGATAGTATTTTAAAATGCGATGCAACTTGATCAAGCAGGGATATCCTCAGGGAAGTTGCTTTGTCGAAGTCGGGGGCGGCAAAGCCCTGGCCTGTGAGGCGACCCTTAAGGAATCGGACAGGGGCTTGCTCCGTTTAATCTCTGCGGCCCATCTCTCCCGCCCGGAGAACTACCTTTCCATCTATCAGTCGGGGTGTAACTTCTCCTGCCGGAAATGCCATTCCTGGACCTTTACGAGAAAAGCCCAAGGGGAATGGTGGTCGGCGGCCGATGTGCTGAAGGCCTGTAAGGAATATGAGAGGGAGGTGACGATTCGGGAACCGAGGGAGAGAGCCACCGCCTTTCATGCCCATGAATCCTGCCGCTGTTGCGGGGCCTGCGTCATGCACGGGAAAAGGTCTTCCCTTTGCCCCAGGGTCATACAGAAAAAGGATATTTTTTTAAGCCCCCAGGGGTGGGGACCTGCGAGAAACATTGTCGCCTTTACTGGAGGAGACCTGACCTGTTGCCCGGAATTTTATGTCGAATGTTCACGCCTGATTAAATCGGAGACTCACCTGCGAATACTGATTGAGACCAATGGGTATGGGCTTACCCCTCAGAACCTCGATGCCCTCCAGGGGGCGGGGGTGGACTCTTTCTGGCTTGACCTCAAAGCCTATGACGGGACGGACCATAAATGGTTGACAGGCTGTTTCAACCGGAACATCCTTAAGCTTCCCGAAGAGATTGTAAAAAGAGGTTTTGTCCTGGAGGTTCTTTCACTCTATATCCCCAACCTGGTGGAGACTTCCCAATTAAAGAAAATCGCCCGGTTGCTTTTTGATGTGGATCCCGAGATCCCTTTTACGGTCCTTGCTTTCTTCCCAGAGTTCCAAATGAAGCGGTACAGGACCCCGAAAGTTTCGGAGATGATCACGGCCTATAACGAGGTCAAGGCCGTCGGACTGGTGAATGTGAGGCTGGGAAATACGGGCATCTTTGCCTCTTCCGAGGAAGATCATCACCTTCTGAGGGAGAAGGTTGGAGCAGAACATTATTAGATAATCTTTTATTTTGTTGATTCTATTTCAACATTGTGGTAATGGGAATGCAGGTCAAAGGAGAAGGTATGGAGAAGAAGGTCCTCATCGTGGATGATGAGGAGAGGGTGGTTCAATCTATTGCGGGTGTTCTTGGAGACGAGGGCTTTCGAGTCATTTCGGCCAGGAGCGGGGAGGAGGGCATTGGAACCCTTCAAAACGAGACCCCGGATGTTATCCTGCTCGATATCTGGATGCCGGGAATGGATGGGATCGAGGCGCTCAAACGATTCAAGGCAATGGTTCCCGATTGCCAGGTGATCATGATCTCGGGCCATGCGACGATCTCCACCGCCATGGCCGCGGTCAAACTGGGGGCTTTCGACTTTATTGAAAAACCCATTTCCCTGGATGTCCTCCTTTTGACCATTCGCCGCGCCCTTGATCGGCAAAAGAAATTGGCGGAAGTCGGACGGCCCCAGGATATCCCTCCTGAAAAAATGGAGGTTTCTTCACCCATTGTATCTTCTCTTCCGGGGACGCCTCTTCCTAAAAAGGCTACCGGGAAAAAATCATCCCCCCTCGCTCTCCAGCGGACAATTAAAAAGAGCATGGTCCTCTACGGAACAGGACTCCATTCCGGGATGAAGACAGGGCTTCTTCTTCAACCTCTTCCCCCTCAGAGTGGCATCCTTTTCGGAAGCGTCTCGTATGATGAAGTGGTTCCCGCCCATCTCGATTATGTCCAGACAACGGAATTCGCCACTTCGTTGAAGAGGGGAAGGGCCATTGCCAAGACGATCGAACACCTCCTGGCCGTACTCCATGCCTATCGGATTTCCAATCTCATGGTGAAGATGATCGAGGAGATCCCGATCATGGATGGTTCTGCCCTGGAGTTCTGCAATATTCTCGAGGAAGCGGGCATTGAGGAACAGGAGGAGAAGGCAAACGAAATCGTGATCGACCGAAGATTGGAGGTGCTCCATAACAACAAGGCCCTCGTCATAGAACCGGCCGAGACTTTTTCGATCTCCTATTTTCTTGATTACCCCTCCCCTATCGGAAAACAGACCTTCGATTTCGTATTGGAGAACGAGGAGACCTTCAAAGAACAGATTGCGCCGGCGAGGACCTTCGGATTTCTCAAGGATATTGAGATGCTTGAACGGATGGGGTTGGGCAGCGGGGGCAGGCTCCACAACTTTATCCTGGTGGATGATGAGAAGATCGTCAACACCGAATTGAGGTTTTCCGATGAGTTTGTCCGGCATAAAGTTCTGGACCTGATCGGTGATTTCTATCTCCTGAACCGTCCGGTCCGGGGCAAAGTGACGGCTCACCTGACCGGCCATACGGAAAATATTGCCATGATGAAAAAGATACAGGGAGGAATGCTCATACAGACCCAATAAACCAATAACCAGATAAATGTTGCATGGCGAATACGCCGCCTGCAAATCATGAAAATACTCTGGAAACGTTGGTCAAGGTTAAGGCTGCGAAGCCCGTGCCTATCGGCAGGCAGGCGTTTCGTCCCGTGGTCGGGTCTTATTGACATTCGGTAACGGTTACGTATTAAAAGATTAAACACGATAGACGTAGCCTTTTATAAACGTTACGGGCATCGTCGCCGTTGCCGTTAGATGAAGCCCCTATTTTGAGGGAGGGAGAGAGATGGCACGAGAAGAACGGCCTCCCGTGAAAGCATTTCTGGATATGCTGGCGGACATCCTGGCGGAAAAGTATTTTGAGCGCCTGGACGACCGGATGAAGAAAATCCCCGAACTCCGGAGGCTGATTACAGCCAAGGAGGCCGGCCAGTACCTCAGCCTTTCCACCGATACGATCTACCGGATGGCCTCCATAAAAAAACTCCCCTACCTCAAGATAGGAGACAGGGTTCTCTTCGATATCAAGGCTCTCGACCACTGGATCGAGAAACATCTGATTAAGGAAAAAGAGTGGAAGAGGGAGGAACTGAAGGCGGAGATGGATTCAGGAAAAACGAACGCCAGAACATCCAAGGAGTCCGATCTTCTGAACCTCCTGAAGAAAAAAGGGAAAGATTAGAAGAACCCCGATTGCTCTCCTGGCGATCGACTGTCCCTGCATGTTAGTGCACAAAAATTCCCGGATTCTCACTTTGATCTGATCGCAGGACCTTCTTCATTGAGGCGCTATCCCTAATCCTACTTCTTGCCGGGCATTTGGAAGAATCAGTCGCTCTCTTTGAAGATTTTCTGCACTAACTGGATATGCCTGTCTGACATCTTGATAAATCGGACACCCATTCCCCGGTTGATGACCTTTTCATCCGGGACATTAACATTCGACCAGGCGACTTCCGCTGTAGCTGTCACGGGTTCGTTATCGGGACCAGTCATCGTCAGGTGAAAAATCTCCCCGAGGGGCATGGGTTGCTGACAGCAGATAAAGGCTCCGCCAAGACTGATATTCTTTATTTCTGCTTCGATCGTTCCATGTGAGGTTTCCATCGATACAGGCCAATTGATGTTCGTTCTGGGGTGTTTGCGTTTTTGCTTTCCAACGTCCTGAGATAACTTCACGGATGTCGGGAAATCAAGGTCAGAGGAAATACGCACTTTCAAAAAGTAGTAGACCACAAACACCAGTATAAATCCCATGAGGAGTGCTATGATGATATACATTGCAATCACCCGTTCGGTTGTTGAATGCGATGGGAGCTCGTTTCCTGGCGCTGTTGATATATGTCGATAAGAACTCGCTTTGTGACCCGTTAAGATGAGTTGAATATACCCAAAAGGGAGGAGTCTGTCAAGAATGGCGAAAATCTCCCCGGGAAAAATCTCCCTTGACAGGGAAGAGAGTTCGCTTTAAAATGAATTTAAGAAAAGGAGGTGAGGTCCATGAGATGGATGTTTCCCCATGCAACCCATTGTTCGACCTGTGGATCGATACGCTGGTCCTGAGCATGACATGAAACTGCTCATCAGAACGGATTTGTTATCTTGAAGGCCGGTGGTTTTTCGCCGGCCTTTTTATTGCCTTGACAGGAAGAGACTTCAATTTATATGATGAGGTCATCTGATCCCGGAGGAATTGTTATATGGGAACCATGAAGAGTTCGGAAGTGATACCGGAAATGATTATGGAAGGTCGGACACGTTACCTCGCTCATCTCTCCAATCTCATGATGGTGGTTATCGATTTTCAAGACGGATCGGCCTCCCGGCCCGATCCGCCCCATTCCCATCCGCATGAACAGATTTTCTATGTGGTCTCCGGCGAGATCCATGTCGCCCTGGGGAACGAGACGACCCGTCTGGGGCCGGGAGACATCTTCACCGTGCCACCCAATCGGCCCCATAGTATCCAGCTGCTGACCTCAACGGCGCGACTGGTCGATACCTTTACCCCGGTCCGCGAAGATTTTCTAAAAAAGCACTTGTGATCCCCCCTTTAATTGTTGACAAAATTAAAACAGTTGATAGAATAAAACCATTCTATAGCAAGAAAGGATTCCGTCGATGGCGAGGATGTTAAGCAAAACAGATCTCTCCGATCTCTGCCTTGGAGCCACCGTCCTTGGAACAGGGGGCGGGGGATCTCCGGAACTCGGTCAGTTGATTTTAAGCCAGCTTTTAGAGAGGGGAAAAGAGGTCAAATTGATCTCCGTTGAAGAGGTGCCGGACGACGAGATCGTGATCCACCCCGCGATGGTGGGTTCCATCGCTCCCTCAAAAAAGAAAGGTCCGGGGCTGGAAGAATATGCCGCCAGGATTCTATCCGAAGAAGGCCCTCTCTTGAGCGGACTCAGGGTACTGGAAGAGGTGCTTCCGCAAAAGGTCTATGCGACGGTGCCGGTAGAACTGGGAGGCTATAACACTGCTGTCGCAGCCATTCTGGCTGCTCTGGCAGGTCTGCCTTTTGTTGATGGGGATACGATCGGACGTGCGAAACCGGAGTTAATGATGCAGACCTACACCGTCCTGAAGATTCCCATCACCCCGATGGTTCTGACCGATATGAGAGGGAATTCGGTTCTGGTCCGCCGCGTTGCCAGTTTCAAAGATGCGGAGAGCATTGCAAGGGGGTTGGCCGTCATCGGAGGCGGGACGACGGCTGTCCGTTGCCCGGTGAGAGGGGATGTGTTGAAAAAGGCGCTCCTTCCGGGCGGGGTTTCCAAGGCGATCGAAATTGGAAAAAGCCTCAGAGAATCAGAGTCCTACGGAAGAGACCCGGTTTCCTCGGTGATTCAAGCATCCCAAGGCGAGGAATTGTTCCGGGGGGAGGTAAGCCGTTTTGAATGGGAAGATCGGGATGGTTTCTTATGGGGAACCACGACGATTCGAGGTGAAGAACGTGATGCAGGCCATGAGCTCAAAATCTGGGTCAAGAACGAAAATCTTCTCTCCTGGCTTGATGCAAAACCCTATGTGGTGACGCCTGATCTCCTTTGCATCCTGGACGCCCAGACAGGAAGACCCCTTACCAACTCGAACCTGAAAGAGGGGATGAAGGTCGTGGTCTTCGGCATCCCCTCCCACCCTTTCTGGCGTTCGGGAGAGGCGAATGAACTGGTTTCTCCCAAACATTTTGACTTTGATATTCCTTATACCCCTATGGAGCAGGTGATTCGTTCTTTTTAATAAGATGTTCAAAGAAGGGGAAGACAGAAGGAGGACGTGAGCATGGCATTGAAACAGGTAATGGAGGTCTACGAGCTCCTTGACAGCCCGAAGGCGAACGGAGAAAGGGTCGCTTCAGTTTTACGAAAGAGAGGGATCCGGGAGATTGAAGTCATCACGATTGAAGGGGAAAAAGGGAGGACGGATTCTATCAAGTTGTGGATTGAGGGATCCAAGGGAAAAAGATCCGGAGGGGATGCCCCCACCCTTGGGGTTATCGGACGGCTGGGTGGGGTTGGCGCCCGCCCCCATGTGATCGGGCTCGTCTCAGATGCGGATGGAGGCATGGCAGCCCTTTCCATTGCACTCAAGCTTGCGGATATGAAGGAACAGGGAGACCAGTTGCCGGGAGATGTGATTGTGGCCACTCATGTCTGTCCTTCTTCTCCGGTTATTCCTCATGAGCCCGTCCCTTTTATGGGAGCTCCGGTGGACATGAAGAGTCTCAATGAGCATGAGGTGGATTTGCAGATGGAAGCCATCCTCTCAATCGACACGACGAAAGGCAATCGGATCATCAACCAGAGAGGCTTCGCCATCTCTCCCACGGTCAAGGAAGGATATATTCTAAGGGTGAGCGAAGATCTTCTGAGGATCATGGAACATACTACCGGGAGAAGACCCTCGGTCTTTGCCATCACCACTCAGGATATCACCCCCTACGGGAATGGGGTTTTCCATATCAACAGCATCCTTCAACCCTCTGTGGCGACCCGGTCTCCGGTCGTCGGGGTTGCCCCCACGACGGAGTCGGTTGTCCCGGGCTGTGCGACAGGGGCGAGCCATATGGTCGATATTGAGGAGGTTGTCAGATTTTCCATCGAAGTCGCCAAACAATTCGGTTCAGGGCAATGCCATTTCTATGATGCGGAGGAATTTAAAAGGATGGTGGCCCTGTACGGTCCCATGAACCATCTGCAAACTCTCGGAGCGAAGCCATGAGCCTAAAAAAGATCGGAATGATCACCATCGGTCAATCCCCCCGTACGGATATCCTTCCTGAGATGAAAGAAATTTTAGGGGAAGATGTTGAGATCATGGAGGCCGGCGCTTTGGATGGTTTAACGTTCGAAGAAGTCAAAGCATTTTATCCCAGGCGAGGAGATTATATCCTCTGTACCCGGATGTCCGATGGGACAGAGGTCGTGGTTGCCAAAAGGTTTATCCTTCCGAGGGTACAGAGATGCATCGATCTTCTCTCCCGGAGGGGTTCGGAAATGATCGTTTTTATCTGTACCGGGAGGTTTCCGCCGTTTTCTTCGAAAAGGCTCTTCATTGAATCGCAGAAGATCCTGGATCATTTGATCTTAGCCCTCCACGGAGAAAAAGAGAGAATCGGGCTGCTCGTCCCTCTTTCTTCACAGATCGGACAGGCGAGAAAGAAGTATGACCGCTTCAAAGGGAGGATGATTATCAAAGCGGCTTCTCCCTATGCTCCGGGGGATGAGATTTCAACTACTGCAAAAGCCTTCAAGAAGGCAAATCCTCATGTCATTGTGATGCACTGCATGGGGTATACTCAAACCATGAAGGAGAGAGTGATGGAGGTCACAGGAAGACCCACGGTGCTTGCCCGAACACTGGTGGCAAGAGTGGTTAAGGAACTCATAAGCTGAAAGAAGGGGGGTGGTTTGAGAACCGGGTTTGGCAGGGGTTGCTTCATGGAAAGGCCAACATTCGCCGAAAGGAGGGTTTCGAGATGTGTAAAAAGATAGGCTTTTTGATCTTGATGCTCGTGATGATTTCCGTCTTTATGGGATCCTGGTGCGAGGGGTATGAGAAACGGGATGGGAAAAAGATTTTTATCTATGGGGAACGACAACCAGCCGCCAACATTGATCCGAGCCAGTATTATGATTGGTCCACGCGAATGCTTCAACAGGCCCTTTACGATGCCCTGTTGAAGTATGTGGGCAATCCGCCCAAGCTTATCCCCTGGCTGGCCAGGTCATGGAAAAAGTCACCGGATGGGAAGAAGTGGACCTTTGAACTGGTCCGCAATGCCAAATTTCATAACGGCGATCCTGTCACCGCCCATGCCGTCAAATGGTCTTTTGAGAGGACCCTCTCCATTAAAAAGGGGCCGGCCTGGATGCTCATGGATTTTCTGGAAAAGGATGGGATCCGGGTCCTTGATGATTATACCATCGAATTCAATTTGAAGAGTCCTTATGCGGCCTTTGAGATGGCGCTCCCCTGGTGGTATATCATGAATCCGAAGGTGGTCATGGCCAATGCCAAGGGAGACGATTATGGGCAGGAATGGATGAAGAGCAATGCTGCGGGGTCGGGCCCCTTCCGGCAGAAACGATGGGAACACGGGGTACTCTATGAGCTGGAGGCGGTGGAGGATTACTGGAGAGGATGGGAAAGCCCAAAACATATCAATGGATTTATTTACAAGATCATCCGCGAATCGAGTTCCCTCCGGATGGCTCTCGAAAAAGGAGAACTCGATGGTGTGGCCGGTCTGAACTCGGATGATTTCGACGCCGTGGCCAGACATCCGCAAATCTATGTTACCAATGACCCGGGCTGGACAACCTTCGGTCTTAAAATGAATACCCAGAAAGGGTATACCAAAGACATCAACATCCGGAAAGCCATCTGCTACGCTTTTGACTACCCTTCGATGATCAAAATCTACAATGGGAATGCGATCCTTGAGGATAGCCCCTTTCCCAAAGGGATGAAAGGCTACATTCCCGTGCCCAATGTTTATCGTCAGGACATGAAGAAAGCCAAAGAGCATCTGGCCAAGGCGGGACATCCCAATGGGGGATTCGAGTTAGAGTATGTCTATGTGCAGGGCCTGGAAGAAGAGAGGCTCATTGGTCTGGTCCTTCTGGATAATTTGGCCCAGCTGGGAATCAAGTTGAAGATAGTTCCCCTGGTATGGCCCAACATGGTGGCCAGGGGATCCAAAGTGGAGACCTCTCCGGATTTGATGGCCGTCTTTACCACCCCGATCATGGATGACCCGGATGTGGTGGCGATCCAATATCACAAGGTCTCCTGGGGGAAATATTATGGCTCCCATTTTTATCAGAACGAGAAGGTTTGGGACATGATCGAAAAGGCCCGCTTCACGGTGGATTGGCCGACCAGGCAAAAGCTCTACGAACAGATTCAGATCCAGATCATGGAGGATGCTCCCGAACTCTTCGGGATGCTTTTTAACCGGAGGTGGGCTTTTCGAAAACATGTGAAGGGCTTCGTCTTCTCGCCCATGCGTTTCACGGGAGAAATCGACATCTACCCTCTCTTGATTGAAGATTAAAACCCCAATTGAGCGAGAAGAATATGACAATTTCTTGTGGCGATGTTGTTCAACAATGGTTTTATATATTCATCTGGCTGTTTCTTATCTTATCTCATCTCCTTCCCCCTTATGATGGATGCCTGCGCGGAGCCCCGCCTCCAGAAGCCTTGCGGAGGGCAGGTGCTCCGGCGAAGGCAGGGGGGAAGGGAGGGATGGGGGTGGACCTCTTGGACCTCCCCCCCCCACCTGAATCCTCCCCCACCGTGGGGGGAGGAACTATTTTTCAGCTCAATTGGAGTAAAAGAAAATCTTTAAACCCTCACCGATCAGGGAAGCGTTGTTCCTTGAAGGGGAGCGACCCTTCCCTAAACGTTCTTTTGAAGGTCGGATGATGAGTAGGGGATGAAGCGTTTCATCTTAAAACGGTTGGCCTTGATGATCGTCACACTCATTGGGTTGAGTGTGGTGGTCTTTATCGTTTCGAGAGTGGCTCCCGGTGATCCTGCCAAGCTTGCCGCAGGCCCGGATGCGACCGAAGAGATGGTTCAGGTGATTCGGGAAGAGTTCGGATTGGACAGGCCCCTGGTCATCCAATATACGATCTATATGAAGGGATTGATTCAGGGGGATTTCGGCCGCTCCATTCGCACCCGGCATCTGGTCTGGGATGACCTGAAAAATTTTATGCCCGCCACCTTTGAGCTGGTATTCGTCTCGATCAGTTTTTCCATCCTCTTCGGGATCCTTTTCGGAATTCTCTCGGCGGTCTACCGGGACACCTGGATGGATCACGTGATCCGTTTCTTTACCATCACGGGGGTTGCGGTTCCCATGTTCTGGCTGGGGATTATGCTCCAGCTCCTCTTCTCCGCCAAGGTGCACCTTTTCCCCCTGGGGGGCAGGCTTGACACCATGGTCCTCCCGCCCCCTGCCCGGACCCATTTTTTCCTGATCGACAGCCTGCTCGCGGGCGACTGGGGGACGTTTGCCAACGGGTTTCACCATATCCTCCTCCCGGCCTTTGTCCTCTCCTTTCCCGCATTGGCAAGCATTACACGAATCAACCGTGCTGAAATGCTGGAAGTCCTCCATAAGGATTTTGTACTGAATGAAAAGGCTCAGGGGATATCGGACCGGCTCATCATTTTTAAATATGCTTTAAAGAATGCCCTCATCCCCACCTTATCCATGATCGGACTGAGATACGGTTGGATGCTCGGCGGGACCATTTTAGTCGAAACCGTCTTTAACTGGCCCGGGATCGGGAATTATGCCGTCGGCGCAGCCGTCTATTCGGATTTTCAACCGGTGATGGCTGTGACCATCATCTTGGGCTTGAATTTTATGATCGCCAATCTGTTGGTGGATCTCGGTTATGGTTTCTTGGATCCGAGGGTGAAGTACGAGTAGGGTTTGGATCCGAGCCCCGGCTGAAAAATCCTGAACCCCATGCATTCTGGCATTTCAATGGCTTCCACTTGGAACAGATGGAAAAAAGAACGGGAAAGTCAGATCAGAGACCTGGCGTTAACCTTTTATACCCTCCGCCGGAGTCCTTTATCGGTGATCGGCCTGACCCTGGTTGGACTCTTTTTATTGGTTGCCCTGATCGGGCCCTGGATCATCACTCATCCGGGAGACATTAAAGGGGCGGTTCATATCGATCAGAAGCTCAAACCGCCGAGTCGGGCTCATCTCTTTGGAACCGATGAAGTGGGCCGCGACATGTATTCCCGGGTGGTGATGGGGACCCGGCTTTCGCTTCAAATCGGTTTAATCATTATCTTTGTGGCGATGGGGATTGGTGTTCCGTTAGGGATTCTTGCAGGTTATACCGGGGGATGGGTCAATCATCTGATCATGCGCATTACCGACATCTTTCTGTCAGTCCCCGGCCTGCTCCTTGCCCTGGCGATTGTCGGGGCATTAGGCCCCGGGATTAAAAATGCGATGGTAGCCCTCTCGATTGTTTGGTGGCCGGGCTATGTGAGGCTGATCCAGGCCAAAACGCTTGCCCTTCGGGAAGAGGCCTTTATTGAGGCTGCCAGATCGGTTGGAGCCTCCAAGCTCCGGATCATCTTTAGCCATATCCTTCCAAACTGCACTTCTCCCATCATTGTGAAGGCCTCGATGGATATGGGGATGGCCATCCTCTTTGCAGCCAATCTCGGTTTTATCGGGGTAGGAGCCCAGCCCCCGGTCCCCGAATGGGGATCCATGATCTCCACCGGTCGGAATTACCTGCCTGATTTCTGGTGGATGGCGACTTTTCCAGGGTTGGCGATTCTGGTTACGGTCCTGGGCTTTAATCTCTTGGGAGATGGTCTGCGGGATGTCCTGGACCCTCAGAGCCGGGGGCAGATTCGATGAAGCCTGTTTTGGAGATCACAGACCTTAAAATCGAGTTTGATACATTCGAAGGGACCTCCCATGTTCTGGACGGCATCCATCTGAGCCTGGGGAAAAAGGATACGCTGGGCCTGGTGGGTGAGACGGGCTGTGGAAAATCCATTACAGCGAAGGCTATTTTAAGACTCCTTCCCGTTCCTCCGGCCCGACTGGTGTCGGGCGAAATTCTCTTTGGAGGTGAAGATCTGCTCAAGAAATCCGATGAGGAGATGAAAGAGATACGGGGCAGGCAAATTGCCATGGTCTTTCAGGACCCGATGACCTTTCTTAACCCTGTCTTTTCCATTGAAGAACAGCTGGTGGATGTCATCTCCGCCCATTCCAACAGAAACGGATCGAGAAAGGAAATCGATCGGAAAGAAGCTAAAAAGAAGGCCGTGGCGTTGTTAGGGGAGGTGAAGATTCCTCAACCCGACGTGAGAATAAAATCCTATCCACATGAATTCAGTGGTGGTATGAGACAGAGAGTCCTGATTGCCATGGCCCTTTCCCGATCCCCTCAGGTGCTTATCGCCGATGAACCCACCACAGCCCTGGATGTGACCATCCAGGCCCAGATCCTGAAACTTCTCCATGAATTGGTCGAGCGTCATGGCAATTCCGTTTTGCTTATTTCGCATGATTTGGGCGTCGTGGCGAAGGTCTGCCGAAGGATTGCCGTTATGTATGCAGGCAGTATTGTTGAAAATTGTTCTACGGAAGCACTTTTTAATGAGCCTTTTCATCCCTACACGCAAGGGCTTTTGAATTCTATCCTCACCTTTTCGAAGAGGAAAGATGCGGCTCAAGGCATCCAGGGGGGCATCCCTGACCTGATCCACCCTCCCTCAGGATGTCGCTTCCACCCCCGTTGTTCACGGGCCATGAAGATTTGTGAGATAGAGAAACCCTCTCCTGTGGAAGCAGAAAAGAACCATGTGGTCAGCTGTCATCTTTACCCCGTTAGAAAGGTGAAGTCCTTCTAAAGGGGTTAACCTCCTCCTTCCGAGAGGATGAGGTTCGATTGATCCCCTACTGGATATGATGGACCCTTTACTCCACGTGAAGAATTTAAAAAAATATTTTCCCCTCAGGAAGGGCTTCCTGGAAAAAGAGAAGACCTACGTGAGGGCTGTGGATGATGTCTCTTTTTCCATCCGTCGGGGAAATTCTTTTGGTCTGGTGGGAGAATCGGGTTCCGGGAAAACGACGGTGGCCAGGGCGATCTTAAGGTTGATCGAACCGACAGAAGGAGAGGTGCGCTTTGAGGGAATGGATATTTGCCGGTCTTCCGAATCCGAAATCAATGAGATGAGAAGGGAGATGCAGATCATTTTTCAGGATCCTCACTCCTCTTTAAATCCCCGGAAGACTGTTTTTAAAATCGTTTCCGAACCTTTAATCATCCATGAAGGGCTGAGGGGAAAAAAGTTGAGGAGGAGGGTGGAGGAACTTCTTGAGACAGTTGGCCTGAAGTCCGAACATATGTTTCGCTATCCCCATGAGTTGAGCGGAGGGCAGAAACAACGGGTGGGGATTGCCCGCGCTTTGTCCTTAAATCCAAAGCTTCTCATTTTGGATGAACCCACCTCGGCTCTTGATGTCTCAGTTCAGGCACAGATGTTAAACTTTTTGGAGTCTCTCCAGAGAGAGCTTGATCTGACCTATCTCTTTATCTCTCATAACTTAGCGGTGATCCGATACACCTGTGATACAGTAGGGGTGATGTACCTTGGCAAGATCATCGAGATGGGAGAGGCTGAAAAGGTTTTTTCTATGCCCAGACACCCCTACACCAAAGCACTTGTTTCGGCCGTTCCCATTCCGCAGGCAGAGCAGCCGGAGACGGCCATTCTTCTTGAAGGAGATATTCCCAGTGCCACCCATATCCCATCAGGTTGTCGATTCCACACCCGGTGTTTTGAAAAGATAGGAGCCGTTTGCGAAGAAAGAGAGCCGGAGACATATTGCTTTCCGGACGGCAGTCAGGTAAACTGCCATCTGTTTAAATCGACCGCTCTTGACGATGAGGCAGGCCATGGAGGCGGAAGTGGAAAACCCCTTGAGACAAAAGATCGATGAGATGAAGGATTGGCTGGTGGAAATCCGAAGGACGATTCACATGCACCCGGAGCTCGGATTTGAGGAGGTTGAAACCTCAAGGCTGGTCAGCGGGTGGCTTGAGCGGTTTGGGCTTGAAGTCAAGACGGGGATTGCAAGGACAGGAGTGGTTGGACTTCTCCGTGGAAAAGGGTCGGGTCAAACGGTAGCCATCCGCGCCGATATGGATGCTCTTCCGATGGATGAGCCTGATCGCATGCCCTACGCCTCAAAAATCAGAGGGAAGATGCATGCTTGCGGCCATGATGCCCATGTGACCATCCTTCTGGGCGTGGCAAAATTCTTCTCTTCGATTCCCGAACGGGTGAAGGGAAATATCAAATTTGTTTTCCAGCCTGCCGAAGAAGGAGGCGGGGGCGGGAGGATCATGGTGGAGGAGGGGGTGCTGGAGAACCCCCGGGTGGATGCCGCCTTTGCCGCCCATGTCTATCCGCTTCTTCCCATAGGGAAGGTGGGCATCTATGAACGGGAAGGCCTGGCGTCTGCAGACCGCTTCATCATCAAGGTGATCGGAAAAGGGGGACATGCCGCCTCCCCCCATCTGACCAGAGACCCCATCATGGCGGCGGGGCATCTCATCGCCCAGATCCATTCCATCGTGAGCCGCAATGTGGACCCCCTGGAAAGCGGTGTGATCACCATTGGGAGGGTCAGCGGCGGGACGGCGTTCAATATCATCCCGGACGAGGTGGAATTGTGGGGGACCGTCCGCTCCCTGACCCCTCCGATCAGAGAAGAATTGAAATCAAGGATCGATCAGGTGGCCCGGGGAGTGGCCCAGTCTTTTGGCGTGGATTACCGTTTCAACTTTGAATACGGGTATCCTGTTTTGCTCAACGACCCTGCGATGTCAAAGCTGGTTGCCTCCGCATGTTCGGAGGGGATCGGACAAGGGAATGTGGAGGTCGTAAAACCTTCGATGGGAGGGGAGGATTTTGCTTACTTCCTGGAAAAGGTTCCCGGAGCCTTCTTCCGGTTGGGGATTCGAAATGAGGGGAAAGGGATCGTTCACCCCTATCACAGCAGCCTTTTCGATATTGATGAAGAAGTCCTGCCCTTCGGAGTTGAGATGTTTGTTCGAATTATCGACCGGTTCCTCGGATTGGAGATGACGAGATGACTCGTCCCCAGGAGGACTCTTTCCTGTCTCAGGTCGGGCCGCTTCTCTTTCTCGTTGGAATCTTTTCCATCAATTTCCTTTCAAGAATTATCCTTTCTCCTCTGATGCCTACGGTGGTGGGAGATTTGAAGATAGGGCATGACGAAGCAGGGGGGCTCTTCTTTCTCATCTCGCTGGGATATTGTGCGGGTCTGTTCGGTTCGGGATTCGTCTCTTCACGCTTCAACCATCGGAGAACAATCATCCTTTCTGCCTTCGCCGTTGGCGGGGCTCTCCTCTTCGTGAGTGCCGCCCGGCACCTCTGGGGGATACGGTTTGGGCTTTTCATCATGGGATTGGCAGCCGGGTTCTATCTTCCCTCCGGGATTTCCACCTTAACGAATTTGGTCAGCCAGCGTCACTGGGGGAAGGCGATTGCCATTCATGAACTGGCTCCCAATCTCGGATTTGTGGCCGCCCCATTTTTAGCGGAGACGCTTTTAAGATGGTTTTCCTGGCGAGGCATATTGTTGATCACCGGTATGGCTTCTCTGGCAGCAGGAGTCATCTTTTTGCT
This sequence comes from Deltaproteobacteria bacterium, assembly GCA_020059605.1. Classification (GTDB taxonomy): domain Bacteria; phylum Desulfobacterota; class BSN033; order BSN033; family UBA1163; genus RBG-16-49-23. The sequence continues at coordinate 31,029 of JAGVBT010000133.1, forward strand.
CCGGGGAAGGGGAGGAGATTTTCCCGGTGAAGCACCCAATTTAAGAACTCTCAAAAGCCTGTTAAAAGAACCCTCTTTGCTGATCATGATGATCTTCTTCTCCTTAGGGGTGGGTTCGAGTTTCGGGGTCTATTCGATGGTCCCGCTTTACCTGGTTTCGGAGAAGGGGATGGATCGGACCTGGGCGAACACCGTGCTTGCCCTATCTAGAATTTTACCCTTGGCAACCTCCTTTCTCGCCGGATGGATGACAGACCGTCTGGGCGTAAAGCAGACTTTGAAAGCTGTATTTTGGACCGCGGGCCTCGCCACGGCAGGGATGGGAATCGCACCTGTATCCTGGATCGTCCCGGTCATTTTTCTGCAACCCGTCCTTGCCACCGCCTTCTTTCCCGCGGGTTTCGCCGCCCTGACCAGAATCGGATCTCCCCAGATGAAGAATGTTGCCGTTTCCCTGACCGTTCCAATGGGTTTTTTCCTCGGAGGCGGGGCAGCGACCATCGGACTCGGATTGGCCGGAGAGGCCAAATTATTTTACCTCGGTTTTATCCTCTTGGGAGGATTGGTTTGCGGGGGCGCGGCGCTGGTGAGATACCTGAAATTGACCGGTGATTAAGGTTATGAACCTCAACATGGGAATATTTATTGCGCCCATTCAAACAACGGGGTTGATATTCTAAGGGGCTTGTGGTATTCAATGGCTAAATCGGCCGGGGAGGTTCAAAACGAGATGGATAAAGACATGGCGGAACATTATGACCAAACGTTATTAGCTCTGGCGTCCAGGGACGATTTCCTGAAACTGAGACAGGAAACGGCTGCCACCCTTCGCAGGTTAACCGAAGAGAATAAGAGCCTCATCCTTGGATGGGTGGAGCAGATAAGAGTTGAGATGGAAGGATTGAAAAAGGATTGCAAAGTAGAGATCGATCCCATTCGTGAGGATGTTAAGGAAGAAATAAGGGACCTGGAGCAGAAAATACTGCCTACCCTCACTGAATCGATTCGGACCCTGGCGTTGTCCCTTGAAAGAATGAAAGAGGAAACAAGTTCCGCCCTCCTTCAATCGAAGACAGAAACAGGGTCCACCCTCCGGCTCATCCGGGAAGAGGAGAGGACCAACCTCATTCAATCGAGGGAGGAAACCAGGACTGAGCTTGACCGATTGAGGGAAGGCCTGGGAAACCTCGGCGATCAAATCAGAAAGACGACCGAAGAGATCGGGGCATTAGGTGAGAAGATTAAAGAGGGGTTTAACGAGGTCAAAGAGGAATTGGGTTCAATGATTAAGTTCTCTTATGCCGATCTGGAGAAACGGTTCAATGCCCTGGAAACCCGCGTCAAAGCTCTGGAAAAGCTTGTTCTGCCTTAACAACCAAATGGGTGATGGGTGTGCCTCACCGTCTCCGGCCGCCGCCAAATATCGAGCCAAGCACTCCCCGAATGATCTGACGTCCGATTTGACTGCCAACCGCGTGGGCTGCGCTTTTCGCCGCCGCTTGAATCAGTCGAGTTGCCTCGGATTTAGGTCCAGCGGCTTGCCGTGTTTGGGATGATTTCTCCTGAGAAGCCGGTACGGACGACTCTGCTTTTTCCTTCAATTTTTCATAAGCCGATTCACGGTCCACGGTCTTTTCGTAATGTCCGTACAATACCGAGCTTTGAATGAACTGATTTCTTTCTTCCGGGCTAAGGGGACTGAGCCGGCTGTGAGGAGGACAGACCAGGGCGCGTTCGACCATGGTTGGAGATCCTTTGTCATCGAGCAAGGACACAAGGGCCTCGCCAACAGCCAGTTCAGTGATGGCTTTTACGATATTCAGTTTGGGGTTCGCACGAAAGGTATCCGCAGCCGCTTTCACATTTTTCTGATCCCTGGGGGTAAACGCCCTGAGGGCATGCTGGACGCGGTTTCCCAATTGCCCTAAAACCGTCTCGGGAAGGTCGAGAGGGTTTTGGGTCACAAAATAGACGCCTACTCCTTTTGAGCGGATGAGGCGGACAACCTGTTGAATCTTCTCTCCCAGAGCCTTTGGAATATCATCAAAAAGCAGGTGGGCTTCATCAAAAAAGAAGACGAGCACGGGTTTTGGAGGGTCGCCTACCTCAGGGAGGTCTTCAAAGAGTTCCGAAAGGAGCCAGAGCAGAAACGTGGCATAAATCCTGGGGGACTGCATTAGCCTGTCGGCAGTCAGAATGTTGATCATCCCGTTGCCCTTGGAGTCGGTCTGCATGAAGTCCTCGATGTTCAAGGCGGGTTCTCCAAAAAATTTATCCCCTCCCTGTTCTTGAAGGTTAAGAAGGCTCCGCTGAATGGCGCCGATGCTTGCGGTGGAGATGTTTCCGTATTGTGTCTTAAATTGATCTGCGTGGTCGCCGGTGAACTGCACCATCGACCGCAAGTCTTTCAGGTCAAGGAGCAAAAGGCCATGGTCGTCCGCAATTTTGAAAACGAGGCTGAGCACCCCACCCTGGATCTCATTCAGATTCAGGATACGGCTCAAGAGGAGGGGCCCCATCTCAGAGACGGTGGTTCGAACCGGGTGTCCCTGTTCTCCAAAAACGTCCCAGAAGCTTACAGGGCACCCCTCAAATTTGAAACCTGCAAGTTTGAGCGCCTTGATCCGTTCGGCAATCTTTGGATGTTCTCCTCCCGGAAGAGGTAAGCCCGAGAGATCCCCTTTCACGTCGGCCATAAAAACGGGCACCCCGATCTTGCTGAACCCTTCGGCTAAAACCCTCAGGGTGACGGTTTTACCTGTGCCCGTGGCGCCTGCGATGAGGCCATGGCGGTTTGCCATTTTGGGCAACAAGAAAATATCGCTCTTTCCTTTGGCAATCAAAAAAGGGGAAGATGTCGTTCCCATGTTAACCTCCAAGAGTGATTTCATGCGAAACAATTATGAACAGTCTCATCATTGAATTGACATTACGATCTCAAAATCTCCTCTTGTTCCTCCCGTGGTCGGGTCTAATCGACTTTGCCAAAGAGGGGTAATCCCTCCCTTGGGAAAAGGGAGGTTAGGAGGGATTTTATAAAAAATAATGCCGCTATTATTATGAGACCGTTAATAAATCCAGTATAAAGGGAAATCCTTTCTACTGTCAATCATCCGGCAGATGCCGAAAAAGTACTGGAATTTAGATTGGAGAACGGTAAAAAAAACCATCCAGGGATGGGTGAAAGAGATCGTTGGAATTTTGTAATTAGACATTAGGATCGGACTGGGATTTTCCCTGTTATCAAGATCGAAAAAAGGGCCTATTAAAAACAGGAGGCCCTTTTTATGATAGTCTCATAAAAAGTCCAAAAAAGCTATTTTCTGTCATTCCTGCCCCGATTTTCATCGGGATAAACTCCAGCAGGAATCCAGCATTTTCATGTAGTTAGAATTTTCTGGATTCCCGTTCCCCGATTGATACCTTCGAGGATAAATTTCACGGAAATGACGATTTTTTACAATTCCATCTTTTATCTTTTCAGAAAAGTTTAAGATGTTAGAAGGGGAGCTTTACCTGAAAGACATTGTCAGATCTCTTGGCTTATGTATAGCACCTACAAGTCATCGCTCAACGATAACATCTTGATCCGAGGATTACTGGTAGAAATCACGTATCCCAGATGAATATATGAAAATCAGATCGTGGCTTTTTTGAAGGATCGGAACCTGATGATAGATAGCAGATAGTAAAACCTCTCAAAAAGGGTGAAAAAGCTGTTACGCAGAATCCCACTTTCCAAATACCTGTAGACAACGGACCACAGATCGGGACGGTAAAGCCCACAGGTCTGGTCAAAAAACTCCTCATAGACCCACTCAGATTGTTTTGTTTTCGCTGTTAACACGACAAATATAAGATGCCCAGCTCTCTCTAAATTGTAATATTAAGCCTGTCTCCTTCATTCTTAACAGTCAAGTTTTGAAACTATCAGAGAATGAAAGAGAGATATCTTAAGCGCTCGCTATTATATTCCTTTTTCTTTTCAATTAGATACTGGTCAAGATCACTCTCGAGTAATTTAGCCTCGGCTTCTGAAATGCGGGTGATTGTTGTGTCTTGCGTCTTGCCGAGTGATTCAAATGAAGTACCAATTTTAAGACCACTCCCCTTGGTTAGCCACCAGCGGTCATGGATGGGCGATTTTCCAGAAGACTCTATTCCAACTATGACAATCTCTGTCTCCGGTGGATCTTGGTCTGAAATACGGCGCCAGTACTTCAGATAATCAATGTCTGGCGATGAAATGCCTTCCTGGTCATGGTGCTTTCTGCTGGTGAGAACGTAAACTTTGCATCCCGGATTTGCTGCACGAATCAACATTAACACTTCCAAATCAGATGGACCAAAGAACTGATCACAGATTTTCAGATAGTTGCTCACCTCATGAGCAAACCAGTCACGCAGGAACTGCAGAGCTCTCTCCCGGTCACCTGAACCTACCAACAAATCTTTATCGTCACTTTTCCACACGCGGCGCTTTGCTCTTTGTATTTGATCTGAAAAGTGGGAGGTCATCCTCGCAGACATGTCGGCCGCCAAGAATGTTGCCTCAAGCACATCGCGTAATGTTGTCTTGGCCTGATCAGTATTCGAAAATCGTTGGATTGCATTTTCGATAATCCATGCAAGTATTGGATATGCCTCGCCGAGTGGGTGATTTGACGCGATACGAATAAGATCACGGGTGTACTCGAAACGCATGTCAGTTGCCCTTCCAGCATTCAGTGATCCCAGAGCCATCCATGCTGCACGAGGAATTTCCGTCTTGTATTGCGTGGGGAGGCTCCGACCAGACGGTAATTCATTGATGATTTGCTTCTTTAGTTTCAAGGTTTCGAGTCTCTGCTTTAACTGCGTGCGAGCATACCCTCTGGCTGGATCATCGTCGGCAAGTGATGCGAGTGATGATGCAAGATCGGGATCGATTTTAAAGGCAAGATCAACGATCCTTCTCTGAACAGGGTAAAAACCTAAGGCGTCTCTTTTCACTACGGACTCCATTGCCAATGTTAAGCAATTTTTTGAGAGGATTGACTCCGTCTCCATCATGATAGAAGCCAGATCAACAAGTCGTTCTGTCCGATCGAAGAATGACGGAATGCTATTGGATACCTTGACAGCTTCGTCGAATGTTTTCCTTACTCTCTCAGACTCACGGCTTGGCATTGCCGCCCCAATGGTAGCGATCACAAGTGCACTATCAGCAAGATTTGGAATAGCCCGTGCCTGACTAAGGAGATCTTCCCAAGCCTGTGGTCTAGCTTGCCGAATTCGTGCAATTTGGGCCTCTGCAATAATCTTATACCCATTATGACGGATGTTGGTCGGGTCTGGAAACTTCGCATCTGCGATTTCTTTGAGACGACTCGCAATATCGGCTCGCTGCTGTTGTGTGAAGCGGTTTTTGAAGCGTCTCGAAGTAACTGTCTCCGCGATACATGCAATAAAGTAATATATCCGGGCATCCCTCTTTATCTCAGAGATGACTTCCATGACGTCGACGAGGTCATGATAATCAGCGTCATATCCTTGATCACTGCTTTCGTAAGGATCGGACAGGAGTCGTTTCCGCAGAATGAACCTGGCAATTCCAGCGAGAGTTTCGTCCCTGGTGGGCTGTGGAAGAGACCTAATAAGTTCCTTCGCAGTAGGTGGATGGGCAACATAAAGCGCGGGAGCAACTGAAAGGATCGTATTGGTACGGTACGCCCCATCAGTGTTGGGAATTGCATAGAGTAATGGCTTTATATGCTCTGTAACGATTTTTCTCCCCTCGTCTGACCTCTTCGCAATGAAGCACCGCAATGCCAAGTCGGCCCAAATCTTTGCTCGTTCACCGCTGGATGGCAGGTAATTAATGAGATCATTCAACCGAAGGTAATCTCTGTCTGTGTCGATATTGCGAGGCAAAAGGCCGGCAAAGGCACGAACAACCAACTGCAGACATTTCCGATAGGCTCGTGCAGCAGCGCTTGCATTACAAGCGATCTCCTTCCGTACCGATTCTGTCTGGCGGAGGTATTCGCGCGCCAAGTCGGGGGCATGTTCCGCAAATGAACGAACGATCCGAAACCCCGTATCAATCTTTGTCCAACCAACATCGATGCTCTGCCAAGACGCCTTGAGGAGAGAAAGTAGGTGGCCCCGCATCGAGTCATACTCGCCGGACTCGTTACAAAGAGATAAGAAGGAATACGCAAGGCAACACGCTCGACAGCGCTGGCGACTACTTTCAATTTCGGATATTCTGTCGATGAAGGGAAGTACCTTCTGGAGTGTCCCCTTAGGGCATTTTCTTTCAACAGAGAAACGATCGATTATTTTTATAATTGCCTCATCGCGCGCATCATGATCCACGAACGACTTAAGAGCATAATGTATGACGTTAATATCGATTTCCTCCAGCCTGGTATTCACCATCCTATCAATTAAGTCCAGAATTGCGGCATCACGTCGTTCCTGCGTATTCAAGCTCGTTGCTAAATCTAAGGCCATTTGTGGATTTGAGAGAGCGAGTGCTTCAATGATGCTTCGCGTAACATGGTAATGCTCTGCTGTCTCCCGAAGGAGCTTATCCACGCTCGTCTTGAGATCTGGGGTCGTCAGAGAACGAATCTGATCCTTAGCCTCAATTCTACCATCCGGGTCAATTCTGTTCAGCGCAGCAAGAAGCCACGCAAGGCAGCTTGCCTTAACTGCCAAATCATCAATCGCATAGATGTAAAAGTAAACCTCAGCAATGCGGTTGCGGCAAGCTTCGGTATCATACTTCTTCTCAGTTCGGGCGAGCAGGAGTTGAAGTCTTACATGATCTTCGGTCGGGCCGAGGTGTTCGACGGTGTCCTTCTGGCTATCCAAAATTCCCACCAAGCGTTTCGCTCTCTTTTCGTCTTCCATAAAGGGCAATGGGACAGCTAGCTCACGCAGGACACGTGCATTCGGTGCATATGCCGTTGTCTTAATTGCCAAATCAAGGGCATATTCGACGACATCCGCGGCATCGGATCGCTTTCTATTCTCAACGGCCCATTGGCGCAGAAGAAGAAGACGATCTTCTGTCGTATTAATCTTTTTGACTTCCGCTATCACCCCTTGGGCAGTTTGATTTGCCACCACCAGAGAAACAGCGGCACTAAAACTCCGTAATCTCGGATCTTTTATTCGAGCGCGTATGGCTTCGATCTTGTCTTGTGGTTCACTGGTCAATTGGGGTGTTCTCAGAGCAGCAAGAGATAGCTTGGTATAAGCCAAGTCAAGAGCATTTTCATCTGCTTCTGTTCCGGTCGCTTGTTCTACAAGATCAATCGCAAGATCGGGACATGAATAGAAAAGGTCTGAAGCTATATCAACGGCACGGTCCCCAAGATTCATGGGTTTGACTTGCTCAAATAGGGTACGAATCTGCTGGAGAAGCTCAGGTTCTACTGACTGCTCCCGTTCACGACGAGATTTCGCGATAACAGCCAGAAGATGTAGCCGATCTTCCTTGAGCAACATACTTTGAGCCAAATTCATTGCACCAGTATAGTCGTTGAGAGACATCAATGCCTCGATTTCAGAACGCCCGACTTCTGCTCTCTCTAGCTCCGCAATGGCTGACTTCTGCATGCTGAAACGCACTAGTTCTCCATCACGGAGAAGCCTTGTTGCTGTTGTAATGCCGAGGTTCACTTTTTGCCGCACGGGTATCAGCGATTGGCTGTGTTCTACTATTTTTGCGAAATATTCTGGCGATAGGCAGTCAAGAACCTCCTTTAGCTTCCCTCTCTGCTCAAAGTAAATGGGAAGGTGAGTGATCGCAACTTCACTCTCCGGTCTGGTTGTCAGATCATTAATGATCAGATCGATGACATGTTCTCGCTGAATCCGAAGCTTATCAGTTGCGAACTTGCAAAATGATTCTGACACGAATGTAACCTCGGAAGTACGGTCGTCAATCGTGAGGAATGTTAACTTTGCAATCATCGCTTGCACTTGTTCTTTGGCCAGGCCTAAGAGTCGTGCCAACTCTTCGACAGTAGGTCGATGTGTGGCATGAGCAATGACTGCGAGGACTTGCAAGGCTGGATCATCATCATGGACTTGATTCCATTCTTCTTCAAATAAGTCTGTAAGTTTGTCCTTCAAAAGTGTCTGCGGGTCTCGACCAGAAAGAATATTCCTTCGTGCACTTGCTAGGTGTCCAGGAATACCGCGTCCACATGCTTGATATAGTTTCTCGGCGATATCCTGGCCTAAGGAAAGATCAGCAAAATACTTCATCGTCTCATCAAGCGAGAAGCTCACCATCTGACAAGACTTGCATTCGATTCGTTTGCGAATACGACTCGATAGTAGGTTAAGATCGCCGCTCAGTAGAAAGTAGAATCCTTGTCCCATTGGTAGCATATCAAGGATAATACCAAGAATCCCTTCGTCAGGAATGTCGGCTAATCCATCCAGTACAAAGTAGTAAGTCTGACGTCGGGCGTACTTCCTTAGTTCCAGAAATCGATTACGTAGATAGCCGTCATCAACTTCTTCTGGCTTACAAACTTCATCCGGGCGAAGCACGCATAATAGTTGACAGCATAAGTCATAGCGTACTGATACGGGGTCGTAGCCGAAGCTACTCGCGGGTTTGATAAATACCGAGAATGTATGATTGGGATGGCGCCGTGCAAATTGGGCAAGGAGTGTTGTCTTGCCTAAGCCCTCTCTTCCTTCTACCACGGCGACTTCTATCTCACCTTCATACATGCGCTCGATGGTATCGAGAATGTTGTCCCGGGGAATTAATGGTACATGAAGGCGGGGAAAACTCTGACAAACTAAGGTCAAATCCATCACTTCTGCTTCTGCCTGGGTTTTGATCTCCATTCGGTTCTCTCCCCACAAAATTACAAAATTATGCGGGACGGTTCCAATTTTAATCTTATGAAACCGTCTTGATTGTTTTCTTTAAGAATTCACCGTCCAAAAATGGAGATGTAGGCGTTGATCAGCCTATTTTTTGGAAATCAATCCACAGAATCAACTAAATAATGATAAGAACTTGCTTTGGGATAAGTAGAATATATGAAAAGGGGAGTAGTATGTCAAGAGAAATCAACCACAAGATATAGGAGTATTTTCCACATATGTTTGCGTGTTAAAAAAGCAAAAAGCTTCAACAGGGAAGTCGAAACCATCGAAAGAAGATATTTCCCCCTAAAGTCAAAACAGTGGATATCTTGCCAATACCTGTACCTTGCCCAAATTGAAGATATCTGGTTGAAATCTGCATTGGAAAGGAAGAGGGGCTGTCTATTGACTTCAGGAAGCTATATAGCATTGAAGACCCCTTGGATACCCTTAAAATAGACAGGGAGACTCGCCATGGATTAGCCATGGATATCAAAGAGATAGAAGATTTCTTTTGAAAAGTCTCAGGGGTATTTGCTTTTTCTTCCCTATAGATGCCCTCCCCAGAAGATACCTTCTAAAGACTTCCCATCATAATAAACGGAAGCTCCATGGAAAATGGGAGAATCCTATTTTTGAGGGGCAAGCCCACTTAGCCAATTGAATGCCCAAAGACAGGATTGGAGGACCTACTCATAAGCCCCTGCCTTAACAGAAGAATTAGGAGGGGAGGGTTATTAAGGATCATCCAAAAGGTGACCCCAAAACCCTCCCCCTTCATTGAACTTGTCACCTACAAGTTAATATCGGGAGCCATATCCAACAATCGAAGATTACGGATTGAAAGCGAGGATAACGATGCGGCTCACTGGGAGCAGGGTTTATCGGCGATCCGGTGGAGTGAATTAGGGTCGTTTTATTTCTCACTCGCATACATGAAACGCAGTAAAGGCCCAGACTCCCGTTCTGGTAATCCAAGAATAGTCTCGTAAAGCTCATAAGTAAGTTGACACATCTTGGCCTTGTTCTTTTTCCCAAGCTCCGGGTCAGCCAGCATCTGCACGTCATCTCCGTATCGTCGGGCTAAGGACTTTAATACACCGGCCCTTTGCCTTTCGATTTCCTTTTCTTGTGGGGGTCGGTGTTTCTGTGTCGCGGCGGAGCGAATGACTTCAGCAATTACCAATAATTCCTTTTCACGTAGCTCCTTTGAAAAATACTTTGTTACGTCCAATTTGGCAACGCGTTCCTGGTCACAAATGTAGTCATAACAGAGAACAGTATCAACAGAGTACAGTACGTCCATCTGTTCCAGCAGAAGGGCAACAAAAGAGCGAACTGCTGAATTGGATGCATAGGGCATTCTTTGCATAAAAACCGACTGCACAAGTGGCAATACTTTTTCTCGAAGCTCTGCCAGACTTCTGCCCTTCTGCAAACCAGAACGCATCTCGGAGAGCATACTACGATATGTCTCCGGTTCGTAAGTCTTTAGAGCCGAAAACAGTGGGATCTTTGCGAACTCCGCCTCGATACTCTCCAAATCTCCTAGCTTGAAACCGGTGACCGCAACGTCGTCACTTTCAGGGTATCCAGTGACAAAACCCGCATGAAATAATTCGCGGTGGGTCGGTTTCCACATCTCGTTGTTTGGCGTTGAAAATGCCCTATTAACGAAGGCTTTGGCAAAACCACGTGCCAGCCAATCCTGCTTATCCTTCTCGTATTCAGATAGAAAATCGCGATTTTTCATTCCCGGGAACGAGTATTGATGAAATCCCAGGCTCGCATATTTCGCGATGAGGCGTTTCTGCCCCGCAGCATAAGCTAATGTGCATGCGCTGAAACAACCGGACGAGGTAAACGTCGTTAACCCTCTCGAATCGATTAGATCACGTAGGTTGCGAGCCTCACTAACTCGTCCGCCTTCACTATTGAGATGAATGATACGAACAGTAGGGTGTGCATCCAAGGTTCGCCGTACATCGTCGGTAAGACCGAAAACGATTGCCCCGGCAATCTCTATTTCAGTAGCATCTCTTAGCACGCGAAGCTGATATTTTCCTGTCGGATCATTCCCAGTTGCGGTCTTGGCAAATTCAGTAATTTGGGGAATTCCCACTGAAACGAAATTAATCACTGATGTTATCAGGCCCAATACGACTGCAATCTTTGCGAGATTTCCCCAAAGCCTGGATTTCC
>JAGVBT010000084.1 GCA_020059605.1 Deltaproteobacteria bacterium
CTCGTTTCAGGGTCTCGTAAGTTCTTGATTTTGTTAGATGCTGAAACAAGTTCAGCATGACGTCTTTCTTGTTTTTTGACTTTTTACGAATTCATCATAATTGTCAATGTAATTTTTGTACAGCTCATGAAACAATTTGCAACGGTTTTTTAAAGGCCAAGGGTGGCTTTCTGACGAAGAGGCTTTAGCAGGAAGTCGAGGGCGTCGTGGACATGGGTGACTACGAGATGGGCCCTGCGGAGGGTTTCCCCTGCCGCCGCCTCTTTGCCAATCACGCAGATGCCGAATCCCGCCTCTTCGATCATTGCTGTATCGTCGGCCCCATTTCCGATGGCAACCGTTTTGCCGGGCCCCAGCTGACGCAAGAGATCCAGCTTTTGCCGGGAGGCCTCTCCTTCATTTAAACAGACAATCTCCGCATGGACCTTTTTCAATCTTTCGGATGCGACCGCGTTTTCGCCCGTAGTAAAAACAAAAAGATTGATCCTTTTTGCGAGGAGATTCATCTTGTCCTTTGATTTCGGATGAACCCTTCCATCCATGGCAAGGGTCCCCTCGAAATCGACAAGAAGGTTTTCAATCTCCAAAGGTTTCCGGCCAGGTCTTTGGATGGCTATCATCGTTTCTCTCTCATGAAATGGCGTTGTCTCATGACTTCATAAAGAATCATCCCGCCGGAGACGGAAGCATTGAAGGACAATACGGGTCCTTTCATGGGGATGGAGAAGAGACGATCGCACCTCTTCTTCACCAGGGGCCTGATTCCTTTTCCTTCCGCGCCGATGACGATGGCGAGATCGATATTGAGATCGAGATCGTAGATCAGATCCTTTCCTTCTTCCGAAGCGCCGTAAACCCAGAGCCCTTCTTTTTTCAGTCGGTCGACCGTCGTCGCAATATTCACCACACGCGCAACAGGCATATGGGCCGCGGCTCCGGCAGAGGCCTTGATGACAACAGGGGTGATCCCGACGGCCCTGTCTTTCGGGATGATCATTCCATGAGCTCCGCATCCGAGGGCGGTGCGGATAAGGGCTCCTAAATTTTGCGGGTCCTGGATCCCGTCAAGGATGAGAAAGAGGGCTTTTATTCCTTTTTTCTTTGGTCGGGCAAGAATCTTTTCGAGGTCCGCATAGAGAGTTTCCTCGACGATACCGATGATGTTCTGATGGAGGCCTCCCTTCACCATCTTATCAAGGGTATCTCTATCCGTAAAGGCAAGGGGGACATTCCTTTTTTGAGCGAGATCGAGAATCGTCTGGAGGGAAGGGGAGGGGTTTCGGGCAGAAACCAAAATCTTCTGAAAGCGGAGGGAGGGTGATGTTAATGCCTCCCTGACAGAATGGATGCCGTAAATGATCGGAGACATAATTTAAAGAAAAATCCGAAGCACGAAATCCGAAGCACGAAACAATTTCAAATGACCAAATATCAAATGTTCCAAACAAAAGAGTTTAGAGATTTTGGATTTTGAAAATTTAAATTTGTTTCGGATTGATCCCTTCGGGAAGCTTCGCCCGATATTCGAATTTCGGATTTCATATTTAAGAAATATCTTCCACTATTTTCTGGACAGCTTCGAGGGGGTCTTTGGCCTCCTTGATCGGGCGGCCGATCACGAGGTAATCCGCGCCGGCCTCAACCGCCTCTCCCGGGGTCAAGGTTCTTTTCTGATCGTCTTTCTTGGCCGACGGATGCCGGATACCGGGAGTCACGATCAGGAAATGTTCCCCACATTGCCGCCGGATGATCCCGATCTCTTGAGGGGAAGCGATTACCCCATCCACCCCTGCCTTCTGCGAGAGAAGGGCAAGACGGCCCACCTCTTCGATCAAAGGTCCCTGGACCCCTATCTCCTTCAAGCTTTCTTCATCCATACTGGTGAGAATCGTGACGGCGAGGATGATCGGTTTAGGCAGGTTGAAACTTTTGGCGATGGACCTCGATGCCTCTACGGTCTTTCTCATCATTTCAAGGCCTCCCAGGGCATGGAGGTTAAACATGGCCACCTGGTGTTTGGTGGCTTCCTCCCCAGCCTTTGCCACGGTATTTGGAATATCATGGTATTTGAGATCGAGAAAAACCTTCTGTCCCTTCTGGCAGATCATGTCAATCACCTTGGGACCGGAATGGGTGAAAAGCTGTTTTCCCACTTTAAAGATGCCCACGCGGTCCTTTAAAAGATTGACCCAGCGCTGAGCCTCCGTAAAATGTTCGACATCGAGGGCGAAAATGATTTTATCCTTAGGGGCGATTGGAGGAGGATTCATTACAACCATTTCCTTTCACTGGGTAAATTACCACAACTGCGGTTGCTTTACAAGGCAATCAGGCAGACACCATCCGGATTCCGGAATGGAACTACCCTTCGATCTCCATCCGTATCATCTCCCGGATCCCAGAAACGGCTTCCTCCTTTTTGATCAGAAGAACCTCGCCGGTCCTTCTCTTCTTGATCTCAACCAGGCCCTTATTGAGATTCCTCTCTCCCAGGGTTAATTTCAGAGGGATCCCGATCAGGTCGGCATCCTTGAATTTCACCCCCGGGGTTTCTTCCCGGTCGTCCAGGAGAACCTCGACCCCTTCGTCCAGAAGAATCCGATAGAGTTCCTCGGCCGTTTCCCGGATCAGGTCGATCTTCATGTTCACGGGAAGGATCAGGACCTGGAAGGGAGCGATGGGCATGGGGAAGATGATCCCATGCTCATCATAGGATTGCTCAATGGCGGCGGCCACGGTCCTTCCCACGCCGATGCCATAAGTTCCCATAACAATAATTCTTTCTTTTCCTTGCTCATCGAGGTAGGCCGCGCCCATGGCCTTACTGTATTTCGTCCCAAGCTTAAAGATATGGCCGACCTCTATTCCTTTATCCCATCTCGTTTCTCCCCCGCAGAGAGGGCAACGATCTCCTTGTGTGAATTTCCGGAGATCAACGAATTGGCTGATATGAAAGTCTCGTCCAATGTTGACGTGGAGGAGATGTGCATCTTTTTGATTGCCCCCAGTAACGAAGTTGACCATACTTTGAATATCGAGATCGGCCAATACGGGGATGGAGAGGCCCAAGGGCCCAGCAAAACCCTTTGGGGCATGGGTGATCTCTTCCACAGTTTCCTCACTTGCCAGTTGAAGGTTTTCTGTGCCCAGAATCGCTTTCAACTTCTTTTCGTTGATTTCATGGTCGCCTCGGACCAGTGCAGCGATCGGACCTTTGTCGGTTTCAAAAATGAGGGTTTTGACTAACTCCTTTGGTGAAACGCTTAGGAACTGAGTCACCTCTTCCACCGTGCGTTGATTCGGAGTCCGTACTTTTTGCAAAGGTTTGAAAAGGTTTGGATCTTCGGAGCGGCTCGTCCTATCCGATCTTTTAAATTCTGCCTTTTCAATATTTGCTGCATAGGAACAATGAGTACAACTGACAATTATTTCCTCTCCCGTTTCTGCAAGAACCATAAATTCGTGGGAGAAGTGGCCTCCGATCAACCCTGATTCAGCCTCGACCACTTTGAATTTTAATCCACATCGAGCAAACACTCGAGAGTAGGCATCATACATTTTTTGATAGCTCTCATCGGCATTTTTTTCATCGACATCAAAACTATATCCATCTTTCATGATAAATTCTCGTGCCCGCATCACTCCGAATCGGGGCCGGATCTCATCTCTGAATTTGGTCTGGATTTGGAACAGATTGATCGGCATCTGCCGGTAGGATCGAATCTCTCTCCGAGCAATGTCCGTAATCACCTCTTCCTGAGTGGGCCCCATACAGTAGTCTCGATTATGGCGATCCTTGAATCTCAGTAACTCCTTTCCGTATTCCTCCCACCGATGGGTCTCTTGCCAAAGTTCCGCAGGTAATACAATCGGAAGCAGAACCTCAATGGCTCCGGCCCGGTTCATTTCTTCACGGATGATCCCTTCGACCTTTCGTATGGATCGGAGGCCGAGGGGAAGATAGGAGTAGATGCCCGAAGTCAGTTTTCGGATCATGCCCGCCCTGAGCATCAGCTGGTGGCTGGGAACTTCCGCCTCGGAGGGGATTTCCTTCAGTGTGGGCAGAAGATATTTTGAATAGCGCATCAACATTCCTCCTCAAAAAGTGTTATTAATTACCCCTCTTTAGCAAAGAGGGGCAAGGGGAGATTTTCCAATGCTTATGTCAATTCAATTATGATGGTCTCGTAAAAAGTCAACTTAACCCTTCGACAGGCTCAGGTCGCTTCGACTCGCAACCGAGGTGAACGGTCTAACCTATTGATATCCCGTTCGTGCTGATATGAGACTCTTAATAAGCATCCTTGATCTTTTCATCGATTTAGGATATAGAACATTCCCCATGAAGCGTTTCACTCCCGTTGAAGGGTTGACCCTTATTTTTCTCGCCGGCCTGGTCCTGCTCGTTCTCATCTTCCGGGTGCAGATTCCCCTCTGGCGGTCCCAGCTCCTCTTTTACACCCTGTTGCTCGGTCTATTCTTCGCATTAAAATTATCCTCCGATCGGAGAGGATCGCAGGGGATCGGAGGATTATTACACGACTTTTCTCCGATCGTTTTCATCATTGCCACCTACCAATCCCTTGGCAATATGATTCAATATCTCCAACCGGATATCGATCCTTATCTGATTCGGATCGACTTTTTTCTCTTCGGAGTCCATCCCACCGTCTGGATGGAACGCTGGATCAATCCCTGGTTCACAGACCTCATGTCCCTGGCTTATCTCAGTTATTATTTTCTCCCGGTTATACTCATCCTCACCCTCTACTTAAAGGGACGCAGAGATGAGTTCAACCGGGTCATTTTTATCCTGACCTTCGGGTACTATCTTTCGTTTATCGGCTATATCCTCTTTCCTGCTGTCGGACCTCGATTCACCCAGATCGACCTTTATTCCGTTCCACTGGAGGGGAGTTTTTTAACCGACTTTGTCAGGGACACCCTGAACGCCATCGAACATAACAAGCGGGACTGCATGCCGAGCGGCCATACCCAGATTGCCCTGATGGTTCTCTTTCTGGCCCGTCGCTTCGAGGGAACCCTTTTTTACCCCTTCCTGCCTGTTGTCTCCGGCTTGATCCTGTCCACAGTCTACCTGCGATATCACTATGCCATCGATCTGATCGTCGGAACAGCACTCGCCGTGGGGTGTCTTCTCATTGCGCCCAGATTGTATAGAACGTGGAAACGGAATATAAAATTACAATGACCCCATTCCAATCACCAAATGAAAACCAATGCAAACCAAACCGATTCCGTTTGGGTTATTGAAGATCGGGATTGATCTGGTTATTGGCGCTTGGTGTTTGGTTATTTTCAATTTGTTTCTCATAGATTCGATACGTTTTATACCGTTTCCCCCCCATCGCTTCAACCCCATGCTGCATCAAGAGGTTATTTTCAAGGATCCAGGAACATTCCCCCTGAGGATAACCCTTTTGCGTCCCCCTTTTAAAGATTTCGATATAAAGGATCCCTTCCACGCCCTTTTTCTGAAAGGAATGTTTCACTCCCAGAAGCATAATCCGGACCGTCTTGATCTTCCTTGAGAAGTAGAGAAACTTGATCGATCCCAGGAGTCCCAGTTTTCCGTTGAGGTGTTTGAGGACAACATTATAGTCCGGAAGGGCAGCCGAAAAGCCAACAGGCGTATCTCCCCAGTAGGCAAAGAGAACGATCTCGGGAACGATAATCGGTTTAAGGTTTTTTGCCAGATCGTCAATTTCCTCTTCAGTCATGGGAACAAAACCCCAATTCTTGCTCCAGGAGTTATTGAAAATGTCCTTGATGATCTTTACTTCCTCATCGAACCGGCGGAGGTTGATCGGGCGGACCGTGAGTTGAGGTTCTCTTTTCAGGATTCGTTCTGTAATGCGGTTGAGGCGGTCATAGTTAAAAAAGGTTTTTTCAAGCCAGTAAGCATAAAGGTCCATCGCCTTCTTGAGACCCCAACCCTCGAGCAGGGTAGGGTAGTAAGAAGGGTTGTAAGGCATCATCAGGCAGGGAGAGGAGTCGAAGGCATCGATCAAGAGACCGCATTCATCATTGGTGGAAGGATTCATGGGGCCTGCCATCTTCTCCATTCCCCGTTCCCTGAGCCAGGCTGCCACAGAGGAAAGAAGCAAACGGGCCACTTCGCTATCCTCCACCGACTCAAAGAAACCGAAGAACCCGAGCTTCTCCTGATGAAACTGGACATAATGGTGATCGATGATGCCTGCAATCCTCCCCACGATCTCCTCTCCCCGATGGGCAATGTAGAGGATCATCTCCGCATGGGCGCGGAAGGGAGATTCCGGGCTGAATTTCTGGAGCTGGTCTTTAATGAGAGGCGGGACCCAATAGAAATTCCCCTGATAAATCTTCCAGGGGAATCGGATGAACGCCATGAGATCGTGGCGGTCTTTAACCTCCTGAAGAGTGAGTGTCGGCGCTGTCATATCGTGTGGTTCGGTCAGATCAAGCCCATCTGTTTCCCGACTTTTTTGAAGGCCTCAAGGACTCGATTAAGCTGCTCCTCCGTATGTGTTGCCATGTAACTTGTTCTGAGAAGTTCTCTCCCGGGAGGAACCGCGGGGCTCGCGACCGGATTGACGAAGATGCCATTCTCAAAGAGGAGTTTACACATTCCAAAGACCTTCATGGTATCACCAATGATGATGGGAATGATGGGCGTCTCACTCATTCCGGTATCAAACCCCATCTCCTTATAACCCTGCAGCATCTTCCTTGTATTTTTCCAGAGTTGCGTTAAGAGCTGGGGCTGTTCTTCAATAATGTCCAGGGCTGCGCTCACGGAGGCCACCAGCGCAGGCGGGAGGCTGGCGCTGAAGATCATGGAGCGAGCCGTATGTTTGATGTAATTGATCACCTCCCATGAGCCGGCGACAAATCCCCCGATGGCAGCAAGCGACTTGCTGTAGGTGCCCATGATGAGATCGACTTCATTCTCCAACCCGAAATGTTCTGCCGTGCCTCTTCCTCCCTCTCCAAGAACCCCGACGCCGTGGGCGTCATCGACCATCACCCTGGCGCCATAAACCTTGGCCAGTTTGACGATCGACGGCAGATCGGCAATATCGCCCTCCATGCTGAAGACACCATCCACAATGATCAATTTTCCCTTGTCCTTCATTGCCTCCAGAATCCTTTCCAGATCCTTCATATCATTGTGGCGAAACTTCTTCACCTTACCGAAGGAAAGACGGCAGCCGTCAATGATACTGGCATGGTCATATTTATCGATGATCGCCACATCATTTCTTCCCAACAGGGCGGAGATGGCGCCTAAATTGGTCTGATAGCCTGTCGCAAAGACGAGGGCGGCCTCCTTCCGGAAAAAGCGGGCCAACTTGGTTTCCAACTCCTCATGGATTTCGAGATTCCCGTTGAGAAAGCGTGAACCGGCACAGCCGCTTCCATATTTTTCAACCGCCTTGATGGCGGCTTCCTTCACCCTCGGGTGAGTGGTCAGGCCGAGATAGTTGTTGGAACCGGCCATGATCACCCGTCTTCCGTTGACCATGACCTCGGAATCCTGGGCGGATTCGAGCTTGCGAAAGAAAAAGTAGTTGCCGCTATCATAGACCTCTCGAACCTGTTCATTAACCTTCACACATTTTTCAAAGAGATCCATATCCCACCCTTTCTTATGTTACAGCCAATTTTCTTTTCGATACCATTCATAAGTGATTTTTATCCCTTCCGCAAGGGAGAAACGGGGTTCAAAACCCAGAAGGGCTTTGGCCTTTGTGATGTCGCATAGCCAATTCTTCTGAACCATCTCTTCCACCTTCCCTTTATTGATCAGGGGAGGCTTTCCGGAAAACTTCGAAAGAAATTCCGAAAAAGAGGCGATTCCCGAAACCACCCACCCTGGAATATATATTCGATAGGCATGGATATCCATCGCCTCTTCGAATAGATCGCCGATTTGATTAAGGCGGTAATCATGCCCGTCCGAGAGAAAGAAGATCTCGCCTGCGGATTCTTTTACATCCGCAGCCAGAAGGGCGGCCTCCACGATATCCTGGACATAGCAGAGGCTGACATGCTGTTCCCCAAACGAGAAACTGGGCTTGATTTTTTTCGAGAGGATTTTAAAGAAGGCATAGACATCCCTGTCCCTTGGCCCATAAACCGCAGAGGGACGGAGGATGACGAAAGAAATCTCATGGCCGTGCTCAAGGCAATATTCCTCGCCACGCCGTTTGCTGCGGCCATAGGGAGAGACGGGGTCGCAGCCGTCGGACTCCTTCTTTCTTCCCCCGTTTTGACAGGGACCTGCGGCGGCCTGGCTTGAAAGATAGATGAATTTCCTGAGACTGGGATTCTCATCAAGGCAGGCATGGATCAGGTTTTCCGTTCCCTTCGCATTGACGTTAAAATAGGTTTTCTCATCGATCGCCCTGGTAAGGCCAGCCGAATGAAAGACCAGGTCAACGCCTTTGACCGCCGTTAGAGAGGAGGACCTGTCCGTGCAGTCGCCCTCTGCCAATTCTACAGGAAGATCTTTCAACCACTTAAGATCGCTTTTGTTCCGGACGAGACACCGGACATCATCCCCTCTCTGGAGAAGGGCCTCTACGAGATGACTTCCGATGAATCCTGTGCCACCTGTGACCAGGGCTTTCAGGCGAACCCCCTCCGATTGAAATCCATAAATTTTATCTCTTTTCTATGAATTGTCAAGGAAATTTCAAAAGTTACGGTAATCGTAATCGTTGTTTTTATCCCCTTTCGACCGCCGGCCCATCAGGCCTCTGACCCGGAGGGTAAAGAAGGAAACCTTACACCTCCCTTTGGTAAAGGGAGATTGCCTGCCTGCGCAAAGCCGCTTCGGCGAAGGCAGGAGAGGGATTTTATAAGAGGATTTCAGATAGTTTAAGTGTTACCAAATTTTACATCAAAAGGGATTCGATTTATAGATGCGGCAGGGGATGCCCCGAAGGGCTGTGGAGCCGATCGTGGGTTCATAGGGAGGATTACTATCCGTCAGAACATTGAGGTTGGATTCCTTCCACCCGGTGAGTTCAAGATCCTTTCTCTCGGGAAACCACCAGCCAAAGCTGAGGATAACGACACCGGGGTTAACCTCATTGCCCAGTTTTGCCTTCTGGCGGATCGATCCCCTCGCTGTTTCTATGACAACCCAATCCCCTTCTCTAACCCCTGATTGAGAAGCGGTTTCAGGATGAATGAGGAGAACGGGATCCGGAGAGAGTTTCCGAAGAGAGGGAATATTGCGGTAGGCCGAGTGAAAATAGAAGGGGTCTTTGGCAGAGGTGAAGATGAGCGGATATTCTTTCCTTGATTCCCTGGAGATTTGCAATGAATCAAGAAACGTTGGAAGGGGATCGTATCCCCACTCTTTTAACTTTTCGGAATAGATTTCAACCTTTCCAGAGGGGGTTGAAAAACCCTTCTTTTGGTAGGATTGATATTCCCACTTTCCTTTTAACATGCCGATGGCCTTGAAGTCGTCATAAGTTATCCCTGCCGGTTTGAGGATCTCATCAAGGCATTCTCCCATATCCTTCCAGAAGTATTGACCGAGGCCGAGCGTTTTGCCCAATTCATTTAAGATTTTCGAATCTGACCAGGCTTCTCCAACCGCTTCAACGATCTTGGGCCGGGCCAGGATAAATCCGTGGGGAAGGCCGAAGTGGCCGATGTCGTCGAATTCAAAATGAGTTGCCGCGGGAAGGACGATATTCGCCATTTGCGCCGTGGGAGTCAGGAATATCTCTGAGACGGCGAGGAAGTCCAGTTTTTTTAAAGCCTCAAAGGTCTCTTTTGAATCGGCATAACTGAGAAGGGGATTCCCACCCTGAATATACATTGTTCGAATGGGATAGGGTTTCCCGGTGAGAATGGCTTTTACGATCAATTGAGAAGGAACAAAACCCATCATCGTTGCCAGACGGAATTCCGGGCTGAGAATCTTCTCTTTTTTTTCAGGAAATTTTTTGATCTGGACCAGTTCTCCGGGCCTCATGATGGTTGGACCCACCCTGTTCACGTTTCCGCCGGGGAGCTCGAGGTTTCCGGTGACGGCCATGAGGATGAGCAAAGCCCTCGCGCACTGGAAACTGTTGATATTATGTTCGATCGCATTTCCCCACTGGATGCAGGCTGGTTTGGCCTGAGAAAAGAGTTGGGCCAGGCGGATGATTTGATCTTTTGGGACCCAGGTGATCTCCGAGACTTGTTCCAGGGAGTACTGCCGGAGATGGTCCCTCAATTCCGGGAAACCTTCCGTCCGGTTTTCCACAAAACCATTATCGTAAAGTCGTTCATCAATGATGACCCTGAGCATTCCCAAGGCCAGCGCCAGGTCAGAACCGGGTTTTGGTTGAATCCAGAGGTCCGCCCGGGAGGCGACGGCCGTTTTTCTCGGATCGATCACAATCAATTTTGCACCCCGGTCCAGCGCTCTTTTCAGCTGGGAGCCGATAACGCCTTCTTCGTTGGTCTGAAAGAGATTGCTCCCCCAAACCGCTACACAGGCCGGGGGATGGTCGTAATCCGGGACGGGAAAGAAACCGCAGGTGACCGTGGAGGCAGTCTCTCTCGGCATGTGGCAGACATTACCGGGGGTTGAAACATTTGGGGCCTGCAACAGGTTGGCGAGCCGGATCAACAGAAAGAGTTCCAATCCTTTTGGAGTTCCCTGGGCAAAGGAGAGGGCTTTCGGGCCATCTTGCCGTATCGTTTCCTGGATTTTTTCCGTAATCGTCCCGAGCGCTTCACCCCAGGAGATTCGGGTCCACTTTCCCTCTCCTCTTTCACCTATCCTCTTCACCGGATAGACGAGGCGGTCGGGATGGTTGAGCCTTTCAACCTGGGCAAGGCCCTTGGCGCAGAGGGTGCCGCGGTTCAAGGAGCAATCCGGGTCGCCCTCGATCTTTTTGATCCTTCCATTTTCGAGATGGACCAGCATTCCGCAACCCCCGTGGTCCATCCTTGCGCAAAACGTTTTAACGATCATGGTATCTATTAACATCCAAAAAGCCGATTGACAACCTTAAAAGTCAGGGACGTTGGTTCAAATACAACTTGACATTGAATAAAGAAATTAGTAGCATGAGGGCATATGCCGAGACAAGCGAGGCTCGATGCTCCGGGGACATTGCATCATGTGATGGCCCGTGGGATAGAAGGGACCAACATATTCAGGACAGATAAGGACCGGGACGACTTTCTGGATCGTCTGGGAGCCCAATGCGAAGACGAGGCTCTGAAAGTCTATGCTTGGACCCTTATTCCTAACCATTTCCACTTGCTTGTTCGAACAGGGATCCGTCCCCTTTTTTCGAGTATGAGGAAGATTCTTACGGGATACGTTGTCAGATTTAACCGGAGGCATAATAGGCAAGGCCATCTCTTTCAAAACAGGTACAAATCGATCGTATGTGAGGAGAACCCATACCTTTTGGAATTAATCCGTTATATTCATCTTAACCCTTTACGAGCAGGGATGATAAGAACGATCAAGGAATTGGAGAGGTATCCTTGGAGCGGACATTCGGTGATCATGGGGGTGGTGAGTCGGGAGTGGCAGGATACGGGAGAGATTCTGAGGTACTTCGGAGAAGGGAAAGATGCCATCAAGAGGTACGCTGCTTTCGTTGGAGAAGGGACCTTACTAGGAAAACGGGAAGACCTGATCGGTGGAGGATTATTACGGAGTGTAGGAGGATGGTCGGAAGTGGTCTCGATGAGGAGTCGGGGGATGGGGATAGCATCGGATGAACGGATTCTGGGGAGCAGTAGATTTGTTGATCGAGTAATTGCGGAGGCAGAGGAACGGGAGAAGGAGACGTTGAGGTTGAGGGGGAAAGTTCCGGAATTGAGCGCGCTATTGAGAGAAGTGGCTCGGAGAGAAGGACTGGCCGAGGAGGAATTGAAGGGGGTAAGACGAAGGAGGGTTGTTTCTGCAGCGATCAAGATCTTTTGTCAACTGGCAGTGAAGAAGTATGGACATACGGGAGCAAGTGTTTCAAGATTTTTAGGAGTTACGACATCCTTAGTGAATCGGTATGCTGCCTCCAGTTCCAGTGATTCCCTTGAACTATCGAAGTACACCTAAGTTGTATTTGAACCAACGTCCCCTGTTTGCTTGTTTTGCATCATGTTCAGTGTTATAAAAAAAGACAAAATATTTTTGGAAAGGAGAGCGTATGAGCAAGAAAGTGATCGATCTGTTGAATGCGGCGCGGTCGAGGGAATTGACCGCCATTTCCCAGTATATGGCCCAGCACTACGAACTGGAAGACCAGGATTTTGGAAAGCTGGCCTCCAAGTTCAAGGAAGTCGCAATCGCGGAGATGAAACATGGGGAGAAGCTGGCGGAGAGGGTTCTCTTCCTGAAGGGAGAACCTACCTCCAAACCTGATGGTGTTGCCAAGAAGGGACAGGCCATCGTTGACATGCTGAAAACGAATATTGGCCTTGAGGCAACAGCGATCAAGATGTATAACGATGCCTCGGTTGTCTGCGCCTCTGAAAAGGACCAAATTTCAAAAGAGATATTCGAAGAACTTCTCAAGGATGAGGAAGAGCACCTCAGCTACTTTGAGAATGTAAAAAATCATATTGACAAACTCGGAGCCGCCTACTTAGCCACCCTAACAGGCTAAGATCAATTTCCTCCCCCTTCCTCCTTGAGATTGGGGAGGCAGGGGGGGAACCCTCTCGGGAACCCAATCTGCCGGAGGGCGTGATGGAGCGAGGGATACTGGATCGATCTTCCAAATTTTTTCTCCCATCCTGCCTTTGACATCAGGTCCCGGACAGGTCCTTTCACATCCGTGAATATGAATCCTATTTCTTTCTCCCCGTAGTTGGTCATCATCTCCTCGAGTGAGGAGATGGCCATCCCATCCATGTCATTGACGCCGGAGAGGTCCAGAATCACCCATTTGACACCGGTCCTTTCGGCAAGGCTTTTCTGGAGGTGGTCTTTGAGAAAGCCCATATTGGCAAAATAGAGGGAGGCATCCACCCGGAGGATGAGGGCTTCAGGGAAGGTCTGTGCTTCCGGATATCGTTTGATGTTTCGAAAGATCTTTTCTTCGTTCAGGTAACCCAGCTCAGCTGCATGGGGATGGGCGCTTCTCCAAATAAAGACGAGCAGTGAGAATGTCATCCCGGCAAGAATTCCTTTCTCACTTCCGAACGTGAGGGTGATCAAAAAGGTCAGGAGAAATGTCCATCCATCGGTATTCTTGATCTTGAAGAGACGCTTTGCGCCCTTTACATCGATCAATCCGGTCACGGCCACGATTACGATGGCGGCAAGTGACGCTTTGGGTAAAAAGTAAAAGAGTGGGGTGAAAAAGAGGAGCGCCAGGATGACAATGACAGCGGCGCAGATGGAGGCCAGACCGGTCCTGGCCTTCGCCTCATAATTGACGGCGGTTCGCGAAAAGCCGCCTGTCACGGGATAGGCTGAGAAGAGGGAGGCCACGATATTGGCCAGTCCCAATCCCTTAAGCTCCTGGTCCGAATCGATGTGATATCGTTCCTTGGCAGCGATCCATTTTGCAACAGAAATCGATTCCATAAACCCGACAAAGAGGACCGTTAAAGCCGTTGGGAATAATAATGAGAGGGAGTTTAGGCTGAACGGAGGGAGGCTGAAACCCGGCAATCCCCTTGGCACATGGCCGACGATCCCTAACCCCCATTGGTCCAATTTAAAAAAGTAGACCGCGAGTGTACCGGCGATGACGACGAAGAGCGGGGCGGGAACATTGGACTTTTTCTTTTTAAAGAAGAAGAGGATTCCGATGCCGGCCAATCCCACCGCGAGCGTCAGGGGATGGGCTCCCCCGATTTTTCTAAAGATATCTCCAAGGAGGTGAATGGCGGAATGCCCTCCGGAGATATCGATTCTTAAAAGGTGGCCCATCTGGCTTAATATGATGATGATGGCGGCCGCAGAGGTAAAACCGCTGATGACGGTATGCGAGAAAAAGTTGATGAAAAAACCCAATCGAAAGAGCCCAAGCAGGAACTGCATTCCCCCGACCATGAACGTCAGAAGCAAGACGAAGCGGATGTATTGTTCCGAGCCCGGTTCTGCCAGGGGGGAAAGGCCGGCGAAGACGAGCAGGGAGATCATTGCAACGGGGCCGACAGCGAGGTGTCTTGAAGAACCGAACAGGGCATAGACGATCAGCGGAAGTGCGGAGGCATACAGTCCATACACGGGAGGCAGTCCGGCAAGTATGGCATAGGCCATCCCCTGGGGGACCAGCATTACGGCAACGATCAGGCCGGCGGACAGATCTCCTCTTAAATCGGTTCGCCGATAGGTTTGGAGCCAGCCCCAGGCAGGGAAAAATTTTTCAATCATCCTCGCAACCCCTCCGGGGGGAATAAAGGGGACCGTTTTACCGCCCGGATGTTTCGATGAGGTAGAGCAAGGCGATAATTCCTATGGCCGCAGGGAGAATGACCTTCCAGGGGCTCACTTTGAACCATTGAGGTAAGGTCATTTCGCCGAAATGGCCCCTGTTGAGAATGGATCGATCCAGTTTAGGGAAGAATTCTGAAAACAATCCGGCTCCAATCAGGATACCGATCAACCCTCCCAGAAGCGCATCAAGTGAACCCTGACCGATGGCTCCAGCCAGGGTTCCAGGACAGTATCCGAGAAGTCCGAAACCGATGCCAAAGATCAGGCCCCCGACCATGGAACTGCCGAAACTTCCTGGTTTGGGGTGGAGTTGGGCCAATCCAAGAGCTCGCAGGAGATAAACCCCGATCATGCCCGTAACCACGGCGGAGAACATGATTTTGACCACGGTAAAGTCGGTGAGAAGGAGCTGGCCTATGATCACATCGTATTTCGTGACGCCGCCTTTCTGGAGGAGGAAGCCGAAAAGAATACCCACTCCAAACCCGATGCCGAGCTGGACGTTCTTTTTATCATGGATTGTCTTGAGCATAAAGAGGCCCCCCATGAACGATTAAAAAATGAGTGAAGCGGTAGCAATGCCGCCTATAAAGAAACAGATGGCAGCTAACCAGCTGCTCACGGCGAGTTGAAGCGTTCCGCTGATTCCGTGGCCGCTGGTGCAGCCCCCTGCCCATCTTGCCCCGATCCCCATGACCATTCCCCCTGCCAAGGCGATTCCCCATCGGAGAACGGGTGTGTTTCCGAAAGCCTCATCCCATCTCGCTGGGACCCAGACGAATTGAAACTGGCCTGAGAATTTCGATGAAAGAAAGGCTCCGAAGAAGATTCCTAAAACAAGCATCCATTCCCAATCAATCTCAGGGGCAAATTTTTTATAATAAGCCTTTTCAGTCACACGGGTCCCACGAAACAGCCTCTCGATCATTCCGCTTGTCCGTGCAAAGGCGGTCGAGCATCCGATCGGTTTATCGGATAACAGGAAGGTGATCCAGCTCAAGACCCCTATCCCGATGCCAACGGCATAGGGTGACCACTGTTCCATTCTCAGCCATTCCATAAGTTTTGTTCCTCCTGATTCTATCTCCTCATTTCCCCTTATACACGATGGGAAGATGCGGAGCGATGCAAGCCGGACATTCAGGGCCCAGGCCTGCGGCGTTATAGCCTGTCATTCCTCCGGCAACATTGGAAACCTCTCTGAAACCGTTTCGCTTAAGGATGCTTGTTCCGATGCTGGACCGGTGGCCGGTGTTGCAGATGACCAGAACCGGAGCGGTTGAATCCAGCTCTCCGTATCGTTTTCTCAGATCGGGAAACGGGATATTAATGGCTCCGTTGATGTGCCCTGCCATAAATTCTCTATTTGCCCTTACGTCAAGGAGCATCACCTTCGAGCTTCCGGTGATCCTCTGGGTCAATATTTCGACCGAGACCTGTTCAACGCGTTCTGAAGGAAGGCCTGCTTTGGCCCATTCATACATCCCTCCGTCAAGATACCCGATGGTTCGGTCCAGACCCACCCGCCTGAGGTGGACGACCGCCTCTTCGGATTGGGAAGGCGTTTGGGAGACCAAAAGGATATCAGCATCGGGCGGAAGGACCCATCCTGCAAACGTGGAGAAGTTTCCTCCGAAATCAATGTGGTAGGCTCCAGGGACATGCTGGCCTCCAAAGGCTTCATAGGGACGGATATCGAGGACAATCGTGTTCTTCTCTCTGGCCCGTTGATGGAATGAAACAGGATCAAAGGGGGTCAAACAGGGCAGATCTTTTATGAGAGCCGGTCCTTTCCTGTTAATCTCACTGCACCGGCTGAAGTAGTCAGGCGCTTCCGGCATATCGGTCGTCAGCAATTCGATAAACTTGTTCCGATCTTTCACCTGGAAAGCATAGTTATATTTCTTCTCATACCCAATGGTACTCGTTCTCTTCGCGGACATTGCCCTTCCGCAGAGGGAACCCGCCCCATGGGCAGGATAAACCTCGCAAAAGTCAGGCAGACCTACAATTTTTTGGAGACTATCGTAAAGTTTGGAGGCAAGCTCTTTTGCCATTCCCGGGAAAAGGTCGGGGCGGCCCACATCTCCTACAAAGAGCGTGTCACCGGAGAAAAGGGCCACAGGGTCTTCTCCTCGAGAATGATCAATGGCAACATAGCAGATATGCTCGGGAGTATGTCCCGGAGTTTCAAGAATCCTGAACTCCATCTCTTCGATTTCAAAAGTATCTCCTTCCGAGAGGCTGATATGACTAAACCGGGATTGACCTGATTTGGGAGCATAGATTTTTGCCCCGGTTTTTGCAGCGAGGTCCATGTGGCCGGAGATAAAATCCGCATGAAGATGGGTTTCAAGGATATGGGTGATGTTTAAACCCATGGCCTTGGCCGTATCAAGGTAGATCTGAATGTCACGGCGAGGGTCGATCACCGCGCAGGTTTTGGATCCTCCGAGGATGTAAGAAATGTGCGCCAAACCATTGATGAAAAATTGCTGAACTAACATAAAACCCCCCTTTCCATGGGCTCATTTTGCCTTTTTTTTCAATTCGATCCGGTCTTTCATCTGCTGAAGGTTTTCGGTCAGGTTCCACCAGCCGTTTTTAAACGTGGCATAATCCGGGGCCCCGGTCATGGCAGAGGCATATTTGACGGAGTTTGCATAGAAAAGCCACTGCCGGATCCACATCTGTTCAACCGTTTCATCAAACGGATTTTTTCCATGAGGGAGTCCTTGGGCCAGGCCATGTTTCCATGCTTCAAGCAGGAGAAGGGTCGCACTTAAACTCATTTCGTCGGTTTCCTTGATGGTGCTGTCCAGTTTTGTAAAATGGCTGTTGACCCAGGCGGTTCCATGACATTGGTTGCAAATACCGGACATCAAACCCTTTCTTTTCGTTTGTTCTTCTTTTGAAATGAGACCTTCGGCGGCAATTTCTCCTGTGAACGCGGTGGGCAAAGGAAGCCCATCTTTATTTTTTAACACGGAGGTATCCCCATGTTTGGGCTGGGGATGGGAATAGATGAGCCCGAAGAGCCTTACCCATAGCCTTGAGCCAAAATCATGGTTCCTTTCCGCCACGACTTTTCCATCCGGAGTGGTGATGAGACTGTTATGGCAGGAGGCGCAGGTGGGCGCCTGGAAATCTTTTCCGATTCTCCACGGAACGGCATCGAAATTCCATTTCGAATAGTTCGAGAAATAGATATTCCCGTGCTTGCTCTCTTTGTAAACATTCCAGGCAGGCACATCGGGTTCAAGATGGCACTGGGAGCAGGTGTAAGGTTTGCGAGCCACCTCAATCGAGAATTGGTGCCTCGGATGGCAGGGGGTGCAAGCGCCCATACTTCCGTCGGGGTTGATCCTCCCCACCCCCTGGCTGGGCCAGTTGGTCAATTTTGGCACTTCTATCTCTCCCATCTGCGTTTTAACCGTTTCCATTCCTGCCATCTTAACCTCGGTTCCGTGGCAGCCAAAACACGTCTCCTGCCGGGTAAAGTCAGATACCTCTTTTTGGATTACCCTGCCATTCTCAACGGACTTCTTGCTGATGATCGTCTCAACCAATGCATGGTAAACAGGATTTTTGTCCAGATTTCCGACGGCATGAGCCTTTTTGCTTCCAGAGTATTGTTTCACCTCAACAGGATGGCATGTGGAACAGTCGTTTGGAGAGACAATCACATTGATATTGAAACCCATGTGATCGAAGTTGTCCTTGTGTTTCTCCGGATTCAAAGCATGGCATTCATAACAGCCCACCACTACCTTTTCCAGGGATGCGGCCACTTTTTTAGCGGATATTCTTCTGGCCTTCTCCGGTTTTTTCATTGCGGAAGAGGGAAGGGTCTTTGAATGGCGGCTCTTTAACCAGTCTTCAACGATTCCCGGGGTGTAGGCCCTGTGGCACTCCAGACAGGCCAAGGTCTCCTGGCTCATCGGGGGAGGGGCTGCCTTTTTTACAGATCCCTGAGCAAACAGAAGGACCGGTATTGAAACAAACAGCAATAGAAAAAGAAGAGCTAACCTTTTCATCTTTCATTCCTCCTTGTATTGCAAGAGTTCGCGATCAAACAGGATGACCTCCTTAAACTTCCTTCTTCAGTTCCTCGTAGATTTTCTTCACCTCTTCGACGGAGGATTCGTCTTCGAGGGTGGTCAGGTCGCCAATGCTGGCGCTGGTGGCCACCGCCTTCAGAATTCGTCGCATGATCTTTCCGCTTCGTGTCTTCGGAAGCTTGGAGACAAAATGAATTTCCTCCGGAGAGGCCACCGGGCCGATCGACTTTCGAATCAACGCCTTCAATTCAGCCTTGAGGTCAGGCGAAGGTGAACATCCTTCCTTCAGGATGGCAAAGATGACAATCGCTTCTCCCTTGACGGGATCGGGAATGCTTACCACCCCTGCTTCGGCGACGGCGGGGTGAGCGACTACGGCGTCCTCGATCTCGGCAGTTCCTATACGATGTCCGGCAATCTTGAGAACTTCGTCGGCCCTGCCGAGAATCCAGTAGTACCCATCCTTGTCCCGGATGGCATAGTCTCCCGTGTAGTAAATGCCCGGAAACTTCGACCAGTAACTTTCAACATACCGTTTCGGATCCCCGTAAACTCCCAGGAACATCCCGGGCCAGGGTGCTTTGATCACCAGGAGCCCCCTCTCCTCGGGCGGCATGGTCTCCCCCTTTTCATCCACGACATCGGCCAGGATTCCGGGAAGAGGGAAGGTGGCGGAACCGGGTTTGAGCGGAGGACATTCGATGGCCGGAGCCGGAGAAATCATAATTCCCCCTGTCTCGGTCTGCCACCAGGTATCTACGACCGGGCACTTCTCTTTTCCGATATGTTTATAATACCAGGTCCATGCCTCGGGATTGATCGGTTCCCCCACGCTTCCAAGAAGTTCGAGGCTGCTCAGGTCATGCTTTTCGATCGGTTCCTCACCGAATCTCATCAACATCCGGATGGCTGTGGGAGAGGTGTAGAAGATGGTCACCCCGTATTCTTCGATAATATCCCACCACCGGTCGATGCCGGGGTAGTCCGGCGCGCCTTCATAAAGAACGATGGCGGCTCCGTGCATGAGCGGGGCATAGACGATGGAGCTGTGCCCGGTGACCCATCCCACATCGGCGGTGCACCAGTAGATCGATTCCTCTTTAATATCGAAGACCCATCTGTAGGCCGAGTGGTTGAAGGTGAGGTAACCTCCGGTCCCGTGCACGATGCCCTTCGGTTTTCCGGTCGTCCCGGACGTGTAAAGGATATAGAGGGGGTGAGAAGAGTCCATCGGATCAGGATTTACAAAAAGACTGGCTTTTTCCATCATTTCATGGAGCCAGGCATCCCTGCCCGGTTTCATCGAGACCGGGATATTCGCCCTTCGCACAACGAGCATCTTCTCGACGGAAGGAGCCATTTCCAGCGCCTCATCGGCGATCCGTTTCAATGCCAGGGGTTTTCCCCTCCTGAAACCGGCATCCGCGGTCACGAGGAGCCTTGCGCCGGTGTCATTGACCCGGTCGGCCAGCGCCTGGGCGCTGAAGCCTGAGAAGATAACCGTATGCGTCGCGCCGATTCTCGCACAGGCCAGCATGGCAATGGGCAGCTCGGGGATCATGGGAAGGTAGAGGGCGACCCGGTCTCCCTTTTTGATTCCCAGATTGAGGAGGACGGAGGCAAATTTGTTGACTTCGCGGTAAAGGGTGGAGTAACTGAGAACACGGGTATCTCCCGGCTCCCCTTCCCAGTAAATGGCCACCTTGCTTCTTCGCCAGGTCTTGACATGGCGATCCACACAGAGGTAGGAGGCATTGAGCTCTCCTCCGACAAACCAATTCGCATAAGGAGGGTTCCAGTCCAGGACCTTGTCCCAGGTTTTGAACCATTCCAGTTTGCGTGCTTCTTCCGACCAGAAGCCTTCGGGATCTTTAATCGAACGGTTATAGATTTCAAAATATTTCTTGAAGGGCCAGTAGGTGGAACCGGATGTTAAGATAGAGTGAACCATGACTGTCTCCTTTCCCCATAAAGATGTCTTGACACGGATCGAAGATACAGATTAAATTTAGCAAAGAATTACGAAAAATGGAAGATGTTAAATATTTCAGCGATCCTTTTAGGGGCAGGCGAGTCAAGGAGGATGGGAAAGGACAAGCTATCCCTCCCCTGGAAAAAGAAGACGATCTTTGAACAGTGCCTTCAAACCCTTTTGGGCTCGAGGGTAAACGAGGTGATCGTCGTCCTCAAGGATCGAGTGGAAGAGGTAGTTTTTCGCATGAACCAGAAGAAGGTGACAGTGGCGGTCAATCGCCATTATAAAAAGGGGATGAGCGCTTCCATCCGAAGAGGTGTCAGGGCCATGGACCCGAAAAGCCAGGGGATCCTCATTGCGCTTGGAGATCAACCTACTGTCAAGGCACGAACCATTAACGCTTTGATCAGGGTTTTTAAGAAAGGGGAGGGAGAGATCATCGTTCCATCGTTTAAAGGGAGGAGAGGGAATCCGGTTATCTTTCATCGAAGGTACGCGAAAGAACTCTTGAGGTTGAAAGGGGATGTCGGAGGGAAGTCGATTGTCGAGAAGCATCCGGGGAAGGTTTGCATCGTGCCGGTAAAATCAGAAGGAGTGGTTAGAGATATTGATACATGGATGGATTACAGAAAAGAGTTGAGAATGAATAAACCTTAACATTGCAAAAAATTGAGTTAAACGGACATGGGTGAATCGTTCGGAAAGGGTTCGAGGCGAACCTTCAGGCGTAAGGGCACACACGTATCGAA
>JAGVBT010000073.1 GCA_020059605.1 Deltaproteobacteria bacterium
GAGCCGTGTTTTAAGAACACGGTGTGACCTAATCCCAATTATAACTCCCTATATTATTTTGTCCTTCAATGGAGCCGTGTTTTAAGAACACGGTGTGACGTTTATAGTGTACCCTATTGATTTATCTAGGTTTTAAAACCCATTTGCGCGAACCTCTGTCCGCGCATTCCTTTTTTGCCACCCATTCCTCATATTTATAAGCTAACTCATTGATACTACACATTCACGAACCCCACGGGGAATTACTGAGAGCTTGTGGTTCGCGCTTCCCACGATTCATCATAGGGTATAAACAACCCTAATCCAAAGTGGCAACCGGAACCGAGTGCGAAAGGTCCAGCGACCGGTTCCTCGAAAGTTAAGATGCACCCAAAACCACGCAACAATGGCATACTCTTACGACTCCGCATAAATTCCAACCATCGAATGGGGTGGAATGTATGCAGGGTACGAGGAATCCATTCAACAGAAGAGGGCGAAGGAAGACCATGAAACGCACACTCCTTTGCTATTTCGGCTGACAACCACTCACCATAAGTCCCACGACCTCTGCGGTAATGCCGGGAAGTGACGAAAGGTGTTGCACTGACCCACCGGACTCCCCTTTGCTGTGGGGTTTCTGCTGATAACGAGACAAGGACAAAGTTGATATCCGGACGCCCATGCGGTTGCCAAACCGAGCGTAGCTGGTCAAGAGCCATAATCTCTGAACTCTCAAAGGGCTGGGAAGCATGAACCATTAGGTGGTCAAGACGACCATCTCCGTCTTCATCCAAGGGCAAGTAGAAGGCATGTGCATGCCCGTTGAGCGGCTCTCCATTAGGCGCTTTGCCACTAAAGACGGGGGAGACAAGGCTGGGGTCCTGATTCCTGATTCGTTTATGTATTCCCATCAGATGGTTTCTGACCCGCTCAGCGAAAGAGACTGTTTCTTTGATACTGGGCAACACATTTGAAGAAAGTGCATACCTGGCACTACGGAACCGCACTTGTAAACGGGTTGGGCTTTTCCTTAAAGAAACCTGCAAAGGTTCTTTTGGGCGGAGGTAATTCTGCCAGGACAATGCGGGCGGGTTGCTCCAGCCTTGATCGAGAAGCTCCTTGGTAGTAAGACAAAGAGCATCCAGCCAAATAAAATCCTCCAGCTTTGTGGAGAGCCTTGCATATTCATCCGGAAGCAAGAGACATGCGACGCGCACCATCTCCTTTCTATCAGATACAGGTGTCCCGATTGCCGGGTGACAATTCCAGTCAATTTCTGAGCCTGACCGGACGATCCTCGAACGGACCCAGGATTCAGATCTCCCGAGATAGTTGAGCTCTTCCAGTAGGACATTCAGGTCGCGGAGGGATGTAGCTTCAAGATCGCAATTAAATCCCATGAGGACTTTGGCGTCCTGCTCAAGGACGACGTAAGCATCGAAGATAAGTTGCTTGTCATTAAGGTCTTTCGTATTACTGCTCAGGAATGATCGAGTATGGGCGAAAGTGGCCGCGGGTAAATGGAAGCGGGCCGGCCCACTCAGTGCCTGAAGGAGGGGCTCTACACGTTCCTGTGACCAGGATGGTTTTCTACGCTTCCATACATCCACGACTGCCCTGGCCAGGCGGTAGGGAGAGGGCGGCCACTCGGGTTCGCCTTCGTTAACGTTACGGCCCCAGGGCGTAGCGTGATAACGTCCGGTAGGGAATTGTAACTCGATTACCAGCATCTCGATCCCTCTATTCCTCGGATCTCTTCTCCTTCTTGACAACCGTTTCCGTCGTGATCTCGGTCACCGGTGGGTCTTCAAACATTGGCTTGCAGGAGTTGATCTTCTCCTTGAGACCCTTTAGGAGTCCTTCCCGGGTGGGCAATGAAATTCCAGGAGGCTCTGTGGTCTTCAGTTCCCCCTTCACTTTCAGGTCGCACGCAGTACGGAGCCTTGTCCCTTCTGAAAGGAACGAACGGATCTTATAAAGAGCCAAAGAAACGAGAAGATCAAATGCATCCTGTCCAAGGTCATAACTTCTGAGCAAGCCGAGATCGAGGTTGAAGTAGCCCCTGATACTCTCCGCTGTGTATTCGAATCTCTGGTAAGGAACGTTACCGTATACATCTTTGCCATAGGTCTTTGCCCGGAGAGTTCCCGTAGGGTCTATGGGATTATTTTTGACCCCGCCCGATACCACCTCCCGAACGTTCCTTGCCTCTATGAATGCAGAGACTGATCGAGCGACCTTGATGCGACCATCTTCGAGATTCGCGAGAAAAGCGCCATGAAGCAGCGAGTTTACATCGTACTTAAAGAGGGCCCGGGCCACTTTCTGCCAATTGATGGGCTTCTTCGACTCATACTCCGCTGCTTTCTTGAAGTCCTCCTTGAACCCTTCGTCCGAGATGATGTAGGGCGAGTTAAGCCTGTGAGCCTCGATGAGGGAGTTTGAGGTTGTTTCCGTTCCCCCAGTTAACCGGACCCGGATATAGGAGAGTCCTGTTAGGTCCTTCAGGAGCTCATTGTCAGGCCCTACAATCATGTTTTCAAGGCGGTTGGCCATGGACTGTGCTGATTCAACCAGGAGCATCCTGGTTCCATCCGCAAGCTGGTAAGTTGCACCTCCAAGGTCCGGAAATCCCGTGGGCTGAAACCGCTCTCCCTGTACAGGTGAAAACTCTACCTCCATCAATAGTCGATTGGCATTCTGTAATGTCTCAAACATATCTACCCTCCTGTTCAAGCATTCGCTTTTTCTAAGGTCAAAGATTCTAATTTCCACTGATCCTTTACAGGGATCAACAGGCTTCCGATAAGCCGGATGGGGTCAACATCTTCCTTATAGATGACATCGAATGGATGAAGTTCTGATACTTTTAACCGACGGATAGCCACCTCGCAGGCTTCCTGGATGCGTCCTGAGAGGAGAAGGGGAACGATTCTCGGTTCACTCCTGATCTCGATGCCTCTGATTTTTCCGGGAGTATGGAGCAGCTTGAGCAGGCACCAAGCCCGAGAAAGAGGTGGCTCAGCGAGTGGTTTTTCCCATGTCCTCCAGACCTCACTTAACCCGGGTTTCCTCCAGTCAATCAGGGTGAATCCCCAGAGAAGTTCCTCGATCTTTGTGTCCTCACAATCCCCAAAGAGAAAGGCCATGATGTCATGGGGTGAGAGAGGAAGTCCCCCTTCAATCGGTATTGTCGGCACAGAAGATCTTTTGGCCTCCATAAGCCTTCGTGACAGGACCGTGGACAGACGTTCGGCCAGGCTGCTCCCAAACCATTGTTTTCCCCTCTGGTTTTCCCTCCATTGCCAAGGGCGCAGGGGATCGACCCCGGATAGTGTGGTCCGGAGAGGGCCAACATCCCCTGTTCTCCGAATTGAAGCAAGAGAGGCTGCTATCCGTACCTCAACGCTCCCGTCGTCAGAGTAACTTATCCATCTGGGAGAGATGCCTAAGAGTGGCTTGTCCAGGGAGGGCTTTTGGTTCCTATCCCGCAGTGCGACAAGTTTTTCAAAGCTTCCAATGGCCCTGACGAGGGTACTAAAACTAAAAGGGTCGGGTCTCTGGCAGTATATGAAAGTGGCTTCGTCTATTCGTTGCTTTGCGCTTTGGAAGGTGGCAGGTTTGCTTGTGAACCCGGCCAGAAATCGCCTTATCTGATTATCTGAAGCGTCAAATTCATCCAGAACCTCGACGCCGGGTCTGTAACCTACAGCAATACGACCGGCAGGGATTGCCGCATAGCTCTGTCCCCGTCTCTCAAGGAAGGCGTACCTCTCGAATGCGTCGATTCCCCGGTCTACGCCCAAAGTACCAACTGCCCGGGAAAACTCGATCCCGGTCCGTGCAATCCTTCGTCCAAGGACAGTTCTCCCCTCACCGAAGAGGTATTTTACCTCGACGTATGTCGCAGGGTTGCACCAGAGAGGGAGCCATGTCTCGAATCGTCCGGTTTCGTTATAGGCGCTTGAAGAGAATCCGACCGGTGAAAACTTGACCGTAAAGGGAGTGGTGAATCTTGATCGATCCTCAGTCGGATTCCGACGGACCACTGCACCAGCCAGGACAAGAGCCCCTTCGATTGTCAGGACGAAGTCCCAGGAGTTGATCTTGAAGTCTTTCGTTTCAACCTCCATCCCCTGGTTGTAGCCACCGGCCCGGCCTGGGTCGTACTGGCCTATCTTGGCCGGTGTCAATCCAGAGATGACTGTATCAAACACCGCTGACCGAAAGAGATTCCGGGTCTTTCCAGTGTCACCGAGAATGAATAGCTCAGCCACACGTTGCATGAAGTTGTTGCTCAGTTCGAGCCTTCCCTCGTTTCCTCCTGTTCCCAGCACAGGGTTATAAGAGAAACTGTTATCGGATTGAATGACATAAACAGCATCTAACCAATGGAGAACGGACTCAGGGAGTTTGGCCCGGCATACTGGTAAGATCATTTCTTTATTGCAACCTCTTGTGACCTCGTTGCATTTGGTCCTGGCTTTCTTGACAGCTTTCCACCAGGCTTTCCATGCCGCTTGGGTAGCGGATTTTTCTTTGGCAGAACGGTCGATCTCAGTGATCTGGATCGACCCGGGGTCTCGATTTCCCAATACATCTGATTCCGGGGTTTTTGACTGAATTTCTCTGAGAAGGGTCTCCAGGTCATTTCGTTTTTTACCAGGGCGGGTCTCTTCGATGGCGTTTTGAAGAGTCTGAATGATATCGTTGACCGTGTCAACTCCGGACATTTCCGGCCACGAGCGGATTTGTTCTATGACCTTACGGTATTCTTGCAATCGCTTCAATTCGCTATTTGCAATGGCATCAATGCCTTCAGTGGAATCCCCCAAGTAGAAGCCACTTCCTCCGTTCCATGGTGCGACAATGGGTGTAGGAGCATATTCGTTGCAAAAAAAGGTTTCTGCGGCGTTGCCGTCAAGTTCAGTGGTTAGGATAAATGCCTCGCCATCCCAGCATCCTTTTGCTTGGGGGTCCCTCTGCTCTGCAAGGATGCGGAGTATCCCGATTGCCTTAAGGTAACTGGCCAGAGGTCTGGGCCGACAGCCTTGAAGGATATGCCTATACATTTCTTTTTCCTGCTTTCTGACTTGCGCGCCAGTCAGCGGCCCGGATCAATGCTTCGAGATAAGCCAGCCTGAAAGGACCCAGGGAAGGATTATCCCGGAGCAAAAGCATTCGTGCGACCCAGCTTGGTCCCCAAAGCCCCTCACCGAGGTCCATGTAGGAAAGGTCAAGGACAGTTTGCGGGAGCTTCTGGCCATCTCCAAGATCAATCTCCCCGAGAATATCACCCTCCCAGATTCCACGGGCGAAACGTTTGTTCGGATCATCGGGTTTCATTTCGTTTGGAAGGGAACGGATGGAGAGACGAACTTTTCCGTGGTGGGCAGCGATGAGGTAGGCAACCAGGTCCGGCAGACCGTTCTGAATGGCGGCAAGGGCAGAGGCGAGCTCGTGCCTGAACCCCTTTCTTTCATAAACAACCCTGGGGAGAGATGTCTTCGCCCAGACCTGGGAAGTGTCTTTCTCCACGGAGTTGCCGATCATTGCTTTCTGAAAGACCTCGTGTGCCTTTCCTGTGTCGTGCCAGTGAGCAGCGAGTAAAAGCGCCTCAATCCATTCTCCTCCCGGGAGATCGCATCCTGTGACGATGTCCCTCAACTCCCTGACAACGGCGTTGTTGTGCTCGGCCAGAGTCTGCCAGCCGGTAGCCGCATAACGATCGTCTTCAATACCTTCTTCTAACAATAGTCCGCGATCAATAGGTTCGGGTTTGTCCTCCCTATTGCCGGTCCAGCCGATTTCTGAGGAGTAGCCACCGTCGCGTGTTGGTAGCATAAGAATCATGCCGGGAGCGATTGTGAACTGCCGAACCC
Source organism: Deltaproteobacteria bacterium (assembly GCA_020059605.1). Taxonomy (GTDB): domain Bacteria; phylum Desulfobacterota; class BSN033; order BSN033; family UBA1163; genus RBG-16-49-23. The sequence goes on from JAGVBT010000073.1 coordinate 5,865, forward strand.
AGCGTTTTTCAAGGTGATCCCAGCACCATTCTTCCAGCCAGTCTGCTTCTCTTAATTGGTTTACCGGGACAGTGCAGAGTTCCTCTCGGGAGGGCGCAGGTTCATCCTCCGCAGGCCCTTCATCCTTAAGATCTCGCCAGAAGACCTGAACGTCGTGATCATTTGTTTCTCTAATGTACCGGGAGATGTCAATGTCAAATCCAGCGAGATCCGGGGTCGTGTCGAAAAGATCAACCAGATCCTTCCGGCGTATGACCTGACTCAAGACAGGTTTGGATGTAACCGGAGGGAGGTTGTTAGGACAGGCGTCTTTTAGATTTTGTAACACGGAGGCAGCTTGTTTTAGCTCCTCCTCTGTGTAGGGTAGCGCTGCTCCCTTTTTGTTGAAGTCGATGTCAAGCCAGAGCACCCTGGCATTATCATCAGAGCCATAACGGTTGCAGCGGCCAAAACGCTGAACCATAGACGACCAGGGTGCAAGATCCGTAACCAGTGTGGCGGCAGATAGGTCAACGCCTGCCTCGATCACCTGAGTTGAGATACAAATTGAGCCATGGTCTTGCGGATCGGCGAGAATCTTTTCAAGTGCTTTTGCCCGGTCACCCGGCCTGAATCGAGAATGGACCAAGTTGAGGGCTGCCTCGGGTTTCATGCGCTTTAGCTGGGAATAGATTTCGGCAGCCCGGTTAACGGTGTTGAGAATGACTAAGGTCCGAGTTCCCCTCTGGTGTGTGTCGAGGATTAATTCTGCTATTTTAAGGGGCTTATCAGTGGAAATTTCTGCCCTTTCCAGGGGCTTTCTTGCTTCAAGACGCTTTTTTACTGAAGGATTGATTCTGTCTTCTTCTGTGAGGGTAAATTCCTGGAGGTTTTCTGTCATTCCTGAGAAATCAATCGTTCTCAACCAGTCCTTCTGTAGAGTTGCGCTCATCCATACCGAATGCACTGGATGTAATGTGCCCAAGGTCGCTCGGAACGCCTGTAGCTGTGCAGTGGTAGCTAATCCAGAGCCCATTAACTGGACCTCATCCATGACCCAAAGTGAGTCATTGTGCAGAAGTCCAAAGTTGATGGGCCAACGGAATCGGCTCATGCCATATCCTCGATTCAAAGCTCGGGATAATAATTGATCCTGGGTACCAATGAGGATCGCTTCCTTCTCGGGATATCTATCCCAGTCCTTATCTATTTCTCCGCCCATCAAAATATGCACGGAGGGTCGCCGGTTCTCGGCAAGTATACCTCCCTCGACAAGCCTCTTGATCCACACATTAGCATTTGTTGCAGTTTGTTCTACAAGGGTCCTCATAGGAAGGCAATAAACAAGGCGGCGAGGTGTTTGCAGTTTATTCAAAAGGCGCTTGTATAGCCAGGTTATAATAATACTGGCTGTTTTACCCATCCCTGTCTCTATTTTAAGAATATCTGGCCATGGATTGATGGCAAACTTTCTCTGGTAAGGGTAAGGAGCTTTTCCCGAACCCATTGCGCAGTTAAAGAGAGCAGTAAAATCAATATTCAAAACAACACCTTCTTTGATCCTCAGAGGAATAAAACAAAAGCCCCCATACCCTTTTTCAGAAATGGGGTCCCAATTTTATCTCCAGACCATATACCCACCCTTTTGGTTTAAGGTTATCAATGGAGGGCTTCAACCTGGATTAGAGTGTATGAAAATGGGAACAAAATGTCAATGGGAAATAGAAAGATGTATTACAGATGATATAATCATTTTGAAAGGGATTTAACCAATTCCCAGCGCAGAGTACCGGAGAATAATAATTGAAGTATTGGAAAGAAAGTACAATCATATCTCTAAACTTGTCATATTCCTTAAAACCAAATATAGAATGTTCATTCCCAAGAAAGATAACGTCCCAATATATTTCTAGATGGCTGACTTTTTCGTCTCCCTTTTGTTTGCTTTAGCCTTCTTTTTCGATTTTCTTTAACCAAATGGTGTCCAGGCATTTTAGAATGACATATTTCACAAAGGAGGATGAGATTATCGAGTTTGTGATTTCCTTCAGGCTTAGCACTTGGTATTATATGGTGGATATGGATAGGAACTACACTCCTTTGCAGTGGTCTACGACAATTATGACAAGTCCAATTATATTTTAAAATAGTTTGATAGCCTCTTTCTACCCAGTCCGGGGGGCGTTCCCAATAAAAGTCATAAATTTGCTGTAATACAATATTTAATGAAGCAAGCTTCTTTTCGAGGATTTTAATCTCGGTATTAATTAACTCCTGAGAAAGATATTCCCCCCTAAAAAAGTGGTTTAACTTTTTTAAAAATCCCTCTGTTTGCTTGCTTTTTAATGAAGAGAGGTCATTGGTTAAAGAAGACTTTTTTGATTCTAAATTATTTACACATAGTTTATGGACAAAGTATCCGTTCCTAAGACGGATTAACTCTCCATTATTATGGTCTTTACAAAGTTTACAATCATCCATTTTTAAAAAATCAATACAGAAAATCATCCTATAAATTTCTGATTAGAATTTACAAAATTTACGGAACTTGGTCAAATAAAAAAAATTTAAAGGAAGAAAGACATCAAAAACGCCCCTGAGCCTCCCACGGTCACACCGTAATATGGACCAATCTAAATCCATGCCAATAAACAAGCCCCCATAACCATTCAATATCATTAAGCTATGGTCGAATAATACAATAAATGTGACCATTGTTTAATTCCTATCGCATACACCAATGGATTGCAATCCAAAAGCAAGGCCCGGTTGATGAAAAAGTTAAATGAAATCAGAAGATTTATAACAAAGGGACGTGTCTGAAAGACCCCTTCGGGGCGGGTAGAATTGTATTTTTCAACAAGCGATATCCAAAGCGGCCCCACGGATGCCCCTGTTATTAAGACCGCCTTCCACGTTTTTTTCTTGGAGGTCTCCTAACTTTCCCAAGCCGAGCCTCTTGCTTTTTCCAATAGTAACCACTTTGTTTTTCCAGATATGCATCGTATTTTCCCGGGTCCTCTTTTAACTTAACTCTCTTTTCTTGTTGGATTGAACGCGAAGCACACGCCGAATTGCAGTAGAACTTATCCCTTTGGGTTAGATTTAAGAAATAAGTTCCACATCCCTTGCACTTGGATATCGCATGGGCCGGTAACCCCTGAAGTAGCTCCGCAAAATGAACCTTGGCCCAGGCTACAAGATCATTATCATCTTTAGGTCGGAACCGGAGTTGGAATCGGTCCTTATCCCATGTGAAGACACTACTCATCGATAATACTGCCATGGATTCGCACAAATCATAATCCTTCGGGGAATCTTGGGATTCGGTTGAAATAATAGATAGGATATCCTGAATCATTGAACGCAAAGCCTCCTGAATCTGGCCCATGTTAGACTCAGCTAGATCAAATCGTTCTTGTTCCTCGGGAGATCGGCTTTCAGGAGGAGGAAAGAAATGATTCTCGTAATAATCAAAATCTTTATAAAAGGGTAATCTGAGTGGAAAGCCTGACGATGTAAAAAATAATAACTCATCCAACAACGTTTCCCTCTCGCCCCTTGGGAGGGATTTGAAATCTGCCCGGAGAAGCTTCAGTACCCACCTTAACCACCTCTTCCTTTGATCTTCTTTTCTAATAAGAACCTGTCTTTTAGTCGTTTTCATATTGGGTTGACCTCCTACTATGAATTATAGTCAATAATTTCAAATTAGTCAATGATTTTTATTTACTAAATATATCTTGCTGATAATAAAGAATTTTGCTGGCATTTTCCAATGGCATATGGTATAATTGGGTTGAAAATCGAGATAAAGCATGGAGGTGAACGTGTTAATTACGCTTGACCAGGTAAAGGGGCAGACTTCTGAATTTCTAATTCTCAAAGACCCCTTCGTGATTGAAATCGTTTTGGGCTTTGTCACTGCCAATCAATTTGACGCGGACCCCGTCAATTTGTATCTCATCGGGCCTCCTTCGTCTGCAAAAACCGAGTTGATTCAAGCAGTTAGCGGCAGCAACAGAGTCAGGTTATTGTCCTCCCTTACCCCCCAAACTCTCATATCCGGGTTCGAGAAGAGGAAAAATGGGGTTAACACTTCACTTCTCCTAGAAACCTCATCCAAGGGGCAAAATGTCTTGGCATTTAAAGACTTTACGACCATACTTGAGATGAGAAATGAGTATCGAAGTGAAATTTTGGCACAGGTCCGCGAGATTAGCGACGGGAACTTTGTGAAATCATTCGGGAATGGGCAGACCGTCTCGTGGAAGGGGAAAATGGGCTTCCTCTTTGGGGTGACGCCCGTGATCGACAATCACTATGCTGTCCACTCCCAGCTTGGAGAACGCTTTCTTAATTACCGCCTTGATGCAGGTGACGACCTGGATGGCGAGGCGGCGGCCCGAAAAGCACTGGAGATTGGAGGGAGTGGAGGAAGATTGAGAGGGGAGCTGACGAGATTAACCGCTGGGTTTATTAACCAATTTACAAACCTAAATCTTAATGCGATTGAGCTCGATGAGAGTATGAAGTTTAAACTAAGCGCCCTCGCGGAGCTGATCGCAAAAGGTCGCACTGGGGTCGCAAAGGAACGGACCAGCAGGGCTATAATAGATGTTCCGGAACCAGAACGGACTCCTCGGCTAGTCAAGCAGCTAAGGACGCTTGGATGCGGAGTCGCGGCGATCCATGGCAAAAATGCTTTGGATACAATGATATTTAAAATTTTAAAAAAGGTCGCCTTCGACTCAATTCCGAAAATGCGGAAAAGGGTACTTGGGTTGATGGCTGAAGCAAACTATTTTGGCCCCCGATGGGCCACAACCCGGGAATTAATCAAACACGTGAATGTGCCAGAATCTACGTTACGGCTCCACCTTGAGGACCTTGCCGTCTTAGGGATGTTAAATTGCAATCGTGACAACGGGGCATCCTCATGGCAACTAAGTGAAAGATGCCGAGAATTGCTGGACCGGATAAGGGATTAAAGGGTTCCCCTGTTTACACAATATACATAAGGTAAGATTTAAGAAAAAAAATAATCATCAGGTCTATTGTAGACTGTGTAAACGCACCATACCATACCCAAAAAGGAGGAAAGAGACCATGGAAAAACGAATTATATTAACCTTTAGACCCTTAAAGACTGCTCGTTTAGAAGTGATGACGAACCATACCCCCCAATGGATTAAAAAAGAAAGTGTTATTTATTCGCCAAACAGATTTAAAAAGGTTCTCAGCATGCTTTCGTTAGAACAGGCTAAATCCTAATTGGGTGAGGATTTTATAAGAATGGGGATGTAGAGAACACGTATAGCCCTAAATCACCAGGACCAATGGGGGAACTGGCCGGAGGCCAAACTGACTTACCGAAATTTGAAAAGGAGGATGGATTGATGGAGAAACTTTTGACAGCAAGGGAATTGGCAGAGATTTTAGGTGTGAGACCAGGAACAATTTTCTCCTGGTTATCCAGAGGGGTTGATGTGCCCCATGTTAAGATTTCCGGGACGGTTCGGTTTCGGGAGAAAGGGATCCAGGATTGGTTTTTAAAAAATGAGCTGGAAAGAAAGAAACGTAACTTTGGCCTGTAAATGGAGAACCCGTCTGACAATTGCGGAATGTGTCAAGCCGGGTGAGACACTTCCGGGAGGCCAACATCCACCCGACCGCATAGCGGCTGAAAATATCGAGCATGACGTACAGATAGTAGTAGGTCCATTTTACCGGTCCTTTGAGCTTGGTAATGTCCCAGGACCAGACCTGATTGGGACCGGTAGCCAGGAGCTCGGGTTTCTGATAGACGGGATGAGATAACTGGTTGCGCCGCTCTCGAACCTCCCCATGCTCTTTGAGAATCCGATACATGGTGCGTACGGAGCACAGATAAGTCCCCTCATCGAGCAGCGCCGCATAGACGGCCCAGGGGGGGACCGATCCACGAAACGCTCCGTGTGCAGCATCTCAAGGACCTCCTGGCGTTGTTCTTGGGACAAGCTCCAGGAAGCAACGGAAGGCTCCGGAATATCCACCTGGGGTCTTCTGGGGAGTGACCAGCGGTAGTAGCTGACCCGGGCAATTCCCAGGGATTCACAGGCGGCTCTGACTCCGATCTCTTTGGCCAGGGATCGGGTGGTATTCATGGCCTGCTCCCGTTCTTCGGATCGGTGGCTCCCAGGATCTCGGCAATTTTTTTTTGCGCCTTAATGATCATCTCGGCCTGTTTGAGCTTATGACGCAGATGCTGATTCTCTTTTTCCAGGGCGGCCACCCGCTTGGTCAGGGGATTGGGTTTTGGGGGCTTAGGACCTCTCCTTTGCGCAGAAAGGGCTTGCAGGGTCCCCCGTTCTACCTGTCGTCGCCAGGTGGTCAAGTGCGATGAATAAAGCCCCTCCCGGCGCAACAGAGCACCCAGCTGACCTGAACCAGGACAGGTCTTTGCCTCCTTGAGGACCCGAAGCTTATAGTCTGCCGTAAATGTCCTCCGAGAGGCTTTCTCCGGGACTTCGGGATCGGTGACGGCATGAAAATTCCCATGGGAGGCGGTGGCCTCGCCGAGAGGGGAAATTCCAGTCGCCCTACGGGCTCCTTCCATTTCCTCTCTCGAAGGTTCTAACAACATGCACTTCTTCTCCATCTCTATCTCTCCTTCCCACCCTCTACAGTAAACTATTGGGGGGGAAGTGTCTCACTCATTGTGGCACAGAGGGTGACCCCAATGAACAGAATTTGTGAAAAGTAAAAAGTTGACAAATAAAACAATAAATGATAGATAAATCAAGTATGGAGTCTATTGGGAAAGAAATTAGAGAAATTGTCAAAAGGAAAAAGATTTCATTCTACCGAATCGCAAAGGATTTAGGAATTGCACAAGAGAGTCTTTATCGTTCTTTGCATGATGATGGTAATCCAAGGTGGGAAACGATAAAGAAGGTTTTACACTATTTGGAATGTGACATCATCATAAAACCAAACAGAAAGGAGGGTAAACTCGAAAAATCTAAGCCGTCCAGGTCAAGGCGGCACATATGAATCCAAGACAGAAAGGAGGTGAAAAAATGGCAATCTACCAAAGGGGCCAAAACTGGTACATCGATTTTAAATTCAAGGGCCGGCGGGTCAGGGAAGCCATTGGCCCTTCCCGAAAGAGTGCCGAGAAGATCATTGCAAAGAAGAAAACAGAGATCGCCGAAAACAAATATCTTGACATTCGGAAGGAGCCGGAACCTGTCAAGTTTAACGACTTTGCAAAGGAATACCTCAAATGGGCGAAGACGAATAAGAAGGCTTCAACTCTCAAGGGAGATCTATCAACAATGAGAAGGCTTGACCAGGAGTTCGGAGAACAGAACCTTAACGATATTACAGGATGGCAGATCGAGAAATGGAAATCCAAGAGAAGGGAGGCGGCGAAGAGAAGAGACGCCACCATGCGGCCCTTCTTAAAGGAAAAGAAGGATGGAACGAAAGAAGAACGCTGGATTGTGGAATTTAACAGTCCAAGACGGTTAAGAGGAAAGAGGGTCTTTAAGGCCAGGCAGGAGGCCGAGGCGCATATCAAGAGGCTTCAAACCCCGGTCAAACCGGCGACAGTAAACAGGGAGCTTTCACTCCTCAAACACCTATTGAATAAGGCCGTTGAATGGGGGCGGGTCAGGGAGAATCCGGCGAAGAAAGTCAAACCCTTGAAGGGAGAAGTGAAGAGGGTTCGTTATCTGATGCCTGATGAAATCCAAACCCTTCTCTCTAACTGCACAGAACACCTTAAACCGATTGTTACGGTGGCGGTCCATACCGGCATGAGGGCAGGAGAACTTCTGGGCCTCCAATGGTCACAGGTGAATTATGAGCAGGGGATAATCACCCTTCAGGATACCAAGAACCATGAAAGGCGTGATATTCCCATGAGTGAAACGGTTAGGAGCACCTTGAAGGGACTGAAAAGAGAGGGGCCGTTTGTCTTCTGTGATGAACAGGGGAAAAGATTTGGCCGGATACAAACCTCATTTAGAACAGCACTCAGGAAGTCGGGGATTGAAGATTTCCGATTCCATGACCTGAGACATTGCTTTGCTTCAACCCTGGTCATGGCAGGTGAAGATTTAAACACAGTGAGGGAGTTGTTGGGCCATAAAGACCTGACAATGACCCTGAGATACGCCCACCTTTCTCCGGATCACAAGACGAGGGCCATCAATGTCCTGGATCGGGTCATGTCACAAAAACCACCCCAATCCGAGATCCCTCAAAAAGCGGTATCGCTAACCTATGGATATCATTGGCTGGGGGATGAGGATTCGAACCTCAATTCACGGAGTCAGAGTCCGTTGTCCTACCATTGAACGATCCCCCATCTTCGAATGTGGAATTCGGATTGCGGATTTCGGAATGACTACACCCACTATATCATTAAAAAAAAAATTGATCAATGACCAAAAACTTTCCTCTTAAGAGTCTCCACGATATCAGGCATGGGAAGTTCTTGCTGGGATTTGTCCTGCATATCCCTAAGGACCGCCCTTCCCTTTTTCAGTTCTTCTTCACCCAGGATGAGGACATAGCGGGCTTTCAATTTGTCCGCCCGCCTCATCTGGCTCTTCAGACTTTTTCCCTCATAGTCAAATTCGGCCCGGATCCCTTCGACGTGGAGCTGATTGGCCAGCCTGTAGGCCTCTCGATGAGTCTCCTTGCCCGGAGAGGCGATGAAGAGATGGGGATACTGGATAAATTCCCTGTCTTTGGGAAGAAGGGAGATCAGCCTCTCCATGCCGATGGCAAATCCGATCCCCGGGACATCGAGCCCCCCAATCTCCTGAAAGAGGTTGTCATAACGCCCTCCCCCAGTCACGGCATTCTGGGAGCCGAGATCGTAAGAGACGACCTCAAAAGCGGTCCGGGTGTAATAATCCAACCCCCTCACCATCCTGGGGGTTAAATGATAATCAAGGCCTGCTATTCCAAGATACTCCTTTACTTTGTCGAAGTGGCTGGCGCACTCATCGCAGATGAAGTCAATCACTTTCGGCGCGTCTGCAATTGCATCCTGGCAGGTCTGGACTTTACAGTCAAAGATGCGAAGAGGGTTTGACTGGAGCCTTCTCTGGCAATCTTCACACAGTTGAAATGACTTTTCGTCCAGGTCGGCCTTCAATCCCTCCTTGTACCGGGGCCGGCAACTGCGACAGCCCAGGGAGTTCAGTTGAAGTTCAAGTTTTTCAAGCCCGACCCGCCGCAGGAAATGGATGAGCATGAGGATGACTTCGGCATCAACGACCGGATTTCCGACGCCGAAGACCTCGGCATCGATCTGATAGAATTGCCGGTAGCGGCCTTTTTGCGGCCTCTCATAGCGAAACATCGGACCGATGAAATAGAGTTTGGCTACGGGATCGAACGTATAGAGCTGGTGTTCGAGATAGGCCCGGGCCATGGAAGCCGTGGCTTCGGGACGAAGGGTCAGGGAGTTGCCGCTCTTGTCGGCAAAAGTGTACATCTCTTTTTCGACGATGTCGGTCGCTTCGCCGATGCCCCGGGCGAAAAGTTCCGTCCGTTCGAGGACAGGGATACGAATTTCGGAAAAACCAAAATTTTCAAAAACCTCCCGGGCCATCTTTTCAACAAACTGCCACTTCCCGATTTCGGAAGGAAGAATGTCATTAAATCCGCGAATGGCTGTGATTGCCATAAAAAGCTCCTCAGTTTTCGTAATTTAGCCTATCCCCCCTAAAAAGTCAAAAACAGCTCACCCCCACCTCCATCCTCCCCCATCAAGGGCTGGTTGTGGATCACACGTGAGACTGGGTCCATTGGGAACTATATTGATATCAAGGGATTATCCCCTCCCCCTTCGACGGGGGAGGGTAAGGGTGGGGGTGGACGAAACGCGTTCCTTTCACCCTCCCCTCAATCCCCTCCCATCAAGGGAGGGGAGGTTAACAAGTTGAAAACTAAGTGAATTTTTACAATCGTGTTGCAAGACATTGTTAAACCTTTTATGGCAACCCCC
>JAGVBT010000105.1 GCA_020059605.1 Deltaproteobacteria bacterium
GGGGGTTGCCATAAAAGGTTTAACAATGTCTTGCAACACGATTGTAAAAATTCACTTAGTTTTCAACTTGTTAACCTCCCCTCCCTTGATGGGAGGGGAGGGTGAAAGGAACGCGTTTCGTCCACTCCCACCCTTACCCTCCCCCGTCGAAGGGGGAGGGGATAATCCCTTGATATCACTATAGTTCCCAATGGCCCCAGTCTCACGTGTGATCCACAACCAGAGCTTTGCTGGGGGATACTTACTGAGACTTTTTACGAGACTATCATTATTCCATCATTCCAGTATTCCAAGCGAGTGGTTATTTCCTTTGATTTTTCAACTCCGCCAGCACTTTTTCGGGGGTGATGGGGAGGTCCTTGATCCTTACCCCTATCGCATCGTAGATGGCATTGGCTATGGCAGGGGCCGTGGGGACCAGGCCCGGCTCACCGATGCCTTTGGCGCCGAAAGGTCCGAACTGGTCGTCGGTTTCAATGACAATGGGCTCGATATTGGGGACATCCTTTGCTGTCAGCATCTTATAATCGAGAAAATTCGGATTCATCACCTTTCCGTTCTGTAAGATGAGCCTCTCGGTCAGGGCATAACCAATTCCCATGGTTGCTCCTCCGTAAACCTGGCCTTCAAGGAGCATGGGGTTGATCGCCCTGCCCACATCGTGGGCCGCGATATATTTCAGAATTTTGACCTGACCTGTCTCTTTGTCCACTTCCACCTCAACCCCGTGCGTCCCATAGGCATAGGTGACCGAAAGATTTCCCTTGAATTCCCTATCGAGGTTTTCATTGGGAGGATCGTAAAAATGTTCAGCCATCACCATTTTCCCGCCTGCGGCATAGTGGGCGGCCCTCAATATTTTTCCTAAGGGGGACTTCTTTTCCGGATCGTTCTTCGAGAAGATGGTCCGATCACGTATGTCCAGATTTTCAGGACTTTCGCCGAGGGATTTGGCCGCCACCTCGAGAAGCTGTTCTTTCACTTTTTTTGCGGCGCCTCTGGCGGAATTTCCAGCCACAAAGGTCGTCCGGCTGGCGTGGGCTCCCACATCCCAGGGACAGATGTCCGTGTCGGTATGAGTGACGGCCACATCCTCTACTCTCACCCCGAGTTCTTCGGCGACGATCTGGGCAATGACCGTATCAGCTCCCTGCCCCATATCGGTCGCGCCGGTGATGATATTGACCGTTCCGAAGTCGTCCACCTTGATGATCGTCCCGCATCCGTCGGATTTATAGACCCGGGCCCCTCCGCCCACATGGATCATCGACGCCATCCCAATGCCTCTTCCATCTCTTCTCCCCCGGTTCTGCCGCCAGTCCAACTTTTGAGCTACGACATCGATGCATTCTCTCAGGCCGCAGGTGTTGATCTTGAAATTCTGCGGTGTGACTTCTCCGGGCGTATTGGCATTTCTCATTCTGAAGTCCAGTGGATCGATTCCGGCCATTTCAGCCAAAATATCGATCTGGGAGTCGATGGCAAAGGTGGCCTGAGGATTTCCATATCCTCTCATGGCCTGTGACCAGGTATTGTTGGTATAGACACATTTGGCCACATACCTGACATTTGGGACTTTATATAGGGAAGAGATAGGCATCATCATGACTGAAGGCGTAGTGGCTCCCCAGGAAGTATAGGCGCCATTGTCGAGCGTCATCCGGATGTCGCGGAATGTCAATGTCCCCTCTTTCGTGCAACCCTGGGCAATCTGAATGATCGCGGGTTGTCTGGGCGAGGTTGCAAAGAACTCCTCTTCGCGAGAGAAGATAATCTTGACGGGTTTACGGGTCTTTTGGGCCAAGAGGATGGCAATGTATTCGTAAGCATAGGTGTCGAGTTTGCTCCCGAAGCCCCCGCCGATCATCGCCTTGATGACCCTGACTTTCTTGCCCTGCAATCCCAGGGCAGAGAGGGCCTCCAGGTAATCTTTCTGTGCAAGGGAGGGGATCTGTGTATTACTGTACACCGTGAGATTATTTTTCAGGTCGAATTGAGCGATGACCCCGCTTGTTCCCAGGCAGCAGTGGGTGACCCAGGTTACTTTAAAACGGTCTTCCGCGACGTAGGCTGAATTTTTTCGAGCTTCATCCACATCCCCAGCCACCAACCTCCAGGGGAGATTGAGCACATTGGTCGGTTTCTTCTCCTTCCCGCCCAAATGCTCTTCATGAACGAGAGGGGCTCCTTCTTTCATCGCCTCCTCAGGGTCAAATACCGCCGGAAGGATTTCATATTCGACCTTGATGAGGTCGATGGCCTCCCCGGCAATATCCGGGTCGATGGCTGCCACGGCGGCCACCTCGTCGCGGCAGGACCGGACCTTATTGGCTTTGAGCGGAGGATGATCCTTGTAAAATCCGAATTTCATGGGAGGTGTGTTGTAACCCGTTAATACGGCCTTCACCCCTGGCAATCTCTCTGCTTCAGAGGTGTCGATCCTCAATATCTTCGCGTGGGGATGAGGACTATAGAGAATCTTTCCGTAGAGCATCCCCGGAAGTTTCAGGTCGTGAATATAGATGGCTTTGCCGGTGACTTTTTCCTCCGCATCCAACTTCGGAATTCGCTTACCAATGGCGATGTAGTCCTGCATCTTTGCCTCCGTTTTTAATCACCAAACACCAATAATCAAACACCAGATAATAACCAATAATCAAACATCAATAATCAAACACTAAATAATAACTAAACACCCAATAATAACCAAACACCAAAATTAAGAGGATTTATCGGCGATTGAAGAGAATATCTTCTTTAGTTCAAGAGCTTCCTTGAATAACAGGTTAATCTCATCTTTAAATTCTGGGTTTGCCTCGATTAAAAGTTCTAACCAGTAATGAGTTTCTTTAGCTTCTTTTCTGGTAATTTTGATTCGATGCTTGAAGTCTTTTTTACTTAAGGCATCATTAGCCTCACGATAATTTGCACCAATTGAACCACTTGCATCTATTAGTTGTCCGATGAGCTCATTATTGATCACATTTTTTGGTAGTTTTTTACAGAGTTTTATTACATTTTTTGCAAATTCTAAAGTTCGCTTTTCAAGATCAAAGCAATGTTTGGTTATTGGTGATTCAGTCATTGGTTATTATTTGATTATTGGAATTTGGTTATTGGTTATTGCCTTTTCATTGTCCACTTACTTCTTTAATCGCCTGGATGATCTGGAGATAACCCGTACAACGGCATAGATTTCCGGCGATCCCGTGGCGGATCTCTTCCTCCGTCGGATTCTTATTTTCATCCAGAAGGGCTTTTGCAGAGAGGACCATTCCCGGCGTACAGAAACCGCACTGGATGGCTCCATGCTCAACGAAGGCTTTCTGGATGGGGTGGAGATTGCCCTGGGCATCGGTGAGCCCCTCGATCGTTGTGACGCTTTTTTCCTCGACTTCGAGCGCTGGAAAGATACAGGAGTTAATCGTCTTTCCATCTACGAGGACCGTGCAGGCGCCGCATTCCCCCATGCCACACCCTTCCTTTGTTCCGGTCAGTTCGAGTTTATCCCTCAGAACCTGCAGTAGCGTGAGATGAGGTTCGATTTCAACTGATACAGTTTCGCCATTCAAGATAAAGTTGATGGTTTGTTTCATGGTTAAATCTCCCACTTAGAATTTTCCCCTCCCCTGGCGGGAGGGGATGAAGGGGAGGGGGCCAAAGGTTCTTATGCACCCCCACCCTCACCTCGGTTTCGAGTCGCAACGACCTCCCCCATCAAGGGGGAGGGAAATATTGTGAATTTGTGAATTACTACCATAACCTCACCGGAAACACCGTTTCCTCCGGCACTAAAACCCTTTCGATACACCTCATTGCCATTCGCTTGACCAGAACCCTGATCATATCCCTCCGGTACCAGGCTTCACCCCGAATGCTATCCCTTGGTTGAGCTTCTTTGGCAGCGGCCTCCGCAACCTCATCCAAGAGTTCGTCGCTGATCTTTTTTCCCCTTAAAAGGTTTTCAGCTTTGGTCGCCCTCATCGGCGTGGGGGCGGCGACCCCCAGAGCAATCCTGACCTCCTTACAAACCACCTCCTCCCCTTCAAGGGAATGGAGCACGGTCGAAATGGGAGAGGCGGTGCAAAGGAGATCCGAACAGGCGACCGTCGCCTTATCCAGGGAGAGGAGAACCGCGACACCCAGGATGGGAAGGTCAAGGGCGCCCCTTCTCTGGTGTTTCCAGTAGGCAGAGCCTGTGTTGGGAAGGGGGTGGGGAATGAGGATCTCCGTCAGTATTTCATCCTTCTGCAGAACCGTTTCTCCGGGGCCGGTAAAAAATTGCTCGGTGGGGATGGTCCTTTTCCCCTTCGCACTTTTCAGTTTGACCTGCGCACCCAGGGCAAGCAGGGGGGCGGCGGTGTCGGCCGAGGGGGCGGCCGTAACAATATTCCCTCCGATCGTCGCCACGTTGCGGATCTGGACAGACCCAAGAACGTCGGCCGCATCCGTCAGGGCGGGGAATTGCTTCCTGATCATTTCGGACTTCTCAATCGCCCGATGAGTCACCATCGGGCCAATCCGGAGCCCCCCGTTAAACTCTATCTGGTCCAACCCTGGGATCCCTTGAAGGGAGATAAGGACCTCCGGAGCCATCTTCTTCTGCTTGATCATGACAATGACATCCGTCCCTCCCGCGATGAGCCCGGCCCTGTTTCCATATTGATTGAGCAGGGCGAGAGCTTCATCAATGGAATGTGGTTTAAGGTAGTGAAACCGTTTCATGGAGACCTCCCTTTGAGTCATTACCTGATTAAACGGGGTAAAAAGAGAACAAAGTTCGGAAAGATGATCATGAGGGCCATGGTGACGACATAAGCCGGAATAAACCAGAACACACCCTTAAAAACCGTTGAGAGAGGAATATCGTCAGCCATTCCCGAGACCACATAAGCGCAGATGCCTACGGGAGGGGTAATGGCTCCGAGCGTTGTGACGACCGTAAGAATGCAGCCGAACCAGATCGGATCATACCCCAGGTTGATGGCCATGGGATAAAAAATAGGGATCGAAATGAGGAGGAAACCGAGGGCATCCATCACCATCCCGGCAATTGCATAAATGATCAGAATACAAACCATAATCATAAAGGGAGGGACCTGGAGTGTTGAGACCAAATCCACCGCCAAAAAGGGCAGACGGCTGATCGTTAAAAACCGGCCGAAAATCACGGCCCCCCAGACAATCACAATCACCATGCAGGTGACCTTCAATGCATCCACAATCGCGGAAACAAACCCTTTCCATTTAAGCTTTCTCCTGATCGGACCGGCGATGAGCAATGCAAAAAAGGCCCCCGCGGCTCCTGCCTCCGTGGGCGTGTAAGCCCCCGTATAAAGTCCTCCCATGACCAGGCCAAAGAGGATGATCATCTCGGTGGCCCCGGGAATGGACTTTATTTTATCGATGATCGTCACTTTCTCTCCCCCTGGACCCCACTCCGGATGTTTTACACAAAGGAGATAAATCGTCAGGCAGAAGAGAACCGTCATGAGGATTCCAGGGAGAGTCGAACCCCAGAAGAGTTTGCCAATGGACTGGCCGGTCTGTATCCCATAAACGATCAGGACAACGCTCGGAGGGATGACCACTCCCAGGGTTGAACCACAGGCGATTGAGCCGGCCGAAAGGGCTTTGTTGTAGTTGTACTTTTTCATCTCCGGAAGGGCGACGGTGGTCATGGTGGCTGCCGTGGCATTGTTGGAGCCACAGATGGCGGCAAACCCCGCACAGGCCATCACTGTGGCCATGGCAATTCCTCCCCGCGTCCGGCCAAACCACTTGTGGGCGGTTTGGTAAAGATTCCTGTTGACCCCTGAATGAAAACAGATCGTTCCCATCAGGATGAAAAGAGGAATGACGGTCAGGCTATAGGAGGAAAAAATCGCCCAGGTCTCCGTGCCGATCGTGGAAAGGGCTGAACTCAAACTCGTCACATACCAAATGCCAAAAAAACCAACCAATGCCATTGAAAAACCAACGGGCATCTGCAAGACGATCATCACCACAAGAAGAACGAGTATCCCAACGAGACCTGCCATCTATCTCTCTCCTTTCCCAGGGAGAAGGGACTTCATAAAATCGATCAAAAGGGTAAAAGCAAGAAGAAGACAACAGAAGGCGACCAGATAAACAAAGGGATGATAGATGATCCTCAAGGTCTCCGATGTCTCCCCTCTTCTCCAGATCGTGGTGCCAAACACAAACACCTGCCAGGCGACCAGGCCAAAGAAGATCGTGCAGAAAAAAGAACTAATGGCATTCATCACTCGCTTGGTCCGTTTTGAATATCGCGTGGACAAAATGTCCACGGCGATGTGACTGCGTGCAATCTGCGTATAGCCCAGGCCGAAAGCTACGGTCAACGCGCCCATGAATCCAACCAGTTCATACGCCCCCTTCAGAGGGCTTCCCATGGGGCGCATCAACATATTGAGACAGGCAATGGCTGTCATGGTCAAAAGGGCAACACCGCCTGCCCAGACAAACCATTGGTTTAATCGACGGCTCACGTTTTCAAGCATTTTTATCATGGAAAACCCCATCATCCCCCGCCCTCCCGATGAAAACGGGGGGTAGGGGATGATAAACATAAAAAGAGTTTGAGAAATTATTTGGCGTATTCCTTGGTATATTTCTCTTTGAGATTCATGACATCATTGAGGATCGCCTTCGCTGGTATTCCCTTTGCTTCATAATCTGCCAGATACTTATCCATCATCGGATTGAGCAGGGCATACCACCTCGATAATTCATCTTTCGGAAGTTCAAGCATCTGGAAATCTTTGAAGGTTTCTTTCGACCACTTGAGCGCCGCGTTCACGTGATTATCCACATACTGTCCTGTCCAGATGGCCTGTTCCCTCCTCATGTCGTCGAACACCTTCTTCACATCATCCGGCAGGGAATTCCATTTGGCCTGGTTCATCACCACGGCAAACGAAACGACGAAGAGATTGACATTCGCTGTGACATAGCGGCAATATTCGGCGTATTTAAAATCTTTTAATACTTCCATGGAGGAGACGTTCCCTTTGATGACGCCCTTCTGAAGGGCTTCGGGGACGTCCGATTGAGGCATGGCCACAGGCGCTGCTCCAAGAAGTCCAAGAATTTTCGCCCCCGTTCCGGATGCCCTCAGTTCGTAGCCTTTAAGGTCCGCCAGGTTCCGTACAGGTTTCATGGACATGATGTTTGCCGGCGGGCAGGTAAACATCGTAAGCACTTTTACCTTTTCGAATTCTTTGGGTTTGTATTTATCGACCAGTTCCCAGAGGACAAGGCTGGCGACCGTCGCGTTGGGCCATCCGAGGGGAAGATCCACAGCTTCAACCACCGGGAAGGCTCCGGGTTGATAGGAGGTCGCAAGATTACCGATATCCGCCGTTCCTGCGATAACCCCGTCAAACATGTTTTTCGGGTTGAGCAGGGTGCTGCCCGGGTAAGTATCGACTTTGACCTTTCCGGCAGTTCTTTTCTCCACCTCGGTTTTCCACCTTTCCATCTGAACGCATGGGAAGGTTGGGGCAGGGGGGAAGTTTGCGTAACTGAGCTTAATTTGGGCGTGGGCGGGGGTTATCAGTAAACTATTCCCGAGAATGAGCGTCCCCAGAAGCCCGAATGACAAGAAAACGATCCAGATGAATAATGCCTTTTGTTTCATTTTTACCTCCTTCTCTTTTTTGATGCCGTCCATAGCGTAAACTGTATACAAAAAGGAAAATTTGTCAAGCTTTTTATGCGACCGCTCCACCTCCTTTCTTTTTCCCAACTCCTCACGATTCTTCCCGGTGGTCGAAGACCCGCTTGCTCTTCCGTTCCGATCTCGGGAGCGAACCGTAATCGACGATTTCCACCTTTCCGCTCACCAAAATCTGCTTCTTGATCTCTTCCTCGATGGCGCTGGCATGGATCGTATCTCCTGCCGGATCACCCCCTTCCTCCCTTTCAACCCTCACGGCCATGTAGTCTTTGCCATCCTCTTTCCGCTTTAGATGAATCTGGTATTCGCTCCCCACGCCGTTTGAATGTGAGAGGATATAATCAATCTGACCGGGATAGATGTTGACGGCCCGGATGATAAACATATCGTCCGAACGGCCGAGAAGCCTGTCATGCATCGGCAAAACAGAGCCGCAGGAGCATCGTTTGGGAATGAGCCGGGTGAGATCGCGGGTGCGGTAGCGGATCAAGGGGGCGGCTTCCTTCCTCAGGGTGGTCACCACCATCTCACCGGTTTCCCCGGGTTGGACCGGCTCGAGCGTTTCGGGGTTGAGGAGCTCAAGGATATAATAATCGGCCCAGAAATGAATCCCCTCATGGTATGCGCAGTCAATGCCGGTTCCCGGGCCGTAAAGCTCGGTGAGACCCGTGATATCATAGACATGCTCCACCCCTAAAAGGTCTTTCATCCTGGTTCTCATGGCTTCACTTGAGCGCTCCGAACCCATGATCACCTTTTTAAGAGCGACCCGGTCTTTGAGGCCTCTCTTCTCAACCTCTTCTCCCATCAGCAGGGCCATCGAGGCAGTTGCACAGAGAACGGTTGATTGAAAGTCTTCCAGGAACTGGCATTGCATATCGATATTGCCCGGACCGATGGGAATGGCCATGGCTCCCAATCGTTCGACGCCCAGTTGGAAGCCGACACCGGCTGTCCAGACACCGTAGCCTACAGCAATCTGGACCCTGTCCTTCGGGGTCAGGCCTGCCATCTCGTAACAGCGGGCAAACATGTTGGCCCAGTCATTGATATCTTTTTGAGTGTAGCAGAGAACTTTCCGCTTGCCCGTGGTTCCGGAAGAGGCGTGAATGCGAACGATTTTTTCGAAGGGAACCGATTTTAATGGAAAGGGATAACCTTCCTGAAGATCCTGGGCGGTGGTAAACGGAAGCTTGGAAATGTCTTTGAGGGACTTGATCTGTTTGGGTTTGACTCCCGCATCATCGAAACGCTTTTGATAAAACCCGGAATTCTTATAGGCATGGGTGACGGTTCTCTGCAGCCCTTCCAGTTGAATCCGTTTCAATTCTCTTTCTGTTCGGATCTTTGGCATAAAGCTTCTTCCCATGTTCTTTTCCTCCTTCCAGCTTTTCCGATCTCATGGTATTAAAAATAGAAAAAGTAGTCAAGTGAAAATTCTCACATTAATTGGAACCCGCAATATTCATTCCCCATTGCCATGCAGGGCCATTCCTTCACTTCAGCTTCATTTCCGAAGACGACCGAAGCCATTCCGGTCAGAACTCCCCGAATAAAATGGCAGACGGGTTTCGGCGAGGGACCATAGGCTTCTGCAAAAGGGGAGTGGTAGACCCTGACGGAGAATTTCCTTTTCATCAAATCAACCCCCTTCAATTCAAACCTTCCCCAGCCGATCTGAGGGCCCATTTCAATCATAAAATGGACAATCTCCACCTCAGAAAAATGGAAGACCTCTCGATACCTTTTTGAAGAGAGGCTTCCTCCTTGGAATCCGCTCTCAAAGAGGATTCGATCGGCTCGATCCCCAAGCTCTTTTTCGATTTCCTTCTGAAAAGTTGCCAACACTTCGGGCCTGATAAGGAGATAGCGGACCTCTTTATAAAAAAGGCCTCCCTTTTCCGGAGTAAAAAAGAGGTTTGTTAGAATTTTATTGTCCATTTATTCTTTTCCTCCTTTTTGAGCTGAGAAATCCATGCTGGTTGACGGATATCAGGGCGACGGATCCTATCACCATCAATGCGGCGATGAAGATCCGAAAGGTCAACAGCTCTTCTGCAAGGAAATAACCGAGCAAAACGGCGACAATCGGGTTAACGTAAGCATGGGTGGAGACAAGCGGGGTGGGGGCGGAGCGAAGCAGCCAGGTGTAAGCGGTGAATCCGATCCATGAACCGAATACGACCAGATAAAGCCATCCCAACCAGGAAGAACCGGAGATTGAGAGCAGATTGAGGCGGCCCAATTCACCCGTGAGCGTTCCCAGGATAAGCAAACCCAATCCTCCGGCAAGCATCTCCATCCCTGTCCAAAGCAAAGCGGAGGGGGGAAGTTGCGCCTGACGGCTGTAGAGGGATCCGATGGACCATAAGAGGGAGGACAGGACCAGGACTCCCGCCCTTACGGGATCAATGGTTTCTCCCGGTCCCACGGATCGAAGGGGATTAATCAACATGACAATCCCCATAAAACCGAGCCCCACGCCAAGCATGGCCCATCGATTGGGCTTTTGTCCGCCCGGGCGAAGCCTATCGATTAAAATCATCCAGAGCGGGGAGGTTCCTACCAGCAGGGCAGCGATTCCTGACGGTACCCACTGTTCCGCCCAGACCACTCCTCCATTTCCTCCCACCAATAAGAAGGCGCCGATCACCGCAGCGGACCTCCACTCCTCCAAGGTAGGCCGGGGATCTCCATAGGCTCGCCTGACAAGATAGAGCACGGAGCCGGCGATGAGAAAGCGGACGCCGGCCATTAAAAAAGGCGGCATGGTTTTGACGGCGAACCGAATGGCCAGATAGGTGGAACCCCATACGATATAAACACCGATCATCGCAGACCAGATGAATAAGGGGGAGGGAGGACCGGATCTTCCGGGTGAGGGGGCGATCTGCATTTTTAATTTCTTCCGATGGAAATTTTCATCGGGAATCCTTTTTCGCTCTGTGAAGAAAAAGGCTTGACAACCTCTTTTGGACGATATATGATGGGGCACCTTTTTGGATACAGTATACAGAATTTTTTCAAGAAAGCAAGGAAGAAAGGAGGTGGCAGGAGAGCTTAATGTAAAACGACAAAGGAGTTTTGCTGTCGCTGTTTATGAAAACCTCCCTTATTCTATTTGACCGAAGATAGATTTCCAAATAGGGGAGGGGAAATGATCGAAAAGGAGGGAATGATGAAAAAGGGACTCACTCTTTTATTGGGAATCGTGATCATAAGCTTTTTTTACACTTCGGCAGGTTTCGCACAGGTGATGGAACTCAAGGGCGTATCCTTTCTGCCGAAGAATCATCGTCTCTGTGCCATGATTCCCGTATGGGTAGACAAGGTCAATGCCGAAATGAAGGATGTTTTAAAGATCACGTGGGTCGGGGGACCGGAGGTCACCCCGCCTTTCGAGCAGCCCGAAGCCATCCGAAAGGGGATTTTGCAAATCGGGTTTATACCTGCGGCCTACTATATGGGCCTTCTTCCAGAGGCGGATGCGATCTCCCTTTCGAAATTCGATTTTAAAAAAGAGAGAGAGAAGGGGGGAGTCTGGGATTACTTCGTTGAAAGGCATAAAAAAATTAACATGATGATCCTGGGGACATGGCTCTATGATCCTTTTTTTCTATACGTGAAGAAACCTGTAAAAAATATTGAGGAACTGAAGGGCCTCAAGATGAGAACCGCAGCCAAATATGACAAGATGATGTTAAAACTCGGCATGGTTCCGGTGACGGTGGCCTTTGGTGAGACCTACACCGCTCTCCAGCGAGGAGTGGTGGATGGGTTCGGATGGCCCACCATCGGGCCCCGAGAATGGGGTTGGCTTGAATTCTCCAAGTATGTCATCGATATTCCTTTCTATACAAGGCAGAACACTTTTTTTGCAATGAACCTTGATACCTGGAACAAATTGCCGAAATCCGCTCAGGATAAGCTTACGGAGATCACCGTCAAATACGAACCGGAGATGCAGGCCTATTTTGAGAAGGAGATCGAGAAAGAGAAAAAAGAGATGGAGAAACTTGGGTTGCAAAGGATAAAATTTTCGGCGGAGGATACCAAAAAATATATCGATTCGGCCAATTATTCATTTCTGGATGACCTGGAGAAGAAGGTGCCCGAAGAGGTCAAAGTAATCAAACGGTTGATGGGCTATTAAAAAATAGAATTTCGAAGCACCTGCCTGCGCGAAGCCGCTTCGGCGAAGGCAGGCGAAATTCGGGCGAAGCTTCCCGAAGGGATCATTACGAAACAATTTCATTCCCGCATTGCGGGACAAATGTTCCAAACTTGTTTTGAATTTTTGTAATTCGAATTTGTTTCGGATTTCGATATTCGAATTTTGAGTTTGAGTGCTTATTGGGCTGGAATGAAAAAGGGGGGATGTTTGATGCATCCCCCCAAGTTTAAGCGGCGGCAGAGGATGGAGCGATTTTTTAAGGTCCTTGAAAAGATTGTGTCCGTTATGTGTAAGGCTTTTATCTTTGTTGCCTCGCTTATGATGGCCGGCCTGGTTGTCATTGTCTGTATTGACCTGACCCTGAGGTATTTCTTTAATGCTCCCCTTCTATGGGGCACGGAGGTGACGGAGATCTTTCTCCTGTATATCACCTTTCTGGGAACGGCCTGGGTCTTTAAAGAGAATGGCCATGTGATCGTGGATGTCTTTATCACCCACCTGGAAGGGAGGAGGAAGAAGATGTTAATGTCTGTCGTCTATCTCCTCGTTGCCATTGTTTCCATAGTCTTCATCTATTATGGTTTTTACGCCACTTTCGATCATTACCGTAGAGGGGTATTCAATCCGACGATTCTGGAAACCCCGATTGCCCTCATTATTGTCATCATTCCCATCGGAAGCATTCCACTTTTTTTAGAGGTGCTGGTCAAAGGATGGAAACTTTTTAGACACTCTTAAAATTCAAAATGCAAATTGCAAATTGCAAACTTCAAATCTGATGGATTGGTTAACCCTATTCCTCATCATTCTTTCGTCGCTCATCGGCCTCTTCTTTTTGGGGGTTCCTGTCGCCTTCGCTTTCCTGTTTATTAACATCCTCTTCGCCTATCTCTTCTGGGGAGATGCAGGCCTGACCCAGCTCATCTTAAGTGTCTTCAGGTCGATTACCTCTTTTTCACTCCTCCCCATACCACTTTTTCTGTTGATGGGAGAAGTCATGTTCTTATTTGGGATTGCTCAAAACATGATGGAAACCGTTGAAAAGTGGATGGGGAGATTGCCGGGACGGTTGGGCCTCCTGGCGGTTGGAGGGGGTGTTATCTTTGCCACCCTTTCCGGTTCTGCGATGGCAGGATGTGCCATGCTTGGGCAGACGCTCCTGCCGGAGATGGAGAAAAGGGGATATAAATATCAGATTACACTGGGTCCGATCATGGGATGCGGAACCCTTGCGGCCATGATTCCACCAAGTGCTCTTGGGGTATTGTTAGCCAGCCTCGCCCAGGTCTCCGTCGGTGATTTTCTCCTTTCCATCATCTTCCCGGGCTTGTTGATGGCCGCTCTCATTGCCATCTATATTGTGGTGAGATGTTGGTTAAACCCCCAGTTGGCGCCCGAGTATGAGGTGGAGAAGGTTCCACTGGGGAAAAAGCTGATACTGACCGGGAAATTCATTCTACCCCTTGGCCTGGTCATCTTTTCAGTGATCGGCCTCATCATCTTTGGAATAGCAACTCCGACTGAATCTGCCGCGGTTGGAGCCTTGATCTGTTTTATCCTGGCTTTTATCTACAAAGGGATTCGGCCTGACATCGTTAAGAAATCGATTGTCAGCAGTGTTCGGATCACAGTGATGATGTTCATGATCCTAACCGGAGCCACGGCTTTTTCTCAGCTCCTTGCCTATACGGGAGCCAGTTCCAATCTGGTCAATTTGGCGACAGGACTTCCCGTGCCCCCCATTGTGGTGGTCATCATCATGCAGTTTGTCCTGGTTCTCCTGGGGACCTTTATGGAACCCCTCTCGATTTTGATGGTGGCCCTCCCCATCTATATGCCGATCATCCGCCATCTGGGAATCGATCCGTTGGTTTTCTGTTCCGTATTGTTAATCAATATGGAGATGGCGACGATCTCCCCGCCGGATGGGTTGGTTCTCTACACGATGAAAGCAGTGGCTCCCCAATACAGCATGTCCCAGATCTATAAGGCCAGCATCCCTTTTATCGTCATCGACATCATCGCAATGGCCATCATCATGATCTTCCCCGGCATTGCCCTTTTTCTCCCTTCAATGGCAAGGAGGTAACCGGCAAGGGAATCGGATTTTATCCAAAAGATAAAGGCGATCAAATGATTTGATGAAAGGGACAAGCGAATCACCGCATTAACCGAAATAAAAGATCGACCGGTTCGGCATGGAGGATATATGGACGAGAGGCTCAGAGAGGCTTTCCATCGGATCTATGAGGGCGAGGCCAAGGCCGCGCTCCGGCTAAAGGTATTTGCCAGGAAGGCGGAAGAGGAGGAACTGCCTCAGATGGCCAAGCTTTTTCGTGTGATCGCTTTCAGCGAAGAGATCCATGGGGAACGTGCGCTGCGGATGCTTCGGGAGATTAAAGATACCGATACGCATCTCAAGGAAAGCTTCCAGTCGGAAACCCGAGTGGCGGGGGTGGCTTATGAACAGTTCGTTGAACTCGCCGAGGCGATTGGGGATCCCCTTGCCGCCACCATCTTTTCCAATGCCAGGGACGTGGAGGATGCCCATGCCAAGCTATATAAAAAGGCGATCAACCACCTGATCGGAGAGCATGAGACCACTTATTATACCTGTCAGGTATGCGGTTATGTGTCGGACGGAGTCTGCCCCGAGGCCTGTCCGGTCTGCTCCGCCCCCAGGGACCAGTTTGTGGAATTTAAATAAGAAATAAAGTTTGGCGGGAAGGGTAACGAGGCCCGTATCGTTATATAAAAGGCTACGTCAATCGTCCTTGAAATCTTTTGACCTAACCGTTACCAAATTGACCCAATAGGCTTCGTAGCCGTAGCCCTATCCCCTATGAGAGATTATCCCAAACTACTCTGTGCCCTGAGTTTTTTGGTTGCCTCCGGATCGACCTTCAGGGTTTTTGGGTCGATGATCACCCCGTAATCTTCTCTGGCTTTTGGGAGGCTGACATACCCTTCCAACACGTCCCTTTCAAGCCTCTCGGGATCACGCTCGAGCGGGTTTCCATAGCCCCCCCCTCCCGCTGCATCGATGGTGACGGCGTCGCCCGGTTTAAGCTGCGTTAGTCCGAAGGGATTTCCAGGAACGCCATTGATCAGGAATTGTGCTTTGATCCCGGATTTCCCGCCAAAGAGTCCCTCCGGGGCATGGATATGCCTTCCTGCCTGGATTCCGAGATTAACGGGTGATAGAGGGGCGTACTGATCACCGGGAATTCTGAAAACCTCCCTTTGTCCAAGACCTCCCTTCATCTTTCCGGGACCGCCTGAGTCCGTGAGGAGTTCTCTTTTCTCAACGAGAAGGGGCGTATCACTTTCAAATATTTCAACGGGGGTATTGGCACCATTTGCAGGAAAGATGTAAACATAGTTTCCGTCGCTGTTTGAGCTTGCCCCCATCCCGCCCCCCCTGATGATCACGGAATGCCAGGGGCTGCCATCCCGTCTCTTGCCATAGAAAACATTCATCTGCGCGGGTGTCCCTCCGCCTGCAGCAATCACCCTGTCAGGGAGCACATCAGACATGGCCCTGTAAATGATCTCGGTGAGGAAGTGTCCGACGACCAGCCGTGCGGCAACGGCAGCAGGGAATCTACAGTTGACCACACTCCCCTCCGGGGCTTTAAGCCGGATGGGCACTGTGCAGCCGTCGTTGTTTGGAATATCCGGGCCGAACATACTCTTCATAGCCATAAAGACATACGCATAGGTGAAATTATAGACAACGTTCCCCCCCCAATTGACCTGGGCGGAAGATCCATCCAGGTCTACGATCAGATCGTTTCCTTTTACCTCAACGGCCGCCTTAATGACCAGATCCTGCTGGCCCTTCATCTGTTCTATTTTGCCCTCGGCCCGGTACATGCCATCCGGGACTTTCCCGATCTCCTCTCTCATGCTTTTTTCCGTATGGCTTATAATTTCATTTCCCAGATCGCTGAGATTCTCCAGGCCGGTCTCCCTGAGCATTTGCCCTATCTTTTCAGAACAGACATGGTTAGCTGCGATCTGAGACCGGATGTCTCCGACCACCTCGTCCGGCGTTCTCACATTCCAGCGGATCATATCGAGGACGGACTGATTGAGCGCTCCCCCGTCGTAAAGCTTAACGAGGGGGATGAACATCCCTTCTTCAAAGACGTCATGGTTATCCGAGGAAACACGCCCTCCAATATCCGAGTGATGGAAGACGCAGGCGGTGAAAGCCACCAGTTTATCCGCATAGAAGATGGGACTCATGACACAGACATCATTGAGATGTCCGGCCAGGATCCAGGGATCGTTGGTGATGAAGACATCGCCTGGTTTGTAAGTTTCGGGAGGGAGTTTCTTCACGAGGTTTTTAATCCCAAGGGCCATGGCTCCGGATTGGCCCGGGGTGACAAACGTTCCCTGGGCGAGCTCCCGGCCCTGTTGGTCCGTGAACATGCAGGTATAGTCATGAGCATCCCTGAGCAGGCTCGAGAAGGCTGTCCTTGCGACTGCGCCGTCCGCTTCATCAACAATGGAGATCAGTCTTCGCCATAATATTTCTAATGTGATCGGGTCAAAAGTTCGTCCCATTTTTTCCTCCGTAAAAAACGAATTACACGAATGACAGCGAATCACACGAATAAGTTTCATTCGTTCCATTCGTTATCATTCGGGTCATTCGCGTTCAAGATCAATCCAGAGAAATCCAAAGTCGTCCACGGAAATCGAAGCGTCCTCGCCGACCACAACCGTAGATTCTTTTTCTTCTATGATCGCAGGGCCTCGAAACGTTGCATGCGGAGAAAGTTTATACCGATCGTAGACGGTGTAAGGAATAAATTCCATTGCCACTGGAGAATAAGCTGACCGTTTCCCCTTGATCGCTTCATCAAGAGACTGTCCCCTGGGTTCAATTCGGGGGAGACGCAAGAGACGTTCCGGAAGACTGGCCCTGAGTTTGAAATTGATGAATTCCACTTCAGAGTCAGGATAGGTCCTGCCGTACAACTTTTCATAGACCTCGTCAAAAAGGCGGCGGATCTCCTGTTTCTTTATGCCGGTAAAATCTTTATCAGCGATTGGAACATTCGTTTCCGATCCCTGACCGACAAACCGCATATCGAGCGATCTTTCAAACCTGATTCGTCCGGAAGGGCTCGGCTGTTTCCCCCGGGGATTATTTTCCTCAGAAACTTCCTTCTGGAGAATTTGCACCGCCTCGGATTCGAGTTCTTTGAAAATCTTATCGATCTCTTTAAAATCAGCAGAGGCCAGAGAGATTTTGTGACTTCTGAGAAGGTCAAAGGCTCGAGGAGCGGTGAAAAAGCCCAGAGCCGACCCCACCCCCGCATTGGGCGGGACAAGCAGGCGGGGCGCTCCCAGTTTCTTGGCCAATCCATAGGCATGGACCGGACCCGCGCCGCCGAAAGCAACAATCGTCACAATTTTCGGATTTCCTCCTTTCTCAGCGATATGGGTCTTGGCGGCAGCGGCCATTGTCTCATTGATGAGATCATGAATTCCCCAGATGGCTTGAATGGTTGGAACCCCGAGCGGTTTTGCGACCTTTTGTTCAACCCCGCGCCTGGCGGCTTCCCCGTCAAGTTTCATTTCACCACCCAGGAAGTAGTTCTCATCCAGATAACCCAGCAGAAGGTCGGCATCCGTGACACAAGGGTCCGTCCCTCCTATGCCATAACAGATCGGACCGGGGTCAGCCCCGGAGCTTTCAGGCCCGACTTGAAGCGTTCCCATACGACTTACCTTTGCAATGCTTCCACCTCCTGCTCCAATCTCCATTAAATCAACGACTGGCACCTGAATGGTAAGTCCACTCCCTTTCATGAACCTCTGAACACGGCCGACCTCGAAGGTCGGGACCACACCGGCCACCCCTTTTTGGATCAAGCAAGACTTGGCTGTGGTGCCTCCCATGTCGAAGCAGAACATTTCTGAGATATTGAAGAGCTTGCCATAATATTGACCTGCAATGACCGCCGCCGTCGGGCCGGATTCAATGATTCTTACCGGAAACTCCGCTGCCGTTTCAACGGAGGTTACCCCCCCGCTGGAGAGCATGATAAAAAGTTTCCCTTTCGATCCAATGGCTTCAAGCCTTCCAGCCAGTTTCGAAAGATATCTGCCTGTCAGGGGTTTCACGTAGGCGTTTGTCACCGTGGTGCTGGTCCTCTCGTATTCCTTAATCTGCGGAAGAACCCGGAAGGAGATGGAAACGGATACTCCGGGCGCTTCCTTTTCAATGATTTCTTTGAACATCAGTTCGTGGGTTGGGTTTTCGAAAGAGTTGATCAGGCAGACGGCAATGGATTCCACTCCCATCCCGGCGAGACTGCGGACGACCTGCCTGGCCTCCCCCGGATCCAAGGGCTTTAAAACGGTTCCATCGCTCCGGATCCTCTCATCCACCTCCAAGCGGAGATGTCTCGGGATGAGGGGCTTGGGAAATTCCGCAAAGACATCATAAGTCGAATACCGGATGGACCTTCCGATTTCCAGGACGTCTCTGAAGCCTTTTGTGGTGATCAATCCCGTTTTGGCTCCCTTTCTCTCGATAATCGAATTAATCACCAGGGTTGTTCCATGGATCACTTCGTCCAGATTTTCAACAAACCCCGGCGTTTTTTTCTCCATTTCCTTGATTCCATGCTCAACGGCATCCGAAGGATCTCTGGGTGTGGTGAGGCACTTGTAAGTGACGATCTCCCCGGTTTGATCGTTCAGCAGGACAAAGTCGGTGAAGGTGCCTCCGATATCGCATCCCAACCGATAGAATTTGTCAGCCATGGAAACCTCCAATCATATAAGGATTCAAGGATTCGAGGGTTCATGGATTCAAGTAACTTGCCCCCTAGGATCCTTGACCCCTCGAACCCTATTCATATGCCATTCTTTTAACATGAATTTCTGGATCTTCCCACTCGCTGTTTTGGGCAGTTCCTCGATGAACTCCACATATTTTGGAATCTTATATTTTCCCAACTTCCCCTGGAGAAATTTGAGGACGTCTCCCTCCGTCATTGTTTCACCCTGCTTGATGACAAGATAAGCTTTTCCCACTTCTCCCCATTTCTCATCCGGCACTCCAACCACTCCCACATCGAACACCTTCGTATGGCTGAATAAGGCCTTTTCAATCTCGGCAGGATAGACATTTTCTCCACCGCTGATGTACATGTCTCTTTCCCGGTCCACAATATAGAAATAGCCCTCTTCGTCTTGTTTCGCCAGATCCCCGGTATAAAGCCAGCCGTTGTGGATGGTTTCGGCAGTGAGATCAGGCCGGTTCCAATATCCGTTCATCAGGGTGGGGCCCTTTACAATGATCTCGCCCACCTCTCCCGGACCGACTTCTTTCCCCGCTTTATCTACGATCTTCACCTCGCCGTGGAAAACCGGGAGGCCCACCGAACCGATTTTCCGGGATGCATTCTCCGGAGAAAGAAAGGCGATGGTGGAGGCTTCGGTCTGACCGAAGATCTGGGAGATCACGATTCCCTTTTTATCATATTCTCTTAACATCGTCACGGAAATCCGTTCTCCTCCCGTGAAGTAACACCGGACGGAACTAAGGTCGTGCCGGTCGAGATCGCATTGCTGTAAAATGAACTGGTAGACCGTGGCCGCCAACTCGAGGATGGTCACCCGATGTCGCTCCACCGTCTCAAGGATCTCCAAGGGCCGAAACCGTTTCTTCAGGATCAGCGTTCCTCCTTTATAAAGGACAGGCATGGCTTCGACCAGGAGGCCTCCCGAATGAAACATCGGTCGTGAAACCATCATGATGTCTTTGGAGGTGAGATTGTAGACGATATCGGCATTCAGGACATTGAAGAAGGTCTTTCGATGAGAGAGGACCGCTCCCTTTGGAACTCCCGTTGTTCCGGAGGTATACATGATGATGTGAGGATCTTCATCGCCCACCGGATCCTGGAGGGACGGTTCATCGAAGGAATTCTCTTGAAGGGCTTTATCATAATCGGTGGCCCAGTCCGGACAAGGACGTCCCACGACAAGGTAATTTCCATTGGACAGCGTTAAATCCGAGCGGATCGACGCCACCACCGACTCAAACTCCGGTTCGAAGATGAGACAGCGGGAACCACTGTCCCGCAGGATGAATTCAAGTTCCGGGCTGGCCAGTCTCCAGTTCAGCGGGACGAGGATGGCACCGATCTTCGAAAGGGCGAAAAAGATCTCGAGGTATTGGTGGCAGTTATGGAGCAGAACAGCAACCCGGTCCCCCTTCGTTATGCCGCTTTCCAAAAGGAGATGGCAGAGCTGATGGGTGCGCTGATTGACTTCCTGATAGGTGAACGGACGGTCCTCAAAAACCAGGGCATGCTTATGAGGTTGCAGAAGACTCCATTTTTTGATCCACTCACCGATGTTAATCATTTCCGTTCTCCGCCCAGGGGGGTTTTAAGTTTCAACTGAATGACCAGGAAGGGCAAAAACAGAGCCAGACCGATGAGGTCCGACTGCCATCCCGGTTTAATAAGCAAAAGAGACATGCCGAGCAGATACCCTCTTTTGGGATAGCTTAAATCCCCCCAAAACCACCCCTGGATTGCCGCCGACAAGGTCATTGTCCCAAGAAGTCCTGTGATAAGCGCAAAGAGGATATCGGAAGGGTTTCCCTCTAAGATAAGAGGCGGGCCGTAAACGAACATGTATGGAACGATAAAACCTGCGATGGCAAATTTCATTGAAAGCCAGGCGACGTCCCATACCCTTGCATTGGCGATTGCGGCTGCGGCATAAGAGGCCACGGCCAGAGGCGGCGTTAAGGGGGAGAGGCACGCGAAATAGAAGATGAAGAGGTGGGCCCCGATAGGATGGACTCCCATTTTGATCAGGGCGGAAGGAAGGACAGAGGCCGATATCGCATAGGCCGCCGTGGTCGGCATGCCCATTCCGAGAACGATGGCAATGACCATAGACAGGATGAGGGCGATAAAAAGATGCCCCTTCGAATAGCTCATGATGATCATGGCGAACTTCATCCCGAGGCCGGTCTGAGAGATGACTCCGACGATGATTCCTGCGGCGGCGCAGGTGGCTACGATCTCCATGGCGCTTCTCGGACCGTAGGAAAGGGTCCGGATGACCTTTTTGAGGCCAAGCCGTGTTTCGTTCCGGAACCAGCTTAAGCCGATCAATATGATCGTCGCCCACATGGCCGATCGGAAGGGGGACAACTGGACGAACATGAGACAGTAAAGAAGAACCAGCAGGGGAATGAGAAGATAACCTTTTTCTTTAAGCAGGCGGTTAAACACCGGCAATTCTTTTTTGGGCATTCCCAGCAGGCCCATTCTGGCCGAATAGAGATCAATCATCCAGTAAGCGGCGCTGTAATAGAGGAGCGCAGGGATGATGGCCGCCAATGCCACTTTAGGATAGGGGATCCCCAGAATCTCCGCCATGAGAAAAGCGCCGGCCCCCATGACAGGAGGAACGATTTGACCTCCCGCAGAATTCATGGCTTCTATGGCTCCGGCAATCGTCGGTTTAAAGCCGCTGGCCTTCATGAGTGGGATGTTAAACACGCCATCGACCACCACATTGGCGACGGAAGAACCGGAGGCGGTTCCGATCATGGCGCTCGAGACGATGGAGACCTTGGCAGGCCCCCCCCGGCGTCCTCCTGCGATGGAGCGTGCGAAGTCGACGAAAAAACGTCCGGCCCCGGATGTCTCCAGAAAGGCCCCGAAGAGGATAAAGAGGAAGATGTAATGCGCAGAGGCGAACACCGGGATGCTCAATATTCCATCGAGGCTGAAAAGGTAGGTGAGCATCCGGGGCCAGCTATAACCCTTATGCTGGAGAATGCCCGGCATATATTGGCCGAAGTATCCGTAAAGAATGAAGAGGAGGGCGATGATCGTCAGGGGCAGGCCGGTTGTCCTTCGCGCCATCTCGAGGATGCCGATGATGAAGATGAGCGAAAAAACCGCATCGAGCAGGTTCGGCGTGACCCCCACGCGGAAGATCCATGTCTCAAATTCGATAAAAAGATAAAGGACAGGGAGGATGAGGGAACCGATGAGCAGATAGTCCACCATGTGGAGGTTTTCCCTCGGGCTCCTCTTCCATCCCGGTACAAGGGAAAAGACCAAAATTCCCCCGAAGATGACATGGATGCTCCTGAAAAACCAGGGGTCAATCGGCCTGAAGATCAGGACGATGACATGGAAGAGGCTCATGAGAAGCCCCACCGCGGCGATTGCTGTCCCCAGCGGACCTTTCAAGTCTCTCTTTTGAGAAATCTCGACGTCCTTAATCTTCTCCAGCTTTTTATTTAGAGCCGGCCCCGTTTCATCCATCGAATGGTTCATTGGTCCTCTTCCGCCATCGGAGTCCGTTTTTATTGCGCCGAGAGCAGTTTCTCAGGCAAAGCCATGCCTTTCTCCTTGTAATATTTAACGGCTCCCGGATGGAGCGGGAGAGGGCTGTAAATGATATTTTCCGGCCTTGACTCCCTTGCCGATTTATGGGTGGAGATCATGATCTCCGGATTTTCATAGACCTTTTTCACCACTTCATAAATGAAATCCTCCGGGAGATCCTTATGCGTAATGAAAAAACTCCAGAACGTTAAGGTTTCAATGTCCATATCCTTGTTTATTTTATACGTTCCCTTGGAGACTGTCCCCGGCGAGAGGAAAGGAAATTTTTCAGTGACCCTGGCCATTTCTATTTTAGATAAGCCGAGGATATTGATCTCGTGGGTGGTCTCGATCTCGCTGATGATGGCCCACGGCAGTCCCACTGATTGGGCATTGGCGTCCAGCAAACCGTCTTTGAGCTGTGAATTCAGGTCGGACGAGCTGGCGTTGACCATTCGAGCAGGTTTGATTTCGAAAATTTCGAGGATCCTGGGCCAGAGCATGGCAGAGGTCCCGCCCACGGGGCCGACCCCCAGGCTTTTTCCCGCAAGGTCCCGGACCGTTTTGATCCCCGATTTTTTGAGCGCATAAATTTGGAAATAGGTATTGAACATGGGGAAGATGATCCGGATGTCCTGGTGCTTTTTCCCTTTTGCCCATCCCAGGCCGTGCCAACCGTCATAAACGGCCGGGGCGCTCACTCCGCCCAGGGTGGCTTCTTTCCCATTGACCAGTTGTGTATTATGGACGGGCCCTCCCGTCGCCTCCACGGAAGCGGCGATTCCCATTTTTTCATGAAGCACTTTTGCCACCCCCCCGGCATAAACGTACCCTGTTCCTCCGATGGGCGCCCCTCCGATGGTGACAATCCTGGGCCAGTCCTTCCTGTCCTTCGATTGGGCTTGAACTCCATGCACGGACAAAACCATTGCCAGAACAAAAAAGATCCCTGTTTTAAAAAACGCTTTCATCGCAACACCTCCTGTTGATTCAGTGATTTTTCCTTTCTTGGATCAGGGCTACAGGATGAGGATGACGCCGATGATGATCAGCAGGGTCCCCCCCACCATGCGTTTACTGATTTCCTCTGCCTCTTTTGACCAGAAGCGGGAGAAGATGATCGTGAATAAAGGATAAGTGCATGACACTGGGACAACGATGGAAATCTCTCCCAAAGCGACGGCCCAATAGAGCGCGAACATGGCGACGGTGTTGGCGATGCCTCCCAGGATGATTAAGAGAAATATTCTCCCCCGGATTAAAAATAAATCTTTCCAGAAATCTTTTCCCGTCATGACGACGAGGTTCAGCAGCAAACCCGTCCCGGCAGCTATGGCAATGCCGTAGAAGGCGTCCCGCCCTCCCCAAAAGCCGAATTTCATGAAGATCGGAGCGATCCCGAAACATAGACCGCTTGAAACGGCTTTGATCTCTCCCCGGCAGGAGATCATCCTCGCCTCCTGACAAACAGGAGATACATCCCCAGCAGCGTCAATCCGATCCCAAGATACCTTTTCATTGAAAGCCGTTCTTCCAGTAGCAAAAAGGCAAACAAGAGGGATGCGACCGGGTAGGAGGAGCTGATGGCGGTTGCTTTCGTCGGTCCAATCATTCGAATACTGTCATAGTAAAGCCACCTGCCCAGAAAATAGTTAAAGGCTCCGGCAATCATGAAGTGGATGAAGCTTGGATCATCCACTCCTTTAAAGAAAGTCAAGCGCCCGCTGAAAGCCATCCAGAGAAAGACAGTAAGGCAATTGATCAGGAGGGTAAGGAAAACCACATGGCGAATATCCGCCTTCGCCATGCTTGCTTTTAAGAAAAGCGCTTGTCCACCCCAGGCCATGGCGCAGATGAGAGAAAGAAAAACGGGCATTTTATCCGTTCGCAGGAAACCAATTTTCTTCTAACGGCTTTTTCTCCACTTTGTTCCAACCGGATTCAACCGGAAAGATTAATTAGAGTCCGTTTATAAATGCACTTTTTCTGTCATGCCGGACTTGATCCGGCATCCAGAATGTCTTGAAATTACTGGATTCCGGCCTTCGCCGGAATGACGACCTTTTGGAAAATCCTTAGTTTATGGACAGACTCTAATTAATTGTGGACAAAAGGTGCGTTGGCCCTGGGGCCGTTTTTTAAGAAGTTTTCGATTCCGATTTTCATGTCCTGGGCCAGCAGGCATCCCCCGAAGATTTTGGCCTCCAGCTTCAAGCCATCTTCCAGCGTCATTCCGGCGCCCTCTAATATCGCCCGTTGTAACAATGCGTCGATCTTTCGACTCAGGTGTCCGATATCCACCTCCGGCAGGGAGGAGGGCACGGGAATGGGTCCCTTGGGAATGGGCGATGGTTTTGCCTGGCCGGATAGAATTTGTTTCACCCAATCGATGGCCCTTGAGATCAGGTCTCCTTCGACCTCTTCCTGGATTAACCCCATCTCTTTGGCCTGGGCCGACGAGATGGGATTTCCGCTCCGGAGAATGGGCCAGGCCTTTTCCACTCCGATCAACCTCGGGAGCCTCTGAGTGCCTCCGTTTCCAGGGATGATGCCGAGCCTGGGTTCGGGCTGGGCTGCGAAAGCCTTCTGCCCCTTTGCTGCAATACGGACGGTGCAAGACATGGCCATCTCGTTGCCTCCGCCAAAGGCCAGTCCGTTGAGCGCACAGACGACCGGCTTTCCGAGATTCTCGATCAGATTTAGAACGGACATGCTCTTCAGACAGAAGGCTTCGGCTTCTTCCGGTGTCTTTTGAGCGGCCAGCATTCCGATGTCGGCTCCCGACACAAAGGCCCTCGTTCCGAAACCGGTCAGCACCGCGCCTTTTATTTTGGGGTCCCCCTGAAGGTTCTCAAAGATCTCCCGCAATTGTTCAAAGACATCCGCATTCAGGGCGTTTAGAACCTTTGGCCTGCGGATTTTCACAATGGCCACGTCGCCGTTGTCCTCTCTGAAGACAACCGGAATCTTCCAGGGCCGCCCCGAGGCCGCCTGCTTGACGAGGAGCCCGGCCACTTTGAACCCGGGATTCTCTTTGGCATAGGCCTCGACTAACTCAAGGGCTTTCTTAACCCCCATCTTGTTCATCATGGCGAAGGGAGGATTCAGAACCAATCCGGTATCCATGGCCAGCTCCAGATCTCCGATATTGGAGATCCCGCTTTCAACAATTTCACAGACCATTCCGAAATAGGCTCCGATGACCCGGTTCGAAACCGCTTCAACCATCTCGGGAGGCGTGGGAACCGTTTCCCCCTTGACGGCGGTTTCCCAGGGTTTTCCGGAC
The DNA here is from genome assembly GCA_020059605.1 of Deltaproteobacteria bacterium. GTDB lineage: Bacteria > Desulfobacterota > BSN033 > BSN033 > UBA1163 > RBG-16-49-23. The sequence continues at coordinate 25,557 of JAGVBT010000105.1, forward strand.
TTCACCTGATCATCCAGAATCTTGGGGGAGCGATACCAGGGCATGATCTTTGAATTCATTTCCGAAAGCCCATGCTGGGTGATGGGATTTCCGCCGGCAAGGTTATGAGCGGTGAACGGCCCCACTCCCATCCCAAGGGCTTTCTGAACGATCACATCCGCCTGCTTGACACTGGCCAATCCTTTTTCGACGGTTAATGCCGTTGCTTCAAGGAGGCCCTCGAAGATGGGATCGACCGCATAACCATATCGGCTCTTCACCTTGATCGGGGCCTTGCCGATGAATTCGTACAGCTTCATCAAATATTCCGTCAGGGCGGGATGGGTCTCTTTTCCGGGAACGATCTCGACCAGGATGTTTCTCTCGGCGGGGTAAAAATAGTGGATGACCAGGCACCGGCTTTTTTCTTTCATTTTTTGAAAAATGACCTCCGGCTCCATGTGCGAGGAGTTGGAAGCGAAGATTGCCGTGTCCGGACAGGATTCCTGGCACTGATCAAAAATCTTATGCTTGACATCCTCCCTTTCGAATGCGGCCTCGATGACCAGGTCCGCATCGGCAATTTTTCCATAATCAGTGGTGAAGAGTATGTTTTTATAGATGGCCTCGGCCGCATCCTTCTTGAAGATCCCTTTCTCTGCGGCCTTGGCCATCTTCGCTTCAGCCTTCTTTGATCCTGCATCGAGAGCCGCCTGGAGGATATCAACCACGACCACCGGCACTCCATAAGCGTGAAGGTTCTGGCTGAAGTGAAGCGCAATGTCAGGGCCAATGTTTCCCGACCCAATCACCCCGATCTTCCGAATCGTCCGACCAAACCGTGTAAATGGCATAATACACCTCCTCTAAAAATTCGAATGTCGAATATCGAAATCCGAAACAAGCTCGAATGCTCAAAATTCAAATATCTTAAAATATTTTCGTTTTGAACATTTGGAATTCGGTAATTTTACCTTGTTTCGAATTTCGTGCTTCGGATTTCGAATTTTCCATCTAAAAGATGGATGGTTCTTTAAATTCTCCGTATACGTCTTTAAAAACTTTGGTCATCTCCCCAACCGTGGCATAGGCTTTACAGCATTCCAGAAGGCAGGGCATTACATTCTTCTCTGTTTTTGCCGCATGCTCAAGGTCTTTCAGTCGTTCGGTGACCTTCCGATTGTCCCTCTCACGCCTCACTTCCTTCGTGCGCCGAATTTGCTGTTTTGCGGATTCCAGCCGGTATTCATGAAGTTCGACCTCCATCTCTTCGCCTTCGGTATATTTGTTGACGCCCACCTTGATCAATTCCCCCTTCTGGACCCCTTTCTCAAATTCGTAAGCCTGCCTTGCCACCTCTCTTTGGACATAGCCGGTTTCCACCGCCTTGATCATTCCTCCCATTTCATCGACCCGTTTCATCTCCTCAACGATTCTCTCTTCCATCTGTTTGGTCAGGGTTTCGATGAAATAAGAGCCTGCCAGGGGGTCGACCGTATCGCGCAACCCCATCTCTTCCATCAGGATCTGAAAGGTCCTGAGAGAGAGGAGAGCTGCCTTCGGAGTGGGGATGGTGTAGGCTTCATCAAAGGAGCAGAGGGCCGTGGTCTGTGCGCCGCCCAGGGCGGCGGCAAGGGCATAATAGGCCCCCCGAATGATATTGTTCTCGGGCTGGGCCTTGGTCATGCCGTATCCGCCGCCTCCAAAGATCCCCCGAAGGAGAAGCGACCGGTTGTCCCTCGCTCCATAGCGGTCTTTCAGATTGATGGCCCAGAGCTTTCTGGCGGCGCGGAATTTTGCCGTCTGTTCCCATAAATTGCCGAAAACATTGATGTTGAAGGTGAAGCTCCTGACGAAATCGTCGACCGCGTGGCCCCGGCGGAGAACCTCTTCAATGTAAGTGTTGGCAATCTGAATGGCGTAGGCAATTTCCTGGACTGGAGAGCAGCCCGATTCGCGAATGTGGTATCCGCAAACGCTCACCGGGTTGGTCCGGGGAAGTTCCTTCATCGAGTATTCGATCGTATCCCCGATGAGCCGGACGGCAGGCCTGACGGGGAAAATCCAAGCTCCCCGGCCGATCATCTCTTTGAGGATATCGTTTTGAGGAGTGGCGCTCACCCTCTCTTTTTTAAATCCAAATTTTTCAGCTGTAGCCTGAAACATGGCAAGCATGATGCTGGCCACTGCATTGATGGTGAGGCCGACCCCAATCCGGTCAAGGGGGATATCCTTGAACGCAACTTCGAAATCCCTCAGAGAGTCAACGGCCATTCCGACCCGTCCGACCTCGCCCTCCGCCAGAGGATCATCGGAATCAAGCCCCATCTGCGTGGGCAAATCGAAGGCGACATTCAGACCGGTCTGGCCATGGGAGATCATCAGCTTGAACCGTTCGTTGGTCTCTTCCGGCGCTCCGAATCCGGTATACTGGCGGGTGGTCCATTCCCGGCTCCGGTACCCCATGGGGTGAATCCCCCTTGTAAAGGGATATTCACCGGGATAGGCCAGATCCTTAGCGGGATCGAACCCGACCTCCTCCAGGTCTCCCTGGGTATAGACCGGTTTGATATGGATGCCCGACTGGAGGATGACATCCAGAATCTCGTCCTTTTCATTCTTGACATACTTTGCAACACCCATCTCACACTCCTTAAATCCGAAATCCGAATATCGAAATCCGAAACAAATTCAAATTTTTAAATCTCAAAACCAATTCAATCGTTTGGACTATTTGAATTTTGGGCATGGGTGCTTGTTTCGGATTTTATGCTTCGGATTTAGAGTTTTCCCGATTATGATCGGGGTTTAATGTTTTCTTTGATCCATCGGATCGATTCGTCAAAAGGGGTTCCCCCCGGAAAGATGCCATGGATGCCGATGTTTTGAAGGAGGGGAATGTCCCTCTTGGGAATGACCCCGCCCACTGCCAGCAGGACATCGTCGATTTTCATCTCTTTCATCTTTTTCGTCAGCTTTTCACAGATGGGCAGGTGGGCGCCGGACATGATGGAAAGGCCAATCACATCCACGTCCTCCTGAATGGCCGTATGGATGATCTGGTCGACGGTTTGATGAAGGCCCGTGTAAATGACCTCCATGCCGGCATCACGCAGGGCCTGTGCCACCACCTTCGCTCCGCGATCATGACCATCTAAACCGGGCTTTGCCACCAGAATGCGAATCTTCTTTTCCACTTGATCTCCTCAATCTTCAATCTAAAATCTTCAATCTGAAATCTATGGGACCATCCTTCCTTCGTCGATTTCCTTGAGGACAATCTCCTTTCCTCTTTCCAGATGAGTTCGAACCAGTTTCTCCACCAGCCTGGGGTTTCTTTTCTTCATGGCTTCGAGCATTTGCCGATGGTCGGAGATCGAGGTTTTAAAGCCGCTCGGCGTATGGAGCAGGGCGAGGCGGTAGCGGTAAAAATAGTCGCGGAAGTTGTTGATCATCTCGATCAACTTCTTACTCTTGCAGGATTTGTAGAGAAGGTCATGAAATTCCGTATAGAGTTGAACGGCCTTTTCCCCATCCCCCTTTCCCAGGGCGCTTTCGGATTCGCTGACTTTTTTTTCGAGGGCGTCAATCTTATCCGGGGGAATATGAACGGCAGCCAGATAAGCCGCATAGCTTTCCAGGGCGATGCGAATGCCGAAGATCTCTTCCACGTCCTCCTTCGTGAATTCCCTGACGGCAAACCCTCCTTTCGGAAGCCTTGAAACAAGATCGTCCCGTTCCAGTTTGTGAAAGGCTTCCCTGACCGGAGTGCGGCTGATTCCGATCTGGTGGGCCAGCGTTTCCTCGATCAACCGTTGCCCCCCTTTCAATTTCCCATGCAGAATGGACTTCTTTAATGAATCGTAGACCACTTCCCGAAGGGACTTCCTCTTTCCTATCTTGACCGCTCCGAATAGGTTTTCCACGGCAGGCTCCTTTCCCCCTCATTTTGTATACTGTATCCAGAATAAACTTCTTATACGCCAAGGGTGGGAGCTTGTCAAGATTTATTTCATTTGTGTCATTTTGTTTCCAGGTTTGGAAAAAACAAGGGAAAAAGATCGGTTGACAATGGGGGTCTTTTGTGTGTAACAATAAAATAGCAATTTATCCCATCCGCGATCAGGAAAGGAGGATCGATCATGGCAGCAGAAGAGATTAAAGTTTATTCTACCCCCACCTGACCCTATTGTAAAATGGCGAAAGAGTATCTTTCGCAGAAAGGCTACGCATTTACGGAATATGATGTGACCAAAGATCGTGCCGCGCTGGACGAGATGGTGAAGATTTCAGGCGCGCGGAGCGTTCCGGTGATCGCCGCCTGCAACGAAGTGATGGTTGGGTTCGAAAAAAACAAACTGGAACAGATGCTCAGCTGTATCCAGCAGCGGTCGGAAGTGAAATAAAAGGGTGAAGGCTACAAAAAAAGAAAATGTAACCCATCACCCCATTGCAGCCGCCGGCCCAGAGGGCCTCTGGCCCGGAGGGAGCAGCAAAGCATTATTTCTAATGTTGTGCGTCAATAATCACTTTACAATCCGTTCGTGGTTCGCTCAGGACAGGCTTGTCGAACCATGAACGGAATCCCGCGACATAGTTCACCCTTCGACAGGCTCAGGGTGAACGGGGCATGTAAAGAAGCGTTGACGCACCACACTAAAGGGGGAATGTCCATTTCCATTTAACGAAACCGGCTTCATCCCCCTGACCGTTGGGCAAAAAACTCTTATTTTCCGGAGGGCATCTCAACCCCCATGCGGATCGCCTTGGATAGAATCAAAGGAATCATCGGTCAACTTCAGGACTTTTACCTTCTCTCCTTTCACGGCCTGGTGGGGACACTGAGACGGCCCTTCTATTCGAAAGACCTGATCGAACAGATGAACTATGCGGGCTTCGGCTCTCTCTTGGTCATCCTGCTCATCTCGCTTTTCATCGGCATGGCTCTCTCCCTGCAGCTCTCGGCCGAGCTTTCAAGACTCGGATTGAAGATGTATACGGGAAAAGTGGTGGGCATCTCCATCATCAGAGAGATCGGACCGGTTCTCATTGCGGTTGTCTTTGCGGGAAGGGTGGGGTCGGGGATGGCCTCCGAGCTGGGATCGATGGTGCTGGGGCACCAGGTCGATACCCTGCGGGTCTTTGGCGTCGATCCCGTCAAGAAGCTGGTGACCCCAAGGATCCTGAGCGCCGTGGCCATGCTCCCTGTTTTGACCATCATCGGCGATGCCGTTGCCCTCTTTGGCGCTTACTATATCGCCGTCTTTGTGAGCCACCAGAGCGGGACCTTTTTCTGGAGTTCGATACGGGATATTTTAACTTATGAAAACATCCTGGCCGGATCCATCAAGCCCTTTATCTTCGGTTATCTGATCGCCTGCATCAGTTGTTATATGGGACTCTCCACAAAGGGAGGGGCGGTCGGACTGAGACGGACGACGACCCAAGCCGTGGTCCTTTCCTTTATTGCCATCATCGTCGCCGATTTCATCATGACCAGGGTGTTACTCTATATTCTGGGGTTTACCCTATGATCGAATTTGACCGGGTCTCCTTTTCTTACGGAAACCGTCTCGTCCTCCATGAGTTAAGCTTCTCCGTTCATGAAGACGAAAGGACGGCCATCCTCGGCGGAAGCGGAGATGGAAAGACAACCATCCTGAAACTGATTGTCGGCCTGCTGAGGCCTGACTCCGGAAGAATCCTGATCAACGGGGCGGACATCACCGAAAAAGCGGAGGATGAACTGCGGGATATCCGGATCAAATTCAGCATCGTCTTCCAGGAAGGAGCGCTTTTCGATTCTTTAAGCGTGAAGGAGAATGTGGCGTTTCCCCTCAGGGAATATACCCGCATGACCGAAGAGGAGATCGACCGGAAAGTAAGGGAACTGCTGAGAAGGGTGGGGTTGGAAGAGGCGATCGGACACATGCCGGAGGAGCTCAGCGGCGGGATGCATCGGAGAGTGGCCATCATGAGATCGATGGCCGCCTTTGAACCGAAGATGTTCCTCTATGATGAACCCACCTCGGGCCTCGATCCCGTCAGCGCGGATGTGATCTGCAAATTGATCCTCGACCTCTCCGGGCAGGGGAGGGGGTATATCATCGTGACCCATAAGGTCTTTGATGCCTTCCGGCTGGCAAACCGGTTCATGTTTTTAAAGGGAGGGAAGATCGTCTTTGACGGGGATAGGCCGGCCCTGCTCGGTTCAACCATTCCCGAGATCCGGATCTTTCTCAGGGAGCTGAATCTGGATCGGAATTGATGAAATACCGGTTTACGGAGGAGAGAGATGTTTGACATGCAAAAGCAGATGAGGTGGTCCAAATTGAAGGTGGGCCTGGTGATCACCCTTGCCCTTCTGGTGCTCCTGGTGACGATCTTTTTCGCGGGCGGGGTTGAGAAGATCTTCTCGCCGATGATCGAACTGAAGGTGCAATTTCAGGATGTGAGGGGATTGCGGAAAGGGGCGCCTGTCTGGATTTTCGGAACGGAGGTGGGGGCCGTCAAAGAGATACAATTAGACCGAACCCTCGGGGCGGTGGTGACGATTTCGATCAACAGGAACGTTCAGGGGTTTATTCGGAAGGATGCCCGGGCAAGCATTCTGACCATGGGCCTTCTGGGCGATAAATATATCGAGCTTGGCACGGGGTCTTTGCAAGCAGGGCCGATTGAACAGGAAGAAATGATCAAGGGTTCGGTTCCCGTTGAGATTTCGGAGATCATGGAGACCGCGGGGGTCTCCATCGGAAAGATAGGCGAGTTCATTGAGAAACTCGATAGCCTCTTGCTGAGGATAGAGAAAGGAGAGGGGACGGTGGCCAAATTTCTCACCGACCCCTCCGTCTATGAGAACCTCAACCATGGCGTCAAAACCTTATCTCTCACCCTGGAAGAGATCAAGAACTCCAGAGGGACGATTAAGATGCTGCTGGAAGACCCCTCGCTATACCAAAAAACGGTCTCCGCCGTTTCGTCCCTTGAGGAGTTCGCCAAAAGAATCAACGAGAGTCCCGGAACGCTAAAAAAACTGGTGGAAGACCCTTCGCTCTACCAGGGAATGGTTTCCGCCGTCTCCTCCATCGAAGCCTTGGCAAAAAAGACCGACGAATCCGTGGAGGAAATCACCAGAAAGGTGATCGAAAGCCAGGGGACGCTCAAACGTTTGCTGGAAGATCCTTCGCTCTATGAAAAGGCGCTCTCGGCTGTTTCATCGATAGAAGAGTTTGGGAAGAAATTGAATGAGGAGTCCGGGACATTGAAAAAACTGATTGAAGATCCGCAATTGTACGAGAACCTGAATCAGGGATTGACCCAGGTTTCTTCCATCCTGAGAAGGATCGATCAGGGGGAAGGGTTGGCAGGAGCCCTGCTCCATGACAAGGAACTTGTGGATGAATTAAAAGGGACAATTGCGGAGCTGAAGGAGTTGATGAAAGACATCAAGGGTCATCCCAAAAAATATTTTAAATTCAGTATCTTTTAAGGGAATTGATTCCCTCACTGCAGGGGCGATTCATGAATCGCCCCTATCCACCACCTCATAAATCGTCAGAGGCGAGGAGTGGCCCTTGACGAAAGCTTCTCCCAAACTCCGCAAAGGATAAGGGTGCCCTTTGGGTAACCCATCGGCAACCTGTTGCGAGATCAACATCTCCACCCCGAGGGTTTTTGTTAACTCTTCCATGCGCTTGGCCAAATTGACGGTGAGGCCCAAAACCGTCGAATCCATCCGTTCGGAGGAGCCGATCGTTCCAATGATGACCGGCCCGGTGTGGAGGCCGATCCCGATTTGAATCGTTTTGCCTGCCGAAGTCTCCTCCCGGGTATTAAAAGCCCTGACCGCCCTTCGCATCTCCATTCCGCAGGCCACCGCCGTCCGGGCAGAATCCTTCCCTTCAAAAATGCATATGACCGCATCTCCCAAAAATTTGTCGACCACCCCCTGTTTCGCATTCACCACACGGACGATTTGTTCATAAAGTCGATTGACCAGGGTGATCAATTGTTCCGGACGGAGACGTTCCGATAAAGCGGTAAATCCATGGATATCGCAACAGAGAATGGTTGCCCACTGTTGATCGGCCTGGCCCGGATGAATCGATCCCAGTCCCCGGGCGGCGATGCGGCGGAGATAAGCCGGGGGCACAAATTTCTCAAAGGCATCCCGGGCCTCCCGAATGGCCAGTTCAAGCGACCGGAAATGGAGGCCCACGGCAATGGTCAGGAAGATCGAAAGCCAGAATGAGGCGAACCATAAAATCTGGCCGTCAATGGGAACCAAAAAACCTGCGGAACGGAGGGCGTCATGAAGCCCGCCCAGAAACCAGAAGGCCATTCCGATGGCGAAAGGAAGGAGATAGATGGGACCTTGAAGCCTGGCCCGCCGTAATTGGTGAACCGTTAGAACGAAGTAGAAAAGACAGATGAGAATAGTATAGGAATGGATCAATGGCCTGAGGACCTTGGACTGGGGCCTGAGGATACCCGAAGCCACTTCGTGAGGGACAAGGGGAAGTCCCAGAAACCAGGGACCCTGTCCCAGAAGGGCCAACCCGGCAAGAAGAAGGCTGATTCCGATCATGGCTCTGGAGAGCGGTCCAAGCGGACGGTTTGAGAGGGAGGCGCTGAACCAGGTCCAGCTGGCCGGCAGGAGGGCCAAGGCGGCCAGATCGATCCGGTATCCCAACAGAATGGAGGAAGGGGACCTTTGAAATCCGTAGATCATCCAGCCCAGAAAGAAAAGAGTGGAGAGAAGATAAAAGAGAAGGAGACTTCTCAAAGGACGGTACGAATGATAGAAGAGCAACGTGACCAGGCATAAAATCGCCATGGCCGCATTGGCGATAAATGCGATGAAGGGCCCTACGCTGTAATGAGGGATCAGATTGGGCAGCATCCGAAAAACGTTAGGATCAAAAATTAGCCTTCTAACGAATAAAAATCCTTCGTTCCTTTTTCTTTTACCCTGACCCTTCCCGCCTCCCTTAAAATCTCTAAATGGCCGACGGCCTCGGAGACGCCCAGGAAGATTTCGAAAGGAGGGACTCCCGGGAAAAGATCCATGGCAATTTCATAGGGCGTCTTTTCTCCCGGAGAGAGAAGGGAAAGGACCTGATTCATTCGTTCCTGATGATGGGTAAGGATCTTCCGAATCAAACCTTGGGGATCGTGGACCTCTTCTCCGTGGCCGGGGAGGAGGAGGTTGATCTCCAGCCCTTCAACCTTTTGCAGGGAGGACAGATACTCCTTGAGACCCGGGTACCGGAGGGGAGATGGGTTGTCCGGAATATTGAGGACGGGATTGGGGGTAATGTCTTTCAACAGGTGGTCGCCGGTGAAGAGGGTTTTTCCCTCGGGCCAGTGGAAACAGACCAGCCCGGAGCTGTGGCCGGGGCAGTGAATCGTTTTCCATGTCATGGAAGCAAAGGGGATGGAATCTCCATCCTCCAGGAAGAATGCCTCGCTTAGGGAGTCGGCCATCTTCTGGGCGGACTCGATAAAACGGATGGCTTGATTGACCAGGGTTTCCGGGACGCCGTTTCTCAAGAGGATCGATTTCAAAGAACCGAAGGAGTGAATGATCGAACGAATCTTTCCATAGTCCTTCGGGTGAATATAGATGGGAGCGCCGGAGAGGGAGGATATCTTCTGGGCCTGTCCATAATGGTCGATATGGCCGTGGGTGATCAGGATTCGTTCGATTGATGAAATCGAAAACCCTAAATGCTCCAGTGCTTTTTGCAGCTCCTCAAAGGAGGCATCGGTCTTTATTCCCGTATCAACGAGCGTCCGCGGCCTTTCATCAATCAGGAAAACATTGGTCGTCTTCATGGGGAAGGGGATGGGAAGTTCGATCTTATAGATGTTGTCGAAGAATTTTTGGATCAATTCTCTCCTCTTTCCCAGAGCGGTTTTCCATCAGCGGCGATGGATATCTTGAAGGATGAAAGCGCTTTCTTACAGGAATCCAATGGAGAATCCTATTCCTTTTTTTTGGGATTGTCAATTTTTTCGAACACGTTTTAGCCGGCAAGCGGTCCGTCCCGCCCAAAGCGGGACAGGCGGGGCCAAGTGGGGCAAAATTTTGTTAAATTTTTGCTTGACAGCACAAAATATTGTGTTAACTTGTTCGTTATGACATAAATATTGTGCCTGCCCGGACCTGACCGTTGCCGGCAGGGTGGACAGAGAGGGGAGGAATGCACGTGGTTGATCTGACACCGAATGCCATCACCGTACTTCAGAAACGGTACCTGTTAAAGGATCTTCAGGGGAATATCGTAGAAACCCCGGAAGATCTCTTCCGGCGGGTTGCCGGAAATATTGCCGGGGCAGACCGGGTCTATGACCCTTCGGTCGATCTTGCTTCGATCGGGGACGAGTTCTATGACCTCATGGCCTCGCTCGACTTTCTTCCGAACTCCCCAACCCTGATGAATGCGGGCAGGGAACTCCAGCAACTCTCCGCCTGTTTCGTTCTCCCGGTGGGGGATTCGATGGAGGAGATCTTTGATGCAGTCAAACAGATGGCGCTGATTCAGAAGAGCGGAGGCGGAACGGGATTTGCCTTTTCCAGGCTCAGGCCGAAGAATGATGTGGTCGGATCCACCAAGGGAGTTTCGAGCGGTCCGGTCTCGTTCATGAGCGTCTTCGACAACGCCACGGAGGCGATCAAGCAGGGAGGAACCCGGAGAGGGGCCAACATGGGCATCCTGCGGGTGGATCATCCGGACATCCTCGATTTTATTAAATGCAAGGACGAGGATCACCATTTCAATAATTTTAATATCTCTGTGGCCGCAACGAAGGAATTTATGGAGGCCGTTGAAAAGGGTGAAAAATATCCCCTCCGGAATCCGAGGACAAAGGAGATCGTTGGTCTTCTTGATGCCAGAGAAGTTTTTGAGAAGATGGTCTACTATGCCTGGAAGAACGGGGATCCGGGGATCATTTTCATCGATCGGATCAACGGGGATAACCCCACGCCCCAGGTGGGCGACGTCGAGAGCACGAACCCCTGTGGCGAACAACCACTGCTCCCTTACGAATCCTGCAACCTCGGCTCCATCAATCTCTCCCATATGGTGAAGGGCGGAGAGGTCGATTGGGAGAGGCTGGGTTCGGTCACGGAGAAGGCGGTCCATTTTCTGGACAATGTGATCGACCTGAACCGCTATACCCTGCCCCAGATTGAGGCGATGACCAAGGCCAACCGGAAGATCGGGCTGGGAGTGATGGGTTTCGCCGACCTTTTGATTCAGATGGGAATTCCTTATGACCATCCGGAGGCCTTTGCCACAGGGGAAAAGGTCATGGCTTTCATCCAGCAGAGGGGAAAAAATGCGTCTCGCGAACTGGCTTTGAAGAGAGGGTCTTTCCCCAATTTCAGTGCCAGTGCCCTGAAAGGCCGATGGGATGCGATGAGGAATGCAACGGTAACAACGATTGCTCCCGCCGGGACCATTTCCATCATTGCAGGAACTTCCTCCGGGATTGAACCGCCCTTTGCGCTGGCCTTTGTCCGTCATGTCCTGGATGGGAAAGAACTTCTCGAGATCAATCCCTTCTTGGAAGCGATGGCCAGAGAGGAAGGGTTCTATACGGAAGAACTGATGCGAAAGATTGCTCAACTGGGCCATGTCCAGGGTTTCGAGGAAGTCCCGGAAAGGATCCGGCATCTTTTTGTCACGGCCCACGATATTTCTCCCCGGGACCATATCCGGATGCAGGCCGCTTTCCAGAAATATACCGACAACGCGGTTTCGAAGACGGTTAACTTTTCTCATGAGGCCACGGTGGACGATGTGGGCGAGGTTTATCAGCTGGCCTATCAACTGGGTTGCAAAGGGGTGACGATTTACAGGGACAGAAGCCGGGGGAAGCAGGTTCTCTATAAAGGGTTGGGCGATTTGGAAAGTGACCGGGCAGGGACCATGGAAGACCTGTCGAAAATGGAGAAAAAACCAAGGGCTCGCCGGGATGTGATCCATGGCTCCACCTGGAAGATCCGGACCGGGTGCGGGAACCTTTATGTGACGGTCAATGAGGACGAGGATGGGCAGCTCTTTGAGATCTTCAATCAGATAGGAAAGGCCGGGGGGTGTGCGGCCTCCCAATCGGAGGCGATCGGTCGCCTCGTCTCCCTCGCTTTTCGATCGAGCATCGAACCGGAGGACATCATCCGGCAGTTGAAAGGGATCAGTTGTCATATGCCGGTCTGGCATCAGAGCGGAAAGGTCCTCTCCTGTTCGGATGCTATGGCGAAGGCCATCGAATGGCATATTCAGAAGATGAGGGCGCAGAGAATCGGCGCATTAGGGAGGGAGGCGTTATCAACCCCTCCGGAAATGGATGTGTCTCGAGGCCGGGAGAGCAAAAAAACTCCGCAGGGAATGAGCGGGGTCTTCTTCAGAGGCGCCTGTCCCGAGTGCGGAGGCCCTCTCCTTTTTGAAGAGGGCTGTGTGAAGTGTTTTTGCGGCTATTCGGACTGCGGGTAGGATGGTTTGGCGCATCGGGCATAGAATATTTAACCATTGCATCTTTCTTCCCCGCCATAAAATCTCTTCTGTCAACCAGACACAATCGCAGACTGGATCGTCTGGAAAAAATTTTCTGGACAAATTTTTTTTTTGAGGGATAATTAAATACTGAGGCAAAATTAAGGGAGCAGCATTGAGAATGAAACCTCTCTTCATTGTCATGTTGATTTTGATGTTCGGGGCGCCGGCCCATAGCGATGGGCAGGGGCTGGTCCGGGAGCCTGAAAACGGATCCGAAAAAACTTTCTATTACTCAGCAAAGAAGCTTGGCATTCCTATCCTCAAAGCGACGATCAGAATCGGAAACGGATATTCGGAACAGGGAAAGAATCTCTATAAGATTGAAGCTCAGGTGATCTCCCTAAAAATTCCCGGATTCATGTTCCGGATGAATAACCGCTTCACTTCTTTCATTGAGATGGATTCCTTTTCTCCGCTGAGATATGTGAAGCAGATCGATCAGGAGGGCCTTCTCCTCCAGAAAAAAAATTATTCGCAGATCGTCACCTTCGACTCCGTTCACCATGTGGCGGTTGTGGAGAAAAAAGAAACGGGAGAAAAAAACGAGGTTTTCCTTCCCCCTTCTACCTACGATCCCCTCGCCCTGTTTGCCCGGTACCTTTTAAAAGAGGACGTTTCTCCGGATCAAGAGATCCGGATGTCGATCTACGACGGGGTGAAGTTTCGTGAGATGGTCTTCCATTCGAAAAGGGCGAGAGTGAAATCGAAGATGCTGGGCGAGATAGATGCCTTCTGTCTCGAATCGATCACCGCCTTCTCCAGCTTCGGAGAAAAAGAAGGGAACATACGCATCTGGTATACGGCAAACGGGCATAAGGTCCCGATCTTCCTGGAACTGGATCTTCCGGGAGGGATGGTGAAGTTCGAGTTGGAGGAGATGAAAGAAGAGTCATGAAAATGATCGATGGGTCAGGGCTAAGGTGAGGAGGCCGGTTTCGGTTAGGGTCAAATGGAGTAAGGTTAATGGGTTAAGGTGACGGTGACGAAGCCCGTTTCGTCATTCGGTAATGGCTATGTAAAAAGCATTAAAAGACGAAAAACGCAGCCTTTTATTAACCATACGGGCCTCCTTACCGTTACCTTTGGACGCATTTTCTGAGCAAATATTTTATAGAAGGAGGAGATCATGGCGACAAAGAAGGTGATGAAGAAAGTTTCGAAGAAGGGTGTGAAGAAGGGTGATGCCTACAAGTGCACCGTGTGCGGACTCGCGGTCACAGTGGATGAGGTTTGCGGATGCATGGATGTGTGCGATATCATCTGTTGTGAGAAACAGATGAAGGCCAAGAAATAGATTCGGATCAATCCTTTTTAGAAGCCTATGGAAGAACTTACCACGGACCTCCTGGTCATTGGAGCCGGTCTGGCCGGTATTACTGCGGCCCTGGAAGCCCAAAAGACAGGGGTGGACGTCCTCCTCACCGCCAAATTTGCCATTGGAGGGGGCACCAATACCTCTTTGTCGAACGGAGCCTTCTCCGTGTCCAACTCCCTTTTCTCCAGGGAGGATCATCTCAGGGAGACTTTAAATACCGGAAAAGGATTGAACCATCCCGGGATGGTAAAGACCCTGATCGAGAGAGGACCCGATGCGGTGGAGAGGTTGAAAGCCTTTGGAGTTCCATTCATTGAGAACCCGATGGGATATTTCATGGAGAGGCGGAAGGATTCGGCCTCATTGCCGGGATTTCTTCTGACCCATCCATTGAAAGAGAGATTGAAAAACAGCTCCATCCGGACCCTTCCGGGTCTGACCATATTCGATCTGGTTGTAGAAAACGGAATCGTGTGTGGCGCCTTCGGTTTTTTTAACGATGCAAGACCCTGTCTCCTCCGATCGAAAACAGTCCTATTGGCGGCAGGCGGAGCAGGCGCCATCTACCGCAGAAATGACAATCAAAGGAGTATCCTCGGTGATGGATACGCTCTGGCCCTCCGGGCAGGCCTTTCGCTTCTGGATCTTGAGTTTGTTCAGTTCTATCCCTTCGTGATGGCGGAGCCGGGGCTCCATTCCTTCATCCTCTTCCCTCCCTACCCGAAGGAAACCAGACTGCTGGATGAGAATGGGGATGATTTTTTGGAAAGGTTGGGTCTTGAAGGTGATTTGAACCGGGCCATCATCACACGGAGAGATTCGCTTTCCCTGGCCCTCTTTGAAGCATCCCGGAACGGAGATATCTATTTTGACCTGAGACAGGTTCCGGAGGAGAAATGGAACGATTATCCGCTCAATTTTCTGAGGCGGTCCAAGTTCCCTTTCCGGGATCGTCCCTTTCTGGCCTCGCCGGCGGTCCATTTCTGCATGGGAGGAGTTGAGATTGATGATAAGGGAAGGACCGCCCTCCCGGGACTCTTTGCGGCGGGAGAGGTGGTCTGGGGGGTTCATGGGGCCAATCGCCTTGGAGGAAACGCCCTGACCGAATGCGCGGTCTTCGGGATCCTGGCCGGTGAATCCGCCGCAGAATATTCAAGAGAGAGAGAACAAACTCTTTTTCCCGAGGCAACGAAGAGAAGATGGGAGAGAAAGGCGGAAGGTTATCTTAAAAAGAGAAGGGGCGGCTTTGACCCTCCGTCGCATCTCCTCAAGGATTTGAAAAACCTGGCCTGGAGGTATGCCGGGCCGATTCGAGAAGGCAGCTCGTTGAAGGAGGGGCTCGAGCGGCTCGCATCCGTAGAGAAGAAAATCGAAAGGGTCTACCCTGCCACCCTGAAGGACCTGTTCAGAAAGAGAGAACTGGAAAATGCGGCTCTTCTGTTCAAGGCAATCCTGAAGGGAAGCTTGGCCCGCCAAGAAAGCAGAGGCTCCTTCTTTCGACGGGATTTCCCGGATCAGAATGACGGGGAGTGGCTGAAAAATACATGCTACCATCTTGAGAAAGAGCGGATCCAGGTGACCCACCGCCCTCTTTCATAGAGAACTCGGGAAAAGTATGTTGATTTCTGGGCTTTTTCAGAAATCTCTCCTAATTTGCTTGACATTGATGGACAGGTTTTATATACATTTAGACCATCATCCATATCGAAAGGAGGTCATATCATGAAACGGTTCGTCATATTTGGTCTCATCGCTCTCTTCATACTTGGGTCTTCCACCGCGTGGGCCCAGAAGAAAGAGGTTCGATTGTCCATTGCCACCGGGGGAACAGGAGGGGTTTATTATCCAATGGGCGGCGGGATGGCAAATATCATCTCCAAATATATCCCCTATGCCGAAGCGACCGCCGAGGTGACCACTGCTTCCGTAGATAATTGCCTTCTGGTAGGAAGGGGTAAGGCCGACCTGGCGCTCATCATGGCGGATGTGGGTTGGGATGCTTTCCAGGGGAAAGGCAAGTTTAAAGAAAAAGTTCCCCTGAGGACTTTGGCCGTCCTCTATCCGAATAACATGCATGTGGTGACATTGGAGGGCAAGGGAATAGAAAAGGTAAGCGACCTGAAAGGGAAAAGGATTTCCACAGGGGCTCCCGGAAGCGGGACAGAGGTGAAGGCGCTAAGAGTGCTTGAAGCCTATGGGCTGGATCCGGACAAGGATATGACCCGGGACAAACTTGGCGCTTCCGAATCCGCAGGCGCTTTAAAGGACCGGAAGATTGACGCCTATTTTTGGGACGGAGGCATTCCCACTGCCTCCGTGACCGATGTCGGGGCCACTCCCGGGATCAAGATGAAGCTGGTTGACCATGGGGACGCGATTCCGAAGATGAGGGAAAAGTATGGACCGCTCTATGTGAAAGGAGTCATCCCTGCCAAATCCTATCCGGGACAGGATGCGGACGTTTCCATTGCGGTGGTCTGGAACCTCCTTGTTTGCAACGAGAACATGAAAGGGGATGTCGCTTATGATATCGTGAAAACTCTCTTCGACCGTAAACCGGAACTGGTTACCGTCCACCGGGAGGCGGGTTGGCTCTCCCTGGAACCGCAGGTCGGTGGCTCACCCATCCCCGTCCATCCCGGAGCGATTCGCTATTTTACAGAGAAAGGGTTAAAGATTAAATAATTGAAAAACAAGAGCTGGCCCCTCCTGACACTGATCATTGTCCTGCTTGTGCTGGGAGGGGTCTTCCTTTTTAAAAAAATCAATTTCCTCCAGCTTGAGAACCTGGACCGGAACAAGGTACTTCATATACGGGTCGCCCCTTCCGAACCTTTTTCCATGTTTTACATCCATTCCATCTATCTTGAGCCCGTGATCGAAGAATTCAGGATCGAAAAGGGAGCCATTCTCCTCGAAGGGGTGAGGACAAAGAGCTCCGGGGTGATGGAATATTACGGATTCGAGGATACGAAAGAGTTCCACCCCGTCACTCAGAGATTGGGCGCCATCTATTTTCGATGGGGAACCGGCGAGGGGCAGGGATTGATCGTAAGGGAGAGAAAGATCTACTTAAGCGAGATCGGAGAGAGAGGGGACCGGATCCGATTGAGGATCATTTCCGTGCCTCTTGGATATTATCTTTTAAAACATTTTTAGGTTCTTTCGGGTTTTTGTGGATCCATCGATTAATCCGAAAGATCCTTTTTTCTCAATCCGGAAAGTTCGATATCGAATAGATTTCCTCCTGGATCGAAACGCATAGGGTAGGCCCCCTCCACAATCTCCAGGTCGGGCCTTTGAAGGAGTTCATCCAAGTAAGCCTCCGAAACTTCCACCTCGTCCAATTGCAGGGTGTTTCGGATGCGGATCACCCGGCTTCTCTCAGGCTGGATCAGGCCGAGGGAGTTCAAGGCGACGCTGATGGCCTCCCGGTCCGTTTCAAAATAGATGGGGATGGCGCCCTTCTCAAGGCTAATCGCCGTCATACAGTTCATGTAAGTCGCCGCATAATTGATCTTCTCAACCAGCCTCCTGGTGGTGAGATCGGCCAGACCGATTCCTATGGCATTGCCATTGGATGAAGCTGTAAGATCCCGCACAAAGAGCCTTTTCACGCGGGTTGGATGAGAAAAGGTTCCGATGATGTCCCGATTTCGACCCGTGATGTTAGGATCCATTCCAACCCCGCTGATATCTTTTCCCATTTCATCCACGATCAGCAAATCGATATCATCAAAAGGGAGTTTGGGCATCATCGCTTTTGCCTGAGATAGAAGGTCTTTCTCTTTTGCCTCCATCTCTTCAGGCGTTAACCCAACGACTTTGGCTGTCTCATCGTAGCCATTCTCCACAATTCCCAGTCCAAAGAGAATAGGGGCATTCTTCAAAACCACCCTGGCGGCATCCTCGATGATTTTTGGGAAACCATACTCGATGGCCGCCTTATGGTAGAGGTCTGCTCCCTTCTGCTTCCCCATGCCAATGGCCATCATCTTCATCAAGCCGCTCTCGATGGGCCCTTTGAACTTGGTATGGGGTTTGATGCGGTTAACCACGATGATATGGTCAGCCCGGATGGCATTCTGATCGACATGCACCGGAAGCCCTTCTCCTGTTTTGCCGATCTCCACAACTTCCATGGAAGAAAGGATTGGAGCGCCGATCACCTCTTCGATGATCTGATAATGTTTGAGGAGATCGGTCTGGCCTTCGGCCGTGGCGCCTCCGTGGCTGCCCATAGCCGGAAAGAGGAAGGGTTTGGCCCCGAGGGAATTGAGGTATTCCACGATCGTCTTGAGGATCAGAGCAATGTGGGATATCCCACGGCTTCCAGCAGTAATCGCCACCCGATCGCCTAACCTGAGGGTTTCTCTCAGGGGCAGTTTAATGAGTTCGGCCCTGATAGCTTCACGAATATCTCCGACCGAAGTGCGGTCAAAGCCCTGACGGATACCAAACATTCTTGGAAACATCATAGAAATATTACTATGATTTAAAGTTGAATTTGTCAATCCATTCCATTTTTTGATTGACATTAAAATAAAATTTATTTAAGGTTTAAGGGCTTTTGGACAGAGGAGTGAACGATGGAAGAAGAAAAGAAAGACCGGTTCGAAGAACCAGTGATCTCAGAGGAGGCTCTCAGAGAGGCGGAGAAGTATATCGAAGAGGAGGAGGGTCCTTCCCGCAGGCTTACCGGAAAGATCGATATTTTTATCACCGCCGTGGCCGTGTTCATGTCGCTGATCCATCTTTATGCGGCGATCGGCATTATTATGACCCAGGTGCTGAGAGGCATCCACGTCATGTTCGTCCTCTTTCTCTCCTTCCTGGTTTTCCCATCTTTCAAGCGATTCAAGAACCGGATCATCTGGTACGATTACATCCTTGCTTTGCTTAGCATTGCCGTCATTGCATACATGTTTGTCGATTTCGATGACTTCATCTACCGGTCCGTCGTTCCGAATTCCTGGGATATCGTCTTCGGGACAATCCTGATCCTTCTGGTCTTAGAGGCAACCCGCCGGACAACGGGCTGGATCATGCCTGTTGTGGTCATTGCTTTTATTATTTATGCGTTTATCGGACCGGAACTTCCAAAACCCTGGACCCACCGGGGTTATGACATTGATCGCCTGGTAGGCCACATGTATATGACCCTTGAGGGGATCTTCGGCGTTCCGATCGACGTTTCCTCCACGTTCATCATCCTCTTCACCATCTACGGCGCTTTTCTCGAGTTTTCCGGAGCAGGGAAATTCTTCATTGACTTTTCCTTTGCGGCCATGGGAGGGAAGCCAACCGGCGCTGGGCGGACCGTTACCCTGGCCTCGTTCCTGTTAGGGGGGCCTTCCGGCAGCGGTGTGGCCACAACCGTGACCCTCGGATCGGTCGCTTATCCGATGCTGGCCAAGGCAGGCTACAGCAAGGACGCCGCAGGAGGTCTCCTCTCCGCGGGAGGGATCGGGGCCATCCTTTCGCCTCCCGTGCTTGGCGCTGCGGCTTTTCTCATTGCTGAATTCCTGAAGATCTCCTATCTCGATGTGATCATCATGGCCTGCATTCCGACCTGCCTTTACTACTGGTCGATCTATTTGATGGTGGAAATTGACGCAAAGAAATTCGGGGTCAAAGATATTGCGGTGGACAAGACCTATAGCCTCTGGCAGCTTACCTACCTTTACGGGTTTCACTTTATTTCTTTGATCGCCATTGTAGCGATCATGGTCCTTGGTTTCACCCCGATCATGGCAGTCTTCTGGGCAACGGTTGTGGCTTTTGCAGTCAGCTTTATCCGAAAAGAAACAGCCCTTACCCCTGGCAAACTGGTGAAAGCATTGAGAGGAGGTTCGATCGGTGTTTTAAGCGTTGCCTCCACCTGCGCGGCGGCAGGGATCATCGTAGGCGTCGTTACCCTCACCGGTTTGGGGTTAAAGTTCAGCTCCATCATCATTGCCTATGCCGGCGGAAACCTATTGCTGACGGCGATCTATACGGCCCTGATCGTCTGGGTGATCGGTTTGGCCGTTCCGGTCACGGCTTCCTATATCATCTCCGCCGTGATCGCCGCGCCTGCATTGATCCAGCTTGGGGTTCCGGACTTTGCCGCTCACATGTTTGTCTTCTACTATGCCATCCTTTCGGAGGTTTCTCCTCCCACGGCGCTCTCCTGTTTTGCCGCGGCCGCCCTGACCAAGGGGAACCCCTATAAGACCACGATGTACGCATGGAAATATACCCTGCCGGCGTTTATCGTGCCCTTCATGTTCACGCTTGATCCCAGAGGCGTGGGGATTTTACTCAAAGGGCCGGTGACGGATGTGGTCTGGACAACGGTTACCGCCTTTCTCGGGATCGCCGCCCTGGCAGGAGGCGTGGAAAACTGGTTCTTTAAGAAGACAACCCTTTACGAGCGGATGATGCTCATTGCCGCAGGCCTCTTGCTGGTCTATTCGATCCCCCTTTACGATGCAATCGGTTTGGGCCTGATGGTCATCGTGATCATTTTACAGAAGTTGAGGAAAGAATGAGAAGGGGCCCGCCGACCTTTCTGCTCCTTCTCTTCTTTCTCTTTCCCCTGACCGGCTGCGGAAATTTCCTCTACCTCTCGAAATTGGGATGGCACCAGTCCTTTATCACCTTTCAGAGCGTTCCTGTCCGGGAGGCGCTGAAAGAGGGGGACTTGGAGGATGAGGCAAAGGAGAAGATTCGCTTCATCCAGGAGGTGAAGCGATATGGCGAAGAGAGGCTGGGATTACGAAGGACAAGGAATTATACGAAATATTTCGAAGTGAAGAGGCCAGTCCTTTATCTCATCACCGCAAGCGAAAAAGATCGTTTCGAACCCCACCGATGGAATTTTCCCATCATCGGCAGGGTGACCTATAAGAGTTTTTTCACCCTGGAGGGGGTCCTGAAGGAAAAGAGGCTTCTGGAGAGAAAAGGTTATGACACCTATCTCCAGCAAGCGGCAGCCTACAGCACCCTCGGATGGCTGAAGGACCCCATCTTTTCGACGATGCTCAAATGGGATGAGCCCACACTGGCCGACATCATTCTCCACGAGATGGTCCATGCCACCGTCTATTTTAAAGGGGAGACCGATCTGAATGAACAGATGGCTACCTTCATCGGAAATCGGGGAGCCGTCGATTTTTTAAACGAGAAGTATGGCCCCGGTTCAAAGGAGGCGGCCCTGGCGATCGATTATCAGGGGGATGACCTGCTTTTTTCGAAATGGGTCGATCAGGCATACAAACGGTTATCAGAATTCTATGATCAACCCGTTTCGCGAGAGGAGAAGGTGAGGGGAAGGGAGGAGATCTTTCAGTCGATTCAAAATGAATTCAGGGAGATGAAACATCGGTTTAAAACGGACTGCTATAAAGGCGTCGAGGGGGTGGAATGGAACAACGCGGTAATCTTGGCTTACAGGCAGTACTTCCACCGTCTCGACCGCTGGGAATACCTCTATCATGCCAAAGGACGGGATCTGCGTAAAGTGGTCGAGTATCTCAAAGAGATAAAATCATCAGGCAACAAAAAAGCTTTAACTTCTTATTTGGAATGATTATAAAATTTTGCAATTTGAAATTTAAAATTTAAAATTTGAAATATTCTTTACTACCTCTCCCTCTTTCCTTCAATAAACTCCTCGACCATTAATTTGGCCTCGCTGTCCGGGAACTGGACGAGGGGGTGCTTCATTGCATAGGCGGAGATGGAGAGGAGAGGCCCACCAATTCCTCGGTTGCGAGCAATCTTGCAACACCGGATGGCGTCGATGGTGATCCCGCCGCTGTTGGGAGAATCCTCGACAGAAAGTCTCAGCTCGAGATTTAATGGGATCTCTCCGAATCCCCTTCCTTCCATGCGCAGGAAACAGACCTTGTTGTCGTTCTGCCAGGGGACATAGTCGGAAGGACCGATATGAATGTTCTCCGGTTCGAGAGGGACGCCAAGCTGGGACTGAATCGCCTCGGTTTTGGAGATCCGTTTGTTCGTCAGACGGCTCCGATTGAGCATGTTGAGGAAGTCCGTATTGCCGCCCGTGTTGATCTGGTAGGTCCGGTCCAGTTTCACTCCACGGTCCTCAAAGAGTTTGGCCAGGGCCCGGTGAATGATCGTGGCCCCCATCTGGGATTTCACATCATCCCCGACGGCAGGGATTCCTTTGTCTTCGAATCGTTTTGCCCACTGGGAGTCCGAGACGATGAAGCTGGGCATGCAGTTGATCAAGGTGACACCCGTGTTCAAGCAGGCTTCCGCATAGAAGCGGGTCGCCAGATCTGAACCCACGGGAAGGTAATTGAGGAGGATTTCTGTCCCTGATTCCTTGAGGACCTTTTCCACATGGGAGGGTTTCTCACTGGATACCACAAAGGCCCGGTCTTCGGGAAAGTCCTTCATATGATCTGAAACGCCATCGAGGACTTCCCCCATGGAGACGATGACGCCCGAATCGTTGAAATGAGAAAAGATGGTCTTGGTGCAATTGGGTTTCGCGAAGATGGCCTCTCTAAGAGGTTTTGCCACTTTTCTCCGGTCGATATCGAACGCCGCTCCCACCTCGATATCCCAGGGCTTGTATCCTCCGAGATCCATGTGCATCAGGCCAAGGGGGCCACATTTTGGGTTTTTCCGACCGAGATCCCTATAGAATTCAATCCCCTGAATGAGAGCGCTGGCACAATTCCCGACACCTACGATGGCAATTCGGATCGAATTCTTCTTCATAAAGGGTCAACCTTTCCCCAAAACGCCCCATCATTTTTACAACTTAAAATTACTATCTTATTTCATTTGGATTGTCAAGAAATTTGGGAGATTTTATGGCCGCAAAGCGGGAAGGTCCTGATTTAAAACCTATTTCGTTTTATAGAGGTTGTCGATCAAATCGACCAGATCGAAAAAATAGTCCTTAAAACGATCCCCCCGCTCCCGGTCGATCTGGTTGACAAAAAAGTGCCCCCTCTTGCTCTTATCGTTCAACCCGTCCGGTATGACGATGATCATCTTCTGTATTTCGCCGGCCAGGATAAGACCGTCGAGGGCTTTTTTTATCCAGGAATTGGCCATGCCTTCAACGGACATATTGTAGCCTAAGAGGAGGTAGAGAACGGGATAAGAATCCGTAAGGCTCCTCGAATACCCCGGGGGAAGATAGATTCCAAATTTCATTCTTTTCTTTAATGAAGGGCTGGTAAAGTAGGCGACCCCCATCCTGCTGGGATACCGGTATAGTTCGTAGGGGTCGGTTCCAAAGTCTCCCCCGGAGAAATGGTCAGAGACAAAACTGAAGAGAGTCGTGAAACGGTTGGCGACCACGATGGCCTCTTTGACTCCCTGTTTTGCCTGTTCAAAACTGAGCCCAATATTCTCCTTGTTAAACCCGACATGTCCGCCAGGATATCTGATGTAAACCCGTTTATCATGGAAGTGGGGGATCCTGGGGAAGTTCTCGGGAAAGCCATTTTCGATCCTGACCGGAAGGCCCCGGCCGAGCACCGTCTGAACAAAATGTTCGGCATGGAGGTTAAACTGAAATTCATCTTCTGTGCCTGCATCGATATAGAGGTTAAGATTTTCGAGGAGTTCGAAAGACAAGGCCTCCGTACGGATCAGCGGGTCTTCAGCGAAGAAATGATCGTGATTGGGATTTTCCGTGAACATCCCGTCACCCTCGCCATGGTCTCCCGATCCCGGCACGCCGTCCAGACCCACATCGGAAAAAGGTTCCCCCGGATCGAACATCCCATTTCCATTCAGATCGGTGAAGGGTTCATGAAACTGTTTCAAGACGGGTTCCCCCGAGCTTCTCTTCCTATTCCCGTCACGATCCAAAGCCAGTAAAACCTCCACCCAATCGCCCGGAGCGGGGTCTTCAAAGGTGATGACCGGCAGGATCCCATCCGGGTTAAACGTTCCATCCTTAAAATTCAAAAGGGTTGTAGGGACCCTCGCATTTCCAGCGTTAATTCCCGGGGGATAATAGGTGGAGAGGGGATTATAATAGACAGGGTTCCCGAAGCTAATGGTAAGGTCCTTGAGCATATTGATCAGTGTGCCCCGGTTGGGGTAAGTTGCGGGCTTGTCGTAGTGTCCAAGCATATCGACTTCGATAAATTTAAGGAGGTAGGCCATATCGAGAGGGCCCCCGAGAGAGGCGATTGTGTTAAAAAAGTCAGGGCGCTCCAATCCAATATTCATCGCCCCGTATCCTCCCATTGAGACGCCCCCGATCGCCCTGAATTGAGGGCTCCCTTTGCCTTTCTTCCCCCCCCAGGGGATGGCCGATTGCGCCTCGGGAGAGAGGTGGCATAAACCCATGAGGATCGTTAAGAGGAAAGCTAATGTTTTCATCATAAGCTCTATAATAACATAAAAATAACCTAAGTTCTTCTTTTTTGCGAGCTCCCGATTTAGGATACGGTCTTTACGAGCGAAGCGAAGTCATCTCGTTTTTCGCGATGAGATTGCCACGCACCTTCCAAGCGCTCGCAATGACGGTCTGGGAGAGGGCTCCCTTTTTCTAAATCGGGATTTGGGCCGAGGATTTTTTCTTGACTTCTTATTTTTAATCTGTTAATTTCCGCAAAAAATCAATCGTCCCCGCAGGGTGTTTCCCCGATGAAAAAAAGAGGAAAATCGGCCTATCTTCACCAGCCCGTTCGGTCACTCGACATGAAAAAGACCAGGAGCCTTTACGATCTGGTCCGGGCCTTTGAGCACACCTCGTTCCAGAGCCGGAATCTCTTTAAATGTTTTGAGGTGTTTCGGAAGATGCTCAGCGATCCGGCCTGCATCATTTTTATGGGGTTGTCCGGAGCCATGATCCCGGGCGGGATGAGAAAGGTGATCCGGGATATGATCGAGATGAAGTTGATCGATGTCCTCGTATCCACGGGCGCCAACATCTTCCATGACCTTTTTGAGAGCTTCGGGTATCGGCATTATGTCGGATCGGAAGAGGGGGATGATGACGCCCTGCGAAAGCACCGGATCGTGCGGGTCTATGACGCCCTGATGGATGATCACGAGATCAACCAGGTCATCTACTTGCTTTCGAAAGTTTCGGAGGAGATGGAGGAGCAGGTGATTTCTTCAAGACGGTACCTGGAGGTCCTGGGACATCGAATCGACGATGATGGATCGATCCTGAAAACGGCCTCCCGCTGTGGCGTTCCCGTCTTTGTCCCGGCGCTCAGCGACAGTTCCATCGGCATCGGGCTGACCTTTCTCCATGCCCGGAAGAAGAATCCTTCGACAGGACTGATTATCGACCAGATCCGGGACAGCTTTGAAATCGCCCAGTTGAAACGAATCGCCAAAACGACGGGAGCGATCTATATCGGAGGAGGGGTCCCGAAGAACTATATCCAGCAGTTAGGACCGGTGAGCGAGCTTCTTTTCAGGAGGGAGAGCGGCCACCGGTTTGCCTTCCAGGTGACCACGGATGATCCCAAATGGGGTGGCCTCTCCGGTTGCACCTTTGAGGAGGCAAAATCCTGGGGTAAGATCGAGAAGGCATCGGCTTATGCGGCTGTCTATATGGATGCCACCGTGGCCCTTCCCCTGCTCGTGGGAGCCATCCTTCAAGCGGGAAAGATTTGCCGGGAGAGAAAAAGGCGCCGGTTTCAATGGGAAGGAGACCGCCTGAAAACTATCACACTTGCCTAACCATCCTCCGTTTCTATTCAAACTCTTCATTTTCTAAGCTCCTTTTTCCTATCAGGGTTCAAGGATTCAAGGGGTCAAGGGTCCCAGTAAGACATTAAAGAACATTACGTTGACCATTAAAGTCGTTGGTTTGAGGGTTAAAGCTAAGATGCCGGTGTTGTCAA
Source organism: Deltaproteobacteria bacterium (assembly GCA_020059605.1). Taxonomy (GTDB): domain Bacteria; phylum Desulfobacterota; class BSN033; order BSN033; family UBA1163; genus RBG-16-49-23. The sequence continues at coordinate 51,266 of JAGVBT010000105.1, forward strand.
TGGGTTAGGTCATTGGGTTTAAAGATTTCACTTTACCCATTCACTCTGCCTAAACTGGGTTCCTAACCCTTGTCTTTACCTAACCATATTCATTGGTTGAGGGTGGCCTTTAGGCCATGATCAATTTATTTTGACTCACCGGAGTCCTTGAAACCTTGACCCCTTGAACCCAAAAAAGGGTTGAAAATGGCGTTACAATAGTTATATTATTTGTATAACTTGTCAAAAAAAAGGAGTTTAGGGGCGATGAAAGATTCCGATTCAAAAATCCCTGACCAGAAGGAGCTGGAGAAGGAGCTCAATGAGTATTTGGGAAAGAAGTACGGAGACCGGATCCGGCTGGTCGTTCCCATGCTCTTTCCCAAACCCCAGGCCGAAGAGGTCTCGAAAGAGGAAAAAGAGACCGGAGAGAAAAAGAGAAAAATCCAATTTGACCTGAAGCCCGAGGAACTGGAGGCCTTCCTCAACGACTATATTATCCGGCAGGAAGAGGCCAAGGAAATCCTGGCCACCAAAATCTGCACCCACTTCAACCGGATCAAGTTCACCGAGATCACTCAGGGGAAGACACGGTATGAAGGGGTGGGCCATATCAAGAATAATATTCTGATGATCGGCCCCACCGGCGTGGGCAAGACCTACCTGATCAAATTGATCGCAAAAAAGATTGGCGTTCCTTTTGTCAAGGGGGACGCGACCAAGTTCAGCGAGACCGGTTATGTGGGGGGGGATGTAGAGGACCTCGTCCGCGATCTCGTTTATGAGGCCAATGGCGATATTGAGATGGCTCAGTACGGGATCATCTATATCGATGAGATCGATAAGATCGCCTCGTCCAACCACATCATCGGCCCGGATGTCTCAAGAACAGGAGTCCAGCGGGCTCTCCTCAAACCGATGGAAGAAACAGAGGTCGACCTCAAGGTTCCCCATGACCCTATCTCACAGCTGGAGGCGATCGAACATTACCGCAGAACCGGAAAGAAGGAAAAGCGCACAATCAATACGAAACATATCCTTTTTATCATGAGCGGAGCCTTCAACGGCCTGGAGGAGATGGTGAAAAGGCGCCTGAACCGGGAGGGAATCGGTTTCGGAGCGGAGATCCGATCCAAAGATGAAAGAGCGGAATATCTCAAACAGGTAAGAGCGGAGGACCTCATCGCCTACGGGTTTGAGTCGGAATTCATTGGACGGCTTCCGGTCGATGCCATCTTTGAGAGACTGGAGATCAATGACCTCTATGCGATTCTCAAGAATCCCAATAATCCCATCATCCTGGGGAAGAAGAAGGATTTCAAATCGTACGGGATCGACGTCCAGTTTGAAGAGGATGCCCTTTACGAGTTGGCTGTGAAGGCGCATGAGGAGAAAACGGGTGCGAGGGGACTGGTCAGCGCCGTGGAGAAGGTGCTCCTCAAATTTGAGAAAAGGCTTCCTTCAACGGATATTCGCCAATTCGTCGTCACCCGCGAGGTGACCGAACATCCGGAACAGGAACTGGAACGATTGCTCCAGGACCCCATGCATCCCGAGAGGCTGGCCCGGTTTGAGAAACTTCTCTCACGGGAGAAGAGGGAGTTGAAGGAGTCGATCCTGAGCAGGGAAGGGGAGTTCCGCAGACGCTACGGCGTTGCCTTCCCGGAGAGCAGAATCGATCTGATCGTCCGCCGGATGGCCGAGAGGGGTTACGATGTCAACACCGTCTTTGAAGAGGCGGTGGAGGTTCAGCGGCAGGTCGAGGAATTTGAGAGAGATTTCCAGCGGAGAAATGGAATCCGGCTCCAGTTTAACGGAGAAGCAGTCGATCGGATCACGGAAATGGCCCTCGAAGAGGATATGAAGGGGGAAATGGTTTGCTCCCGTCTGTTAAAGGATTACGAGCATGGGATGAAACTGATCCGGGACAGAATGGGCCGGAAGGAGTTTGTGATTACGAAGGAAGCAATCGATGATCCGGAAGGATATCTCAACCGGGTTATCCAGGAGGTCTACAGCCGGCGGTTCGAGCTGGAAGCCGAGGGTAACGGATAATGGCGAAAAGAGATTATTATGAAATTTTAGGCGTCAACAAGAACGCCAGTGACGAAGAGGTCAAACGGGCCTACCGGAAATTGGCGATGAAATATCATCCGGACCGGAATCCGAATAAGAAGGAGGCGGAGGAACGCTTCAAAGAGATTAACGAGGCCTATGCGGTTTTGAGCGACAAAGAGAAACGCAAACAATACGATACCTTTGGCGCCGAAGGATTCCGACAACGCTTCACTCAGGAGGACATCTTCCGGGGATCCGATTTCGAGGAGATTCTTTCGGGTCTCTTTGGCGGAAGGGGGCGGCGGGAATTCAAGTTTGGGAGAGGAGGAGGCGGTTTTGATTTCGGAGATCTTTTCGGGGGTTCATACGCCTACCAGGGAACGGGCCGGATGCCTCAGAAGGGAGAAGACATCCTTTACGAATTGACGATTTCTCTCGAAGAGGCGGTTTCAGGCGGAGAGAAAAGAATTTCGTATCGGAAAAATGGCGAGGTGCAGGAAGTTTCCGTTAAGATCCCGAAGGGAATATCCGCCGGGAAAAAGCTGAGGCTCGCCGGCAAGGGGAGGGAGGGGAAAAAAGGCGGTCCCCCGGGAGATCTTTATCTCCAGATCTCCATACGGGAACATCCTGTCTTTGCCAGGGAGGGGGATGACCTGATTGTGGAGAAAGAGATTACTGTCTCAGAGGCCATTCTGGGAACTTCCATCGAGGTTCCCACCCTTGAAGGAATCAAGCGAATCAAGGTTCCTCCGGGAACCCAGAGCCATACGAAAATGCGATTGAAAGGGCTCGGCATTCCCCGTCTTGAGAAAGAGGGCAGGGGGGACGAATATGTGAAACTGATCGTGAAAATTCCCCAAAGGGTAACGGATAAAGCAAAGCATCTGATCCAGGAACTTGCCGGAGAAGGCATCTAAATGCACGGTTTTCAATCGTCCATTCCCAGTTTTCAATTCCTAACTTTTCACTCTTAACTCCTCGTTTTTTTTGCCTTCGTTGACTTTTCAATCGATCTGTTATAAATAAGACCAGAAGAAATCGCTCTTGCCGAAGGAGGGGGAAACCCATGGTGGAGAACAGGCATGAAGAAGTACCCGTGGAGAAATTGAGATGGCGATGCGATCCCGATTCATTCTCTTTTGAAACCACCGAATCGATCCAACCCTGCAGCGAGATCATCGGTCAGGACAGGGCCTTAGAGGCGATCCGGGTCGGGCTCGGGATTAACAGCATCGGGTATAACATCTTTGTCACCGGCCTGGCAGGGACAGGGCGTTTCACAACGATCAAGTCGGTTCTGAAAGAACTTGATGCCGCCGGAAAGATTCCCAATGATATCTGCTACGTGAATAACTTTAAAAATGTGGACATGCCCCATATGTTCAGCCTTCCCGCAGGCAAGGGAAATGATTTCAAAAAAGAGATGGAGACCCTGATCGAATCGCTCAAGAAGAAGATCCCCCTCATCTTTGAGAATGAGAACTACCTCAATAAGAAGAAGGAACTGGTGGAAGGATTCCGGAACAAGCAGGCCGAGATGTTCCGGGAGTTTGAAAAGAAAGTGAACAAGGAGGGCTTCGCCCTCGTTCAAATCCAGATGGGACCCTATTCACGGCCTGGTATTTTTCCGATGGTAGAGGGAAACCCGGTCAACATTGAGCAGTTGGAAACAATGGCGGAAGAAGAAAAGTTTTCCCGGGAGGAGCTCGGAAAACTGAAGGAGAAACAGGCCGAACTCATCAACGAATTGGAAAGCCTCTTCAAGGAGACCCGGAAATCGGAGAAGGAAATCAAGGATGAATTGTCCGCCCTCGATATGGAGGTGATCTCCCCGGTCATCAAAGATTCCATCGCGGACATCAAGGAGAGGTTTAATTTTCCTAAGATTCATCAGTACCTGAGCGATGTCCAGGAGGATATCCTGGCCAATCTTCATCGGTTCAGGGAAAAAGAGGAAGCCGGACCTTCACCTCTTCCCGGGCTTGTTCTTCCCCAACCGGTGGATGCCTTTACCGAATATCAGGTCAATGTCCTGGTGGACAACTCCGAGACCAAAGGGGCGCCCATCATCATAGAGATGACGCCAAATTACCGGAACCTTTTCGGCACCATCGAACGGGTGGTGGAGCGCTCGGGCATATGGAAGACCGACTTCACCCATATCAAGGCAGGGTCTTTCTTAAGGGCCAATGGCGGGTATTTGATCTTCAATGCACTCGATGGCCTTGTGGAGCCGGGGGTCTGGCCCGCCCTGAAACGGACCCTGAAGAACCAGGTGATGGAGGTTCAGACTTACGATCCCTTCTATTTTTTTGCCACCAGCGCCCTTAAACCGGAGCCCATCGAATGCGATACGAAAGTCATCATGATCGGCGATTCTTATCTCTTCCATCTCCTCTTTAACCTGGATGACGACTTTAAAAAAGTATTTAAGATCAAGGCCGACTTTGATTCGGTGATGGAGAAGGACGACGCGAAGATCCTCCAGTATGCCTGCTTCATCCGGAAGATCTGCGACGAGGAGAAGTTAAAACCGTTTGATAAGACGGGCGTGGCCGCGGTCGTCGAGTATGGGACGGAAATTGCAGGAAGACAGAAAAAACTTTCGGCCCGTTTTCATGTCATCGCCGATATCCTCAGGGAGGCCAATTACTGGGCTTCGAAGGACGGGAGCGATGTGGTAAAGGAGAAACATGTGGATCTGGCGATCCAGAAGAAGGTCCACCGAGTGAATCTCATCGAGGAAAAAATACAGGAGATGATCGAGGACGGAACCATCATGATTGACTCGGATGGAAGAGTGGTAGGCCAGGTCAACGGCCTCTCCGTTTATAACCTTGGGGATTATTCCTTCGGAAAACCCTCGAGGATTACTGTCACGACCTCCCTGGGGAAGGCCGGGATCATCAATATCGAGAGGGAGGTGGAAATGAGCGGCCCCATCCATAATAAAGGGGTCTATATCCTTTCGGGATACCTCCGGGACCGGTATGCCCAGGACAAGCCGATCACCATGAGCGCCAGCATCTGTTTTGAGCAGTCTTACAGCGGGGTGGAAGGGGACAGCGCCTCCTCCACGGAACTGTATGCCCTTCTGTCGAGCCTTTCCGGTCTTCCCCTCCGGCAGGATATTGCCATCACGGGGTCCGTCAATCAAAAAGGGGAGATTCAACCCATCGGCGGGGTGAATGAGAAGGTCGAGGGGTTCTTCGAAGTTTGCAAGGCCAAGGGGTTAACGGGAAATCAGGGCGTGATGATTCCTCACCTCAATGTCGATGACCTGATGTTGAGGAAGGATGTGGTGCAGGCGATTGCGGGAGGGAAGTTCCATGTCTACCCGGTCAAAACGATCGACCAAGGGATCGAGATTCTAACCGGTGTGAAGGCAGGGGAGAGGCTGGAAGACGGAGAATTTCCTAAAGACACGGTCAATGACCGGGTGGACAGGAGGCTTCAGGATTTGGGAAAGAAGATCAAAGAGTATGAGGGAGGCGGAGAGGAATCCAAGGAAAAGAAGAAAAAGAGAGGGAAAGCCTCTTGTAGAGTCGAGTCTCCGACCTGCAATGGGTAGGATCGTTCTCGATCTGGGGATTGAAACGGGCAACGAAGTGATCCTCGAAGGGCCTCCTCTGGAGGCCCTTCGGTTTCATGGAGGTCGTGTGGGGAGTCTCATCACCCTGACCGATTCTCAAGGAAAGGACTTCAGAGGGAGGGTCCTTCGACTCTCCGGTGTGCAAGCAGCCGTTCTCATCTTTGATGCCTTTCCATCGTCAGCAGAATCCCATCTTGAGATTATTCTCCTCCAGGCCCTTCCCGAAAAGGAACGGATGGAACTGATCATCCAGAAAGCAACAGAACTGGGTGTCTCGGCCATCCTCCCTTTTAAATCCGAAAGGTCGATCTCACTCGAGGAAAGGGAATTCAAACAGAAGAAGGCCCACCGATGGCAGAAGATCGCTGTCAAAGCCGTTCAGCAGTCGAGGAGGGCACAGATTCCCCGAATCGAGTATTATCGCTCCTTTGAAGAGGCTCTGGGATATAGCCGTGAAGAAGGGTTGAAAATTCTTCTCTGGGAGAAAAAAGGAAAAAGTCTTAAAGAACTCCTAAAACGATATGTCGCCTTAAATCCCCCCTTCCGAAAGGGAGGGGAGCCTGCCTGCCGGACAGGCAGGGGGGGATTTGAGATTTATCCTTCAACAAAGGTCTATGCCATGGTCGGACCGGAGGGAGGGTTTACCGAAGAAGAGGTAAGATCGGCAACAATTCAAGGATTCATTCCTGTTAAGATAGGCCAACGTATTTTAAGAACCGAAACGGCTGCAATCACCCTCATTGGAATTCTCCAATATGAACTCGGCGACCTGGGCGAAATCCCTTTTATTCCCTCCTCCGATCTGCCGGAGAGGTAACCTTTATAGGTTACGTTTAACACTCACAAGTCGTTATCTTTAGGTCGAACTCAAAGCTGAGGATGATTGGTTAAAATCTTGAATAGAGGGTTCGCGGGGTTATCAGCCCATACAAGAATGTATTGGGTAATCGGGGCCTGGATAGAAGGGAGGGATAGAGAATGGAACCTGGGAATCTGAATCATCGATGGAAATCATGAGGGAGGGCGCCTTCACCTTGGGCGGAGGTCTGGCCATTATGTCCCCAAGGCCAAGGTGCTTGAGGATATTCTCGATCACCTCTTCGTCCTCGATAAAGCGAAGATTTTCATCATCTCTTCGTTTCAGGAGGCATTTACTTGTATCGCTCAGCTGATGAGCACTGCGAGGATCTTCGCAGGTTTGCCTCCGTGAGCTTTCAGCAGATGCATGCTCGTGGAATCGTAGTAGACAGAGTCGCCGGGTTTCAAGACATCTCTGGTGTCCTCTATGACGACTTCCATCTCGCCATCCAGGACGTAGATGAACTCCTGTCCGTCGTGGGAAGAGGGCTCATCCGCTCCGGAGGGATGGAGTGTAACAATGAATGGCTCCATCGCCCGATCTTTCTTTCTGGCAGCCAGGGATTGGTATTCGTATCCGTAGCTTGCTTCCCTGGCTTTTCCAAATCGAGAATAAGTCTGACGCTGATCCGATTTCACGATGGTGAACGACTCTTCGCCTGTAGATATGACATCCGCCATCCGAAGAGAAAGGGCCTTGCTGAGTTTTATTAGCTGCCCCAGAGGCAGTATAAACTCACCGGCTTCAAGTTGGACCAGCACGTCTCGTGCAATGCCGGTTCTTGTGGCCAACTCATCAAGAGAAAACCCGCGCTTTTCGCGGGTCGCGCGGAGCATATCCCCGTGGCTCACCGCCTTTTCCGCTTCCGCTTTCTCGCTGGCCTCTGCGACAGCGGCGGGGTCGGTGAGAAAGTCGTGTCCCTTGTCTTCCCCGTAGTCCGACGCTCTCTCTCGAAAGTCTTCGTAAGACATCACGTTTTTTTTCTCATCCATGTTTGATCCTTTCAGCCGCTGGGTATGGCGCACGGTATCCTGGCGCAGTCCTTCATGGATCTGGCGGGCCCACCTATGTTCCTGGCAATCATTATAAGATATCTGATTGTAATCTTCATCCTATGGCAAATCTCGATTTTGAGTGTTTCAGGAAGGGAGAGAGGTGATCGGGGGTGGTCCCAGAATAATTTTGTTCACTCTTTTCACTCATCTTTAGCTCCTATCGACTGATTCCGGTTTAAAACGACGATGACCCATCGCTTTTAATGAACTTATTATACCAAGCAGTGGGTTCCATAACAAGAGATAGTGTTTATCCAGATGTTGCATAAATCCTGATCATACGGGCATGGGCAAGCCATCCGGAAAGGCTTCGACCTGCCTGCGCGAAGCCGCTTCGGCAAAGGCAGGGGCGAACCCTTTCCGTATCAGCGCTTTCGTTTCGTTTCCCTGCCGGAATTCACTTTAGGTGAAATCCCCCGTTTCCCATAAAATTCTAAAAA